>JAUWZD010000070.1 GCA_030615505.1 Spirochaetales bacterium | reverse complement strand
AGAGTTACATTATCCCAGATGTGGACGTGAGGCCAGACAAAGTCTACATAGTGATGATCTCAGAAGCTGCCCCTGCGAGTTCTAAGGACTATTACTATGAAGAAGGAAATCCGTTATTTCAGCAAACCACTGTACAAGCTTTCCAAGATGCCGATGCAGATGTCTCGTCAATTAAGGATATACTCGATCTGGGTGTGTACCTCGCTTCTTCATCGAGAAGAGCAAACGGAGGATGATTGCTGAAGACATCACCACTGCATTGAGTTTCTTGAAATGATGAAACAGGAGGTGAAAGGGTAAATGGTATTTGAGGCTTTTAAGAATGTAGAGGAGGCAAATGGTGTGCTGCAGGATCCGGTGTGGCCGGCAATTTCTTTCGAGATACAGGGAGTAAAGGCAGATGAGCGATTGGAAGTCGGTATTGAAAGCTTGATCCGACAAACTGGTTGTTGAAGGAAGACAATCCATCGGTGCGCTATCTCACTCTGACAGACATTAGACTGTGAAAGTGGTTGGACATTCGTTGGAAGAGGTTTCTGCAATTATAAAAATGACTATCATTCACTATTCAGAAAGTCCTCTGAAGCTCTAAACTCAGTAAAGAAAAGCATATATAATCAACAATATGGGACACAAACATACACCCGGTAGCACAAGCAGCATTAAAGCAGCATTTTTTCTGAATCTCTGCTTTACCGTAATTGAAGTAATTGGCGGCATTTGGACAAATAGCCTTGCAATTCTTGCAGATTCTCTACATGATTTAGGAGACAGTTTTTCCCTGGGCCTGTCCTGGTATTTAGATAAGTATTCAAAGAAAAAAAAGGATAAAAGGTATTCGTACGGCTATCGGCGCTTTTCGTTACTGGGTGCATTGGTTAATACTATCGTGCTAATAGCGGGTTCCTTATTTGTCCTATCCGAAGCTATCCCAAGGCTCTTTCAACCTGAGCATTCAAATGCTCAAGGAATGGCACTCTTGGCCGTTGTGGGAATCATTGTTAACGGTATTGCAGTATTGCGGGTAAAAGGCAGTAAAACATTAAACGCCAGGGTAATTGCCTGGCATCTGCTGGAAGATGTATTAGGCTGGGCAGCCGTATTGGCAGTGAGCATTATTTTGCTATTCAAAGATATTCACATTCTTGACCCAATATTATCCATATTGATTATGCTCTACATCTTATTTAATGTGATAGGCAATTTAAAAAAGACATTGTCGCTCTTCTTACAAGCTGTTCCTGAAGATATCGATGTTGATAAAATCGAAGGTGAATTGCTGTCAATTAATAAAGTGCAATCCATTCATCATACCCATGTTTGGTCATTAGATGGTGAAAACCATGTTCTGACAATGCATGTGGTGGTAGATAATAATACAAGTAAGAATGAGGTTTTGCGAATCAAGGGTGAAATAGATGAAATAACTGAAAGCATTAATTTTGAGCATTCCACAGTGGAAATTGAATACGAAAATGAATATTGTAGGATGAAAGGAGTATAATATGAAGGATTTATTACCTGAAATCGAAAAAATAAGAGCCAAACGGGCTATCTCGGAAAAAAGTATCCCCATGGATGTCTTAAAGAGGGTTATGGCTGCAGCAACCTATGCTCCTTCCTGCTTCAACAACCAACCCTGGCGATTTATTGTAGTGAATCAAGAAGAGGAACTTGAAAAAGTTAAATCAAACCTGCCTGATGCAAATTATTGGGCAAAAAAGAGCTCCACAAACGCAGCAGAAAACCCCAGGATGAGGTGGTGATGTACAACCGATGGAGGGAGTGATCCTTCCCCTTAGAGAGATTCCTGTGCCTTCAAACTCCTGGCAAAGTTTACTCCAAATTCCTTACCCCTCTTCAGGTCTTCGTCCGTTGGACCGCCGATAAACTCCAAAGTATCGAGCATGTTCCACTTTGCAGCTTCAACAATGCTCTTAATCCCTCTTAAGGCTCCGCCGCTCCAACCATAGCTTCCGAACATCGCCGCCTTTTTATTCATTACACGCTTCGAAACAGCCATCTCCAGTACATGTGCAATAGGCGGAAAAAGTCCGCCTTCATAAGTAGGAGCCCCGATTACCACCCCCGAATACGTCCATAAAGAGGGTAGAATATAGCTGGGATGAGTCCGGGATGCATCAAAGATCTCTATCGGAATATTTTCACTGGATAATCCTTGAACAACTGTGTTCATCATCATCTCAGTATTGCCATACATTGAACCATATATCAGCGTTACCCCAAACTCATTATCGCCCCTGGCATATTCCGACCACTTTCTGTACAGATCAACGATAAGCTGGGGCTGCTTTCTCCATATGAGACCATGAGATGGAGCAATAATGTCAATCGATATATCAGAGAGTTTCTCAATAGCCTGTAAAACAGGATGAGTAAATTTAGCAACGATATTTACAAAGTAGCGCAGAGATTCCTTAATATAGAAGTCCAAATCCTTGCAGTCATCGTCAAAAATTGCACCTCTAAGCGCGCCATAACCCCCAAAAGCATCACAAGGAAAGAGAATTCTATCCTTCGTATCATAAGTCACCATGGTTTCAGGCCAGTGTACAAAGGGAGTGTATATAAACTTCAATTCCCTAGTACCGGTAGAAAGGGTTTCCCCGTTTGAAACCTCCTGCACATTTTCTTTAATTCCATAGAAGCCTTCCAACATCTGTTTGGTTTTTGTAGTCCCCAATATAGTCAATTTGGGCGCCATTCTTTTCAGGGTCCGAAGGACACCGGTATGATCCGGCTCCATGTGATTGATTATCACATAGTCAATCTCCGAGATATCAATGATCTCTGCAATATGATCAAAGAAGATATCTGTCTTTATAGCTTTAGAGAGATCAATAATTACCTTCTTCCTATCATCAATTAGATAGGAATTATACGAAACACCCTCCCGGGTGATGGGCCAGATACCCTCAAAGAGGTCCGTTGTTCTGTCGTTGACTCCAATCCAGTAAACACCAGGCTTAATTTCTACAGAGGCCATGCTATGCTCCTTTTAAGTACAGACCTGTTCATAATATTCAAAATTTATCCATTCCTCTCTAAAGAAGGATTCAAGTGCATTCAGAAAGTATGCCTGCAATTTGAGCTTCAGCATATACACTTTTTAGTACCGGGTAAAGATCTGTCGATCTTATCTGAAACAAAGCAGCCTTGTATGTGACGGTATAAGACCGTTTTCCTCCAGAGGGAATGTTGGGGTCGTATTTGAGCCATTTGCGCTGTTCGTAAATTCAATGACAGCAACGAAATATGGAGATACTAAAAATATTTTATCCTGGCAAAAGGCCCTAAAAGATGGTTTTTGACAGCTTGACGGGCAGTTTTTGAGAAATTGTCGCCAGACACGGGCTTTGAATGGGCGCATCTATTAAACGAACGGTTCAGAAGGTTTTTGAAAGTGCAAGACATAAAGCAGAAATCTGGAAAGAATTCTCGGTGCACAATTTGAGGCATTCATTTGCAACACACCTGTTAGAATCGGGTAGCGATCTGAGGTACATTCAAGAGCTTTTGGGGCATAAAAGCTCGAAGACGACAGAAATCTATACGCATGTAAGCATACCTGATATAAGCAGGATCAGGATTCCGTTAGACAGTCTTATGGAAGAAAAGGGAGAAATATCCTAGATATAATGAATTCACGAAACACTTTGTGAATTCCACCATTTTGTAAGGATTTGCGAATACTTGCGCGAATTTTGAAAACCAGGTAGTATTCACGCAATCGCAAATTCACTGTTAGGCGCAATACCCGGCTTTGATGACAGAGATAGAAAATGAGTAGTATGTCGATCGCAGTGATAACCGACGTGCATGGTAATCTACCGGCTCTTCAAGCAGTTCTCAAGGAAGTTGAGCGTATAGGTTGTGATCTTGTTTATCATACAGGCGATTCTATAGCCATCGGTCCGTTTCCGGGAGAATGCCTTCAGCTACTGCTAGATAGAGCAGACACAAGAATGGTTATGGGGAATCATGAGCGATACTTGGCCAACGGGATACCTCAACCTCCTCCCTCCTACATGAGCAGTGGTGAGCTTGAGCATCAGATATGGGTCAGAAGTGAATTGGACGAGAAGCAAAAAGCTCAAGTAAAGTCGCTTCCCTATATCGCGATTCACGAGTTCAATGGACTAAAGGTTGGTTTCGTCCACGGCCGGATGCGAGAGGATGGATACGATTTCAGCAATGTTCCCGTTGGTGGGGTGGAAGAGTTAGATAGGTACTTCTCTTTTATTCCAGCTGACATTGTCTTCTACGGGCACATTCACACCTCTTCACGTAAAAAAGGTATAAAAGAATACGTGAATCCAGGATCGGCTGGCTGTAGCAAGGACTCTCTGGCACGGTTCGCTCTTCTCCGTATAGATGGTGGGAGCTATAGCTTGAACAGTTGCAAAGTTCCATATGACAAGAGTGTGGTATTAGCAGAGTTAGAGAGACGTAGAGTACCGGACAGGGATTTTATAGCAAAGGTATTCTATGGAAAGGGATAGCGACGCCGGGTACTGCGCATAACACGTGGAGTACGAAACATGCATTAGGCGAAATACCAGCCTCGTCTATATGGTTAGTCGAAAAGCATAGCAAATGTTGAATCTCTATTCAATCTGTGGCGGCTCCTGTGCTGGGAAAACGACAATTGCCAAGAGACTCTCTCGGACTTATTTGCTAGAGATATACTCAGTTGATTAGCATATCGTAGAGTGCTCCAGATCGGAACAGGTCCCGGTTACCTGGTCGCCCTAATCCCTCGCATCGTTGGAAGTGAAGGTCTGGTGGTATCATTAGAAATAGACAGGGATCTATCTAAAGCATCAAGCAAGCGACTTACTTCGCCTGGCTACACGAATGCATGGTGCATTCCTGAAGACGGGTACTTTGGATATACACTCGATAGCCCTTATGTTCGGATTGTGGAAACCGCTTCCTGTGCTGATGTTCTACATCATTGGATTGAACAGTTAGTGGAAGACAGCATACTTGTCCTTCCTTTCTCGTTTACTCAAAGGGCGAGTACATATCCGATGATCGCCTTTCGAAAGACCGGCTTCACCTTTTCTGGAAAGGTTAGCTCACCGTTGGTCTGCGTAGGCTTTATCCCGTTATACGGAAACAGTATAGAGTACCCTGTACTATACGAAAGCAAGATTTCTAAGCTCGAGGGATCTCTCTATCGACACCTACAGATCAACCATCACAAAGGCGAAAATTTCAAGTCTATTTCTCTTCTTGCTTCTCTTGAAATAGGCAGGACAGTTGAAACGGGTTTTGCCAATTTGGTGAGGTTGTAGGTGGTGAATAGTGCCCACAGCTCCCGTACCTCTTTCGTCGGTACGTAGATGTAACCACGCTTCTCGAGTTCTGGTTCCATCATTTCGTTGTAGTTGTAGTATTTTCACCATACGAAAATAGGTGTTCCCATAATCCCAAGATCTATATCCTTTATTCGTTGAAATTATTTCACCTGTTTTTGGATCTTTCTTTGCTAAATATATTCTGTATTGTCGCGCTTGTTTTTTTCCTTTATCCCAATAGCCATGAACTTCGTAGACATAATTGACACAATAGTACCATTTATATACCAGCTAATCTTCCTATCTCCTCCGCCATTATGCGATTGCTGCAAGAAGGACACTTGTCCCTCGATACTAGGCTGTGTAACATCTTGCCCGGTATCTTCCCCAGTTTCGCACGGGAAATAACCATTGCCCATCTTTTGTCTCACACCTCAGGTGTACCCGACTACTTCGATGAGGAAACCATGGAGGACTACGAGGCGATATGGGCGGACCGTCCGGTCTACACCATGACACAGCCCAGCGATTTCATACCCATGTTTGCCCAAAGCTCTATGAAGTTCTTTCCAGGAGAACGATTTTCATATAGCAACAGTGGTTACATCATCTTGAGCTTGGTGATTCAGAAAATCACCGGAATCAGTTACACAGATTACGTTAGGACAGCCATATTCGAGCCAACCGGCATGGAATGCGCCGGCTTCTTTCGTTCCGATATGTTACCAGCAAATACAGCAGCGAAGGATCAGATACTTGCCGGAAGGTTAAGCCATATGCCGTCCCGGGCATCTCCCCGGACTAAAGCCAGCGAATGTGGAACTTCAAATGAATGATAGGCCCTTCTGTGATTCTTGATAAGCAGGCCGAACCGTTCTTTCCTGCTTAAGGAGTTTTCCTCTAAGAAGCGATAGATTGTCCTATCTGATATTTGAGCAATCTTACCCCGGTATGTTTCATCCTGCTCTAAAATTCTCCTGATCATTGATCTCAAGCCGCCTCTTATACATTTCAAACTCATCATCCGGTATTCCTTCCCAGTTTATTGCGGCTATCCTACAAGCGCCTCCATATCCAGGAACTTGTCTGCCAGCCATCCTGCATACTCCAGCACAATAGTCTTCAGTGAATCAGGCTGGATTATTTCTTGAATAAACTCGAACTCTCTAAAGAGCTTCTGATGAAAGAAATCCAGGTACTGAAATGTATCTTCCGATAGAGAATAAGATCACTTAAGAACAGCATTCTATCCTGAAAAAGATCGGTAAAGTCCAAAAGATTCCGGAAATTAGCTTGAGTATCCTTAGGAAGCTTATCGATGAACAAAATGATTTGCTCCCGCATCTTCTTTATCTGAGAATCAAATAAAAGCGAAGCTTTCAAATCTAAAGCCGGTTTTATTTCACCAGTTTGTGCATATACTGAGAGCAGGCGCCATACCTGTCTTTCAGGATAAGAATGACACCTGCAAAAGTTGAGGAGCTCCACTACAATCGACTTATGTCTTTCCCTGTTCCCCTAGGCTCATTTTCGCAGCCAAAAAGGCGCTATAAAGTTGAATGCTTTGCTTGATTTACGCGGAAATCTGCCCTCATTCATCAAAATAACCGACGGAAAGGTGCATGATGTGAATATTCTTGACGATCTGATCCGCTCCAAGACCAACCTAAAGTTTCGCAAGCCTTTACTCCCGTCCGGTTGACAAGTCCACTGGATTGAGATGTGATCAAACGATCATACTTACTGGCATCAAGTCTGCAAAAGATTATCCGGATAAACTCAGGCGCATACGTTATTTCGATATTGAAACGAACAAGAGAAATTTACAAAAATACTATTTTATGCAATTATCAACTTGATGGGTGAGGGAAATTATTCTACTACATAAGGAGAAATAATGCTGAGACTTTACAACACTATGACTCGTAATAAAAAAGCTTTCAAACCGCGGAAAGATAAGGAAGTTAAGATCTTTACCTGCGGTCCCTCTATTTACCGCCGTGCCCATCTCGGTAATTACAGAACCTTTATCTATGAAGATGTCCTGCTCAAATACCTTGAATATCTTGGCTATAAGATTCAGAGGGTCATTAATTTCACCGATGTGGAGGATAAAATTATCCAGGAGGCCAGGCAGCAGAACTCTGATATAAAAAAACTGGCTGAAGAAGTGGCAGACTATTTCTATAAAGAGACAAAACTCTTGAACATAAAGCTGCCTGAAACAATTCCCCGCTCATCTACAACCGTCCCTCAGGCCGTACGGCTCATAAACAGCCTGATTGATAAGGAGTACGCTTACTGGCACAGGGGAGATGTCTTTTTTAACCCTCTTAAATTTAGGGGTTTTGGTAAGCTCTTCCACCTCGATATGGGCAGGTGGCCTAAAAAGAAGGTTCGTTTTAAAAAGGATACCTATATTGGACGCCGGTGGAACAGGGGAGATTTCGTCCTCTGGCACGGCTTTAAAAAAGGGGATCATATTTTCTGGGACACGGAAATCGGTAAAGGGCGGCCCTCCTGGAATATCCAGGATCCGGCCATCATTACGGAAAATTTAGGCTATATGATTGATATTAATTGTGGAGGTATTGATAACATTTACCGTCACCATGATTACAATATTGCTATTATAGAATCTCTATCCGGACAAGACTATGCCAATTACTACCTCCATGGAGAGCATCTAACTGTAGACGGCAGGCCAATGTCTAAGAGCAGGGGGAATATTCGCTATTTAGAGGATATGCTTGATAAAGCATGTCATGCCGGGCATATACGCTTTTTCCTTATATACACGCATTACAGGAAAAAGCTCAACCTCACAGAGAAAAAATTCCGCTGTGCCTGCGCATATCTGAATTCTTTTCATGAGCTGGTTAATTCTCTTTCAAAGCCAGGATCACCCACCATGTTCGGAAATGAAGATCGGAAAATACTTACCCTGGTTAAGAGGATCAGTACCGAATTTGAGGAAAATATGAATGACGATCTGGCTGTGGGCGCAGCTTTTGACAGTATCTATTCCCTGCTCAAGGAAGTGGACCGGATCCGTAAAAGCAGGCTTTTAAGCTTTAAGGCTATTAAATGCTTGGCCCAGCAATTAAAAAGAATTGATTCCGTGCTCGGAGTGATCTACTAAATGAAAGCGATGGTATTGAATGAGCTCTGCAGTATCGATGAAAATACAACCCCACTTCAGCTAATCGATCTGCCAGACCCTGTTCCGGAAGAAAAAGAAATCCTGGTGAAGGTTCTAACCTGCGGAGTTTGTCATACGGAATTGGATGAAATTGAGGGCAGAACACCGCCGCCGCGTTTTCCTGTTGTTCCAGGTCATCAAGTAGTTGGTCGTGTCGAAGAAACCGGCAGTAAAGCAAACACTTTCAGAATTGGAGATAAAGTCGGAATTGCCTGGATTTATTCCGCCTGCGGAAAATGCAAGTTCTGCCTGCAGGGCAATGAGAACCTATGCCACAACTTTAAGGCAACGGGCAGGGATGCCAATGGAGGGTATGCCCAGTATATGACCGTCTTGGAAGACTTCGCTTATCGCATTCCCGACGTCTTTTCCGATTTGGAAGCGGCTCCTCTTCTGTGTGCAGGAGCAATTGGCTACCGGTCTCTAAGACTAACCGGCCTAAAAGACGGGCAGAATCTTGGACTTACTGGATTTGGAGCTTCATCTCATCTTGTACTGAAGATGGTAAGATATCAATATCAGAACGCCAGGGTCTTTGTCTTTGCCAGAAGTGTAAAGGAAAGAGCGTTTTCTAAAGAACTTGGCGCTGTCTGGGCTGGGGATACTGCAGAGGAATCGCCTGAAAAACTGGATTGCATTATTGACACCACACCGGTATGGAAACCGGTAGTTGAAGCTTTGAAAAATCTAGAACGCGGGGGGAGATTGGTCATCAATGCGATTCGCAAAGAAGAAGTAGACAAGAACCATCTTCTAAAATTGGATTATCCTAAACACCTCTGGCTAGAAAAGGAGATCAAGAGTGTAGCCAATGTCAGTAGAAAAGATGTGAGCGAATTCTTAGCATTGGCAGCTGAAATGCACATCAAACCTGAAGTTCAGGAATTTACACTGGAAGAGACAAACAAGGCATTGATTGAGCTTAAGACAAGAAAGATTCGAGGGGCTAAGGTTTTGAGAATTGATTAAGCGGTAAAAGATTCACCCAACGGCTTGTATATGCTTGACAGGGAACTCACCAGCCGGAAAGAATAGGCTGAATCTAAGATCGGGAGGTTAAATGATGAAGAAGTATGTATGTAATGTGTGTGGCTACATTTACGATCCTGAGGCAGGAGATTCCGAGGGGGGAATTAAGTCCGGAACGTCCTTTGAGTCCCTGCCGGATGACTGGGTATGTCCTGTTTGTGGAGCCTCCAAAGAGGACTTTTCTCCAGTAGATTAATTTCAAAATTTATACTTGAATTTTCTTAAAAGCTCCTTTCTGTCCCTCTTATCCGCCTCTTTTTCTACACCCTTGGGGGAGAATCCATCCACCACCCCCACAATAGCCCTTCCTATCTGGGTCTCGGCACAGAGAATTTGAAGAGGATTGGCTGTGGCACAGAAGATCCTTGCTACTTCCTGACAGGATTTTATCTGGTTCAGGACATTAATGGGAAAGGCATTTCGGATGATGATGAAGAAACTATGACCTGCCCCAACTCTTTGGGCACAGGTTACGGCCTGTTCAATAAGCTTTTCATCATTCCCCTCCGTACGAATCAGACAGGGACCTGAGGACTCACAGAATGCCAGCCCGTATTGTATGCCCGGTACTGAACAGTTTAAGATCTCACCAAGGTCCTCGACTGTTTTAATAAAGTGCGATTGTCCGACAATAATATTGCAGCCCTCTTCCCACTGCAAATCAACCACCTCAATATTTATTGTATCCATCTTTAACCTCCTCTACTGCTGCATGGTGGCCTTTATGCGATAAAATCCAGATCCAATTCCACCCCTGCACATGGCATCTGAATTCCCCAGTTTTTCAGTACTTCAGGATGAATTTCACCCACAATTCCAACATCTTTACCCTCACACATTACAGCTCCTGCCCGTCCATGTATAAAACGGGGATCTGTAATTTTTTTCAGGGAATAGTCCCGGGAAAGATAAAAAAACAAAGCGCTGAGATGGGAGTTAACGTCATTGAATCCCGCCTCTCTGTCTGAGACTAAAAAGGAGAGCTTAGTACTGGTTCGGGATCCGTAATTTTCCTCACTATCCTTAACCACAGTCTTACCAATTTCAAAGATCCGATGCGGATAAACCGCATTGCCGGATGTGGATTCCGAGGATAATAGGTTCGGGAGCTGAGAATTCCTGACTATCTCCGAATTTTCACTCATGGGATTGGCTATTTCAATAATATCACAACCGTCGATATTCATACGCTCTACAAAATCCCTACTGGAACCCAGGTAGTTGTAGATCATCTCCTGATAACCTAAGCCGACCATAATTTCCCGGACTCTTCGGCTGAACATCTCCATGGAAGATAGTCTTCCGATAGTAAAATCCTCCGGCCATATCGGCTCAAAGCTCTCCATTCCCCGGCCGATCATGATCTCTTCTACAATATCTACAGAGTGGAGAAAATCATTTCTATAAGGCGGTGGTGTTACGGTCAACCTTTCTCCTGACCGACTGACCTCAATGCCCATTTTATGAATACAGGCGGCAGCTTCTTCGGCTGAAATTTCCTCACCGAGCAGCTTACATCCATATGCAGTATCCAGACTGACGGGTTTCTGAAAATAATATGGTGTAACAATTTCCCGGCCATAGGGAGTATCATAGGGATAGGCAATTCTTACAGGCCCAATCGTGTATCCGCAATCAGCCAGATCACATGCCGCAATAGAACATGCAAGCAGGAGGGAATCAATATCCGTACCGGTCAGCTCGATAAAATGCTGGCTGTCTCCAACATTTACCGCACCCAGACGGGCGCTGTTTATAATCGGTGGAAAACTCAAAACCTCTCCATTATTGTCCTCTAAAAAGGGAAAAAGCTCAAAGCCCGACACTATTGAGCCAAACTCGATTCCCTTGGCATGCTCTGTGAGAATGGCGCGTAAAGAAAGCTCCTTATCGGAATCTAAAGGGATGAAGGAGGTCTTATCCGGGTCAGCCGCCCTGTATTGAACGGGAAAGCTCATAAGATCCGCTCTATAGACACCCATGGCTATAGAGCTGCGCTTCCGGCCGTAGTTCCAGCACAGCTTCTCCTGAGACTGTATCAGGTCTTTGAGCAGAGGATCATCTATGGGTAGTCCTTCTGCAATGAAAGCGGCAATATAGGGTCGTATTTCCTTTAAACCGGGGTCTACCTGTACCACCCGATTTGCCGAATCCATAGTATTTCCTTTAGAAGAGAAAAAGGGATAGCTGGGCAGGGTTTCACTGAAAAACAGCCTGAGTTGTCTCGCAAGGCCTACGGTGGACCATAGATCAGGTCTATTGGTATCATTTAGTTCTATCTTTATAAGATTCCCCCCCGGATCAGGAAGCCAATCATCCAACTCCGCCTTGGCCACGGTTAGAGCTTTAGAAAGTTCTGAGCTTTCCATACTCCTGCCGATCATCCGGAAGAATACTCGATCATTGACTTCTATCTTCGGCATAATTCTTTCCTTGTTCTTAAACGAACCTGCTCAATATCACCAGTAAAGAGATCGCGTAGATCATTCAAACCCAGAGCCACTAAGGCCATACGATCTATTCCCAATCCCCATGCCAGTACAGGAACCTTGATTCCCATAGGTGCTGTAACCTCGGGTCTGAAAATCCCGGAACCGCCAAGCTCGAACCACCCCAATTCCGGATGTTTAATGTGAACCTCCACCGAGGGCTCGGTAAAGGGAAAGTATCCCGGGACAAATTTGAACTCTTCAGCCCCGGCCACTTCTACGGCAAACATCTTTAAAAGGCCTAAAAGTGTTTTCAAGTTCACTTCTTCTCCCAGAACAATCCCTTCGGTCTGATAAAAATCAGCTAAATGGGTAGCGTCCACCCGGTCATAGCGGAAGCAGCGCACCACTCCGAAGTATTTTCCCGGCACTTTTGCCCGGGGAAGAGTCTTTGCGGACAGGACGGTGCCCTGGCTGCGCAGTATCATACGACGGGTAAACTGTCGATCAAATTTATAACGCCAGCCCAGACTCCCTGTTTTCCAGCCATTCTCATGGGTTGCGGCAACCTGGTCGAGATAGGGCTGCTCGATCTCTTTAGCGTGTGTCGGATCCTTGACATGGTATACATCATGTATATCCCGGGCTGAGTGAAACTGGGGCATGAATAATGCATCACAGTTCCAGAATTCTGTCTCTAAAAGGGGTCCGTCAAATTCTTCAAAGCCTAAAGAAATAAGTTTATCCTTTAGCCTCTCAAGAAACTCAACGTAGGGGTTTTTTCTTCCCAGGAGCACCCTCACGGGTGGAATATTGATATTGTATCCCCGGAATTTCTGCTTTTTCCATGCCTCATTTTTTAATAGCTCCGGAGTCAGGATGCCGATTTCATCTCCCGTTATCCCCTGATTAAGAAGAATATCTCTTACCTTCAGACCCGAAGAAGTTAAGACATAGATTACCTCCTCTTTCTCCAGTATACGGAACAGACCCCTGGAAGCTCCCCTCTTTCGGCCTAAGCTCGATATAAGTTCAGCCTGCTCTAAGCTTAGATTCTTCTTTTCCACAACTTCATTCTGAGTAAACAGGTTCAGCAGACCAGTCAACGCGTCGATCGCCTTAAGTTTTTTATTATCAAGGATAACAACCTGCTTTTTCTCATTCATACCTAGAAGTCCGGACTTAGAAAGTGCGCCAAAGGCCGAACCGACTTCTCGATTCTCTAATTTCAAACGAACGGCGATATCCGGAAGAGTTAAGGGGCCCTGCTTCTGAATCAGCTTAAAAATTCTCTCTTCATGAGATCCCTTCTCCTGATAATCCCTGCCCAATTCCGTCAGCAAAAACTTAATGCTTTTCTCCCGGCTTTTCTCCTCTATCAACTCTTTTGCTGAAAGCCAGCTGAATGCCTGGTTGCACTGTCCAAGATTATAGGAGAGTTCATCTAAAACTTTTTCAGAGGTAATCAGCTCATCCGCTTTATAATGCAGAAGCAGCTTAATCTCCAGAGGATGGAGCCCCTGGATCAACATCTCAGCTTCCATAATACCCCATAGAATTGTGGTTAAGGCTTAGCTTGTCAAGTGGGGTTCCTTATTTAGAGATTAAACTCTTTAGAGAATTGTTCCAAAGCAGAATTTAGAAAATCAATTTTATCCTTGGCTAAATCCCTGCTCTTAGGAAGGTAAAAGTTGTCCGCATATCCCAACCAGCGTTTAAGGAGCTTAAAAACATCCTCCATAGTATTATAGTGGTGCCAGAAAAAAGATCCAATAGCCAGCCTGGCGAACCCAATGGCTCCAAGACTATCTATGAGATTCGCATCATGGAGCAATTTACCTTCCAAAGAGTCCGCCTTCCCCTCGGGCCCTGGCATATGATTTAAAATAGCCGAATACACTTGTCTAATCTTGCCTGGTGTAAATCCCGTCTCCTGGAGGATAGCTTTAGCCTTCTCGGCAGAACTGCTGGAATGCTCTGAAATCATCTCAATATCGTGAAGAAAGCAAGCGGAGTGCAGGATCTCGTCGTCATAGTCCAGTCCCTCACCAATTTCTCTGGCCAGGTGATAGATCCTGTATGAATGCTCATATCCGGACGCCAATCTTCCCGCTGTCAGATCTTTCGCGTACTGCTGAATCAATTTCCTCATATCCCTAAAGTCTATGACAATACACCTAAGCTATCAAGACTAAAGAGAAAAATGGAATGAATTTAAATCCTTGGCATTCTTAGAGTTTATTAATATAATCCATATACCATGCAGAAGCTGATAAGGCCCTGTACCAATCCAAGGAATCCGGCCGCAACAGGATTACTGTGAAAAAGAATTAATTAAAATGGTTGTCGTTTTAGATCATAATATCAAGGAATCGGAAAAAGAGAATTTAATCGTTTTTCTCGAACAAAAGGGGTTTCGCATTAAAGAGATTCGAGGCGAAGAAGAGACGATCTTAGGCGCTGTCGGGCTCATTCCCATGGATCTGAGAGAAGTTGAAATCTTACCGGGTGTGGCCCGGGTAATCCCTATTACCAAACCCTATAAGCTTGCTTCCAGAGAATTCAAAAAAGAGGATACCTGTGTGCCGGTGGGGACGATAAAAATTGGGGGACCCAGAATTGTGATCATAGCCGGTCCCTGTGCCGTGGAATCCAAACAGCAGATTCTTGAAGTTGCCCATCTGGTGAAGGAGTCGGGGGCAGCCGTCTTAAGAGGCGGAGCATATAAACCGAGGACTTCCCCCTATTCCTTTCAGGGGTTGGGAGAGGAAGGCCTGAAGTACTTGAAAGAAGCAGGTGAAGCATCAGGACTGCCCACTATATCGGAAATCGTTTCTACAGAACACACAGATATGTTCAGTGATTACATTGATATTTTGCAGATCGGTGCCCGCAATATGCAGAATTTTGAACTTCTTAAGAAAGTAGGCTCTCTAGGTAAACCCGTTATGCTTAAAAGGGGACCCGCCGCCACTATACAGGACCTGCTCATGTCCGCAGAGTATCTGCTCGCACATGGAACGGATTATGTCATTCTTTGTGAACGCGGCATCAGAACTTTTGAGACCTATACACGAAACACCCTGGATATTAGTGCTATACCGGTGGTAAAAAAATTAAGCCATCTACCAATATTCGTTGATCCAAGTCACGGAACCGGAATTCGTGAAAAAGTGCTCCCCATGGGCCTGGCAGCGATAGCTGCCGGTGCAGATGGCTTAATCGTAGAAGTTCACACCGATCCTGATTCTGCTCTGTCGGACGGGCCCCAATCCCTGTATCCAGAACAATTTGAAAAACTTATGCGGGATATAGAAGCCCTGGCGCCTGTGCTGGGCAAGGAAGTGGCCAAACCCCCTGAGCATTTGCCGTCTACAGGTCCATTAATTTCCACTGCTCCTATCCGGACAGGGGAAAGACTCCAGGTTGGATTTCAGGGGGAGAAAGCTGCATTCAGTGAAAATGCGCTTTTCCGCTATTTCCCTGAAGAAACGGATTCGGTACCCTTGCCTGAGTTCCGGGACGTTTTTAATTCTGTACTGGAGGGTAGGACCCACTGCGGAATCATTCCTTTAGAAAATACACTTACCGGGTCAATCCACCAGAATTACGATCTTCTACTTCAATACCCGGACCTAAAAATTATCGGTGAAAAAACGATACGCATCATACATAATCTGATTGCCCTGCCGTCAGCGGAGATTAAGGATATCAAGCGAGTATATTCTCACCCACAGGCCCTGTCCCAGTGTACCGGTTTTTTGGACCGATTCCCGAATTGGGAAAAAATCCCATTCTACGATACGGCTGGAGCAGTAGGCTTTATATTAAAAAAGGGAAATAGAGCGAATGCAGCCATAGCCAGTGAAGAGGCCGGCAAATTCTATAAAATGAAGATTCTGAAAGAGGGAATAGAGACAAACAGCCGGAATTACACCCGTTTTGTCATTATCGCCAGGGAGGAATATTTCAAAGTAAGGGAGCCCAATAAAGCCTCATTAGTTTTTTCCACCTTAAATAAACCCGGTTCCCTATACGAGGTACTTAAGGTGCTTGCAGAAAAAAGCATCAATATGAAGAAGCTGGAATCCAGGCCCATACCCGGTAAACCATGGGAAGAGATGTTCTATGTAGATGTCGACATTCCTAAAAAATTTTCAATTTTTTCAGCCGCTATCGATGTATTGAAGAAAGAAACAGAGGATTTGAGAATCCTGGGTATGTATAAAGCTTAATCCTCATTCATCTTAATACCCAATTTCTTCATTTGCTCTTCTTCTTCTTTTTGGAATATATACTCATGTTTCTGCTTATTTGTCCTGATTATGATGTTTTTAATGGTGCCAAGCTCAATCTTTATGCCCTTGATTCTTCCCTTCTCTTCTTTTGGGACCTCACTCCTGAAATAGGTATTCAGTCCCTCTGATCGGCGATGAATTATTTGCAGTTCTCTTAAATTCTTGTTAAGAAACTCAAAAATCTGATTCTCCGATGCCGCTTCCAGGCGTTGAAATGCAGTACTCATTCTGTTGGAGATGATGCTGAAAAGCCTTGCTTTCTTCTGTGTGCTTTCTATCATGGCGGTAAAATTAATCTTTTCCACTTTCATTGTGCCTGTCACATTATCGAGATACTCAATCTCCATAATCTTAGCCTCAGAAGCCTTCTGAGCCATCTTTTTAATCCAGCGTTTGAATCTGCTTAGAAGCCCTCGCTTTCGAGTTTCCAGCATGATCCTATTATCGTTGAGCTTCCTGATGGCATCCATTAAGTAGCTGCCGGAAAGAGCCATGACACGAACCGCCTCCAATAGTATGGATTTGTACTCAGGTCCCTTTTTTTTCTTTTTTGGTTTATCCCTAGAAAGATCAAGCTTACTCAAAACGGAAGCCTGCAGATCCTTACTGCCGTCGGAAAAATATTCGGTCGCCGCCTCCCGAGCAAGTTCAGGATAGAACGGTGAGTTTCCCATCTGCTGTCTGAACTCCATTTTAATTTTTTTCAGCATCTCTTCCTGATCGGCAGATACAGCCTCGGCTGTTTCTTCCCCTCCGGCTTTAGTTTTTACTTCTGGGATTTGAGAAATAATTATCTTGTGAATGTCGAATTTATAGGCTTCTCGTTGATAAACTGATATTTCTTTCAGTATGGAGAGGATCTGCTGCACGGTTTTCCTAAGCTGGGTAACGGAATCATTGATTATACCGGTCGATATATTATCTGTACCCAGTCTCACCTTGGTAAGGAATTCGGCCAGCACTCCTGTTGTCATATTAGAAGACTGCTCAGTCAAGCGCTGCCAATCTATATATTGAACAAGCGAAACAATTCGCCTAAGACGATCAAGTGTAATAAAATCCAGACTGAACTGGTAGTAATGAATTAAAAAATCCAACTGTGCATGAAAATCGGATAGGCGCTGGCTTAATTTTTCCTGTTTCTCTGATTCTAAGAAATTACCTCTGGGAGGAGGATTGATTTCCTGTATATTTTTTTCGTATTGATAGGGATCTTCCTTAATAAGGGATTTTCTCAGCAGTATATTGTATAAATTCTGAAACAGGGTTTGATAAACACTGAGTGCTTCTCTTAGAGCAGGCATACGTTTATCTTCGATAAAATGGGCTTTCTTTTTTAAAGCAGTTTCTAATCGTTCTAAATAGCTTAAAGACTCTTCCATGTACAATGATTATAAGCTAAACTGATATCACTGACAATTGAATTGGGTTAAACTTGTGGGCATTATAAAAAGCTTTTATCCTGAAAAACTTGTAATTCCCGTTTTAATCAGTTGCCCGGAATACAGGCAGAGGCTTTTAGATACTCTTACAGCTTCTTTCGGTCCAATAGACTTTATAAGCAGAGAATTAAATTTTAATTATTCCAGCTACTATACTGAGGAAATGGGTAAATCCATAAAGCGAATATTCATCTCTATTCATGATCTTGTAGTTCCTCAAGAACTTGCGGAAATAAAAATTCAAACCAATTCAATCGAAACGAAGTTCATACAGGGAGGGAAAAGAAAAATCAACCTGGACCCGGGATTTCTATCCTTAAGCCGCTTTATTCTAGCAACTACAAAAGACGGATCACATCGGATCCCTCTTCATTCCGGTATATATGCAGAGATTACACTCATTTTTGAACAAAAAAAATTTAGACCTGTAGAGTGGACATACCCTGATTATAGAAGTCAGGAATACCTGGATATATTGAAGGAGATTCGTAACCTATATAAGGATCAGCTTAAAAAGTTAAGAGAAAAAGGCGAATTATCATAAGATGGTGCACTATCGTGAAAATAGCTTTTTCCATATGGAAACGGCTTCAGTAAATCCACAATTTCTGCCGGAAGACACTATGGGAAATATCTCTTTAATCTCTTCAGGAGCACTGTCCATCACTAAGCTCAAATGGGCCCATTTAAGCAGGTCCAAATCATTATAATCATTGCCCACAGCGAGAATGTTGCGCTGATCAATTCTATGAATACCGGCCAGCCAGGCCCCAGCCAGCGCTTTTGAAACCTGCTTGGGAAATATCTCAATCCATGTGGATCTGCCATCCAGGGGTGAGGTAGTGCGAATAACTTTTAGTGAGTTCAAATCCTTCTTCAGATCTTTATAAGCGGAACAATGATTCGAAAAATATTCAATTACAACACATTGACAGGCTGATGACATGACGGAGGCTGAAGGGTCACCCGGGGTAGCAAAATCCCTGTAGATCTCGCATCTCTTTGTGAAATCGGGATTCTCTTTCCCCGTTTGATAATAATTAAAGTAATGATTATCAGGAATCGGCCTGTGGATCATAAAATCAAATCCACCTGCATGGAGACGTTCAAAAGCTGTCTTTACTTCTGCTTTTGTCATGGAATAGTATTTTAACAGCTTCTGACCCGGCCAGTCCATTATTCCCGCTCCTGAAGAAAAGATAAGATAGTCGACAGGAAAATCCAGGGGAATCACTTTTCGTGCAGAGAAGAGGGATCGTCCGGTAGCAATAATCCGAATATGCTTCTGGCGGCCAAGCATTAACAGAGTATTAAAATCACATGCACTGACACTGCGATCTTTCTGAAGAAGGGTGCCGTCCAAATCAGAAACAACCATACCGGAACTAAAGCCATCATACAACATATACTTTATAAATAAAGTAAAAATTAGACTCAATCAAGGTCACGACACCAGGATTGAAAAATAAAAAGTGATGTGTTACTGTTGCTATTAATGCATAAAAGGAAAATCGTCTTTGCCACCATTGAGGCCGGAGGCGGACATAAAATGCCTGCCTTAGCTGTTAATGAATCATTGAATAAACTCTTTCCCGGAAAATATGATGTAAGAATAATGGATTTCATGAAGGATCTCGGGTGTTATAAAATCGATACCCTGCACAAGGATACATGGAAATACATGCTGGCTCGTCCCGTTCTGACAAAGGGCATGCAGACAATGGCCTCAATTACCGGACCCGTTTTTAGAGAGGGCTTTAAATCGTTTATATCCCCCTTTTATGACTATTTACTCGATTACCTCAGGGATGAGAAACCCGATCTGATCTTTTCAACCCACTATTTTAACACCCTGGCTATTTCTCATGTTCGCACCAAGTATCAAATCAAGGTCCTGTTAATTAATTTCTTAACTGAGATCTTTGATATCAATACCTACTGGTACCTTAAGGACGTTGATCATTATATTGTGGCTTCGGAAGAAGCAGAGAATAAGCTGCTAAAGATGAATTTCCCGAAAGAAAAATTGCATATATTTCCTTACCCGATCAGAACCAGCTTCTTTGATATATCAAGATCAAAAGATGAAATTGCCGCCCCGCTTGGTATTGACACTTCTAAAAAAACACTTCTTATCACTATGGGCAGCGAGGGCATCGGCTCACTGGACAAAATATTAATAGCTCTATTAAAACGGGATTTTCCTTTGAATATAATAGCAGTAACAGGAAAAAATGAAGAGCTAAAACTCGAAATTGAACAGAATTATACAGATAAGGATCAAAATACTAATATCCTTGCTTTAGGCTTCGTTGATAATATCAATGAACTCATCTATATATCCGATTTTTGCTTCATAAAACCAGGACCGGCCACTACATGGGAAGTCCTTTCCTTTAATAAACCGATCATATTCTACAGGAGCGCGCAGCTCAGTGAGGCGGGAAATATAAATTTCGTGCGAAAAAATAATATCGGCTATTTTGTCGGTAATCATCCGAAAAAGCTCATACAGATCCTGGATACACTGATAAACGGCAGCGCTTTAGAAGAATGCATGAAAAATTATTCAAAAATAAATATTGAGAACGGCTCTAACCTGATCGCTTCTTTCTTGGATGATATATTAGAACGGCAAATTCTACAGCCATCTCCATAACAGAACAGCTTCTGAAAAGCCAACAAAGCGACACCCAATATCGAGGCATTTTCCTTGAAGCTGGAAAGAAGAACCTCCATACTGCAGAATCATTATTATCCCCCAATGATATGCGTATTTAGAATCCCTTCAAGCCTTTCCTGTCAACCTGAAGTATTCTGTATCGTTCTAAGCTTCAGAGTGTACTGACCCTTCTTATGGCCCCGCCTGGCGAACGCCTGGCTGAGGTGGGAAGGGATGTATAATGCGTGCCGACCTTAATGCCCTTCTCGTAGAGCATGGCAAATACAAAAGTACGGGATACAGAATGATGCGTGACAGTCTGATTGACGGAACCCCGACAAATAAGATTTTTTTTAAAGTAAAACACTGAATATCCCCGTTATCTATTCCTGGAGCCTGGTGAGATGAGAATCCGTATTACAGGAATAGCTGCACTTCTCTTGATTTTCAGTCCGTGCTGCTCACTGTTTTCGCCGCAGACTACACTTTGTATTTATTGTCCTGAGCTCCCGGAGCACTGGCAGAGAGCATTCGCAAACGTTCCCTTCTTACTCCGGTACCCCGATACTAACGGAAAGGTAAGTGAAAGAATCATCGAGCCCTTTAAGGAGAGGGTTACAATTACCGTACTAAAACAGAACAACCTACCTGTGCTTGCCTATCCTCTGGTTAAAAACAGAAAAGTCCAACTTCGCCCGGCTGGAGGTCTCTTTCCCCTTGATCTCTGTAAAGAGAATCAAGATCTACTGAGGCTGTCCTGGGACCAGGGCATTGCTGCCGAAATCCTGATACGTCTGTTCTCTGAAGGCTTAGATATATCCGCTCTGAACAGCAGCAGGCTCTCTGCTGAAATTAAAGTGAGGGGAGAAGGCGATCCCTGGCTCCTCGATATAGACTATATTACTGAAAAACTCGCTTCGAAACATTTCCGGGTTACCTATATTAAAATGGCCCCTGCCCGGTGTATCCAGATTGATCCCGGAGCGGGTGAATGGTTTTTAGAATCTCCTTTCTGTACCACACATCCAATAGAAGAGGGACAGGTCTTAATATTAGAAAACGTACCCTTTGGATTTCACAGACTCTTCGATTCCACAAGCAGTAGTTATTTTGATCTATACCTGGATGAAACAAGCTTAATCCTAATCAGAAGAGATTAATACTTTATTCGCCGAAGAACAGAACCCCCATCATGATGGGGCTGGGTGGAGGTCGGCAGGAGAAACAGGAAGGTCCGACCCGATTGACGCTCTGGTATCCTGCAGGCACTGTAAAGGCCGAAGTGGGCGGCCGCGGTGCGGAGAGGTTACAGTTTAGTAATTCAATTCCGCTCTTTTCCCAGAA
Source organism: Spirochaetales bacterium (assembly GCA_030615505.1). Taxonomy (GTDB): domain Bacteria; phylum Spirochaetota; class Spirochaetia; order SZUA-6; family DRHE01; genus JAUWZD01. The sequence continues at coordinate 2,566 of JAUWZD010000070.1, read as the reverse complement.
AAATGCAACGGCTTAAGATGCATTGCTTGGCGGACACGATCAAGTACAGCCTGTGTGGTTTTTCTGGATTGAGCTGTATGATCTAAAAGCATTTCCTCTACCTCCGCTAGATGAGATTCCCAGTAAGCCCGATGTTCCCGAATTGGCTCCAACATGGTATTAATGGCTTTTGATAGGCTCTTCTTTACCTCCACATCTCCTATATTACCCTTCCGGTATCGGTCTTTGAAATACTCTACCTCTTCTTTATTCGGATTGAAGGCATCATGATAGATAAACACGGGATTGCCTTCCACTGTTCCTGATATATCCGCTCGAATCCGCCTGGGATCCGTATACATATTCATGACCGCTTTCTCAACCTCTCCTGATGGATCTTTGAGACAGATGCAATTACCCAAGGATTTACTCATTTTGGATTTGCCGTCCGTACCGGGTATCCGAGGGAAATCTCCTAAGAAAGCTTCTGGTTCTACCAGGGTGCCTTCACCGTAGTAGGCATTCATCTTACGGACAATGTCCCGGGTCTGCTCGATTATCGGCAGTTGATCCTCCCCTACAGGTACAAGGTCAGCATCAAATATCGTGATGTCTGCCGCTTGATGAATCGGATACACCACAAATCCAATCGGTATATCCATATCTTGTCCAAAGATCCTACTCCCAACGGTTGATTCCTTTTATCCTGAATTAAGGTGACTTTATTGGGGTCTAGCCCGACAGCGAGGTAGTCGAGCATCACTTCCATGGTATTTTTTTTCAGAATCTCCGGGTGCTGAAAATTATCTGTAAGAGCTTGCACATCTGCAATAAGAACATATGTTTTGTATTCGTCCTGGAGAGCAACCTGATTTATTAAGCTCCCAGCATAGTGTCCCAAATGTAGAGGACCGGTGGGACGATCACCAGTTAGGATAGTCTTCTTTTTAGACAAACAGGGAGACTTACTCTTTTGCAACTGGAATTGATTTTCTCTCATTTTTATCCTCCGTAAATAAAAAATGCCGGGCTTCTGCCCGGCTTAGAATAAAAAAGGAGAAACCCTCTGAGGCTTCCAAAGCAAAATGTAAACCTATGGAAACCTGGATTTCCCCATAAATATGCACCACCACCAGAGTCTGTTAATGTTGATAATCAAATCATGGAAAACCATTTGACATTTTATATATTCGCTTTTGCACACTATGTCAATTCTCCTATCATGGTTTTTGTCATATGTGATTTTCTTTACAATCCAGCCTTATTCATCTCATCCTGAAGAGCTGGCAAATTACGAAACTCATTTCGGACTTTCATAATAAGCTCCTCACCCTCTTCTTGAAGACCAGTTCTTATAAAAATATTCAGCATCTTTTTTAACAAGGAGGATGCTTCAGCATAATCCCAGGCAAGAGACCAGTTCTTTTCAAAAAGATAAATTTCTGTCAGTAAATCATAGTCCTGTTTTTTTTCTAAGCCTTCTATCAATCTTCTCTCTAAAATCGACCATTTTTCAAAAGCATTTGCCAATCTTCTGACATTCTTATAGTTTGATAAACTAGGTTTATTCTGCCAAATTTCTAGATATAGATCTAGTGCTTTTGAAAAGTCCTTCCGCTTTTCATATTCCTCAGCAAGCCATGCTCTCAGTCTGTTATCCTTACAATAAGAAAGACCTTCGACGGCAAAGTTAATAGCTTTACCTATTCGCTTTAGAGATACAAGTTTTTCAAATATCTTCTTATAAAGACCGAGCTCTTCTGCCTTTCTAAGAAAGCCTTCGTTATCGCCATCTGTTTCAAAAATGCCTAAGAGAAAATCCCCCCATGCAATTCTTTCCCATCCAGAAGCACCTTATTTAATAGCAGAATCAATCCAACCAACGATGATTTTTCGCTCCTTCGGTATAGTGTTAGTAGAAAGTATTTCTATGCGCTTTTCAGATTCTTTTTGTTTAGAAAGACAAACAGATACCCCTTCAATTGCAGAATCTATCTCTCCCGCAATTTCACTTTCATCATGAACCATGAAATAGTTTTCCAAAGTCTTGCCTATTACTGCCTGATATACGATAAATGCATTTTCAAAGTCATCGTTATTAACAAATCTATCTCCAATAGCAACAATTGAGGCGATCTCATTAGCTCCTGCAAACCGATTGTACAAGTTGTCTGTATATTCCATAGCCTCCTTGATCTGGCGGCGATATATTTCAGGATTAACTGGATTTTTTTAAGAACTTTTTATTGCCTCCGATCTTTCTAAAATATTTATAAGTTCAGGAACACGCTCTAACATCTCCTTAATAATAGATATAAGCTCATTTTTTGTTTTATTCTTTAAAAGCGTATCAACGTAAGGAAAATTCCCAAAATTTCCGCGGTCATTAACCCATGTCAGTAGAAGAGCGATCACATGCTTACAATCACCTCCTAAAGGACAGGTACAACCTAAAATCCCGCCGTATTATAACTATGGTCGTATTGGGGGAGTGATTTTAAAGCTTTGAAATAATTCTCGCTGTTTCTTCAATACCTCTGTAATGATCGTCTTCTTAGCGCCCAGCCTGATAAGCTTTATCTTTTTA
>JAUWZD010000073.1 GCA_030615505.1 Spirochaetales bacterium | reverse complement strand
GGCCGGAGGTGCCCGAAGGGCGGCCCGCCAGGGTAGAGCGAGGCTTCTGGCAAAGGTTTACGAAATTCACCCCTTTGTCTGTCCAAAATGTTCTTCTGATATGGAAATTATCGCAATCATAATGAACCCTGGAGAAATCCGCAAAATATTGCAGTCGAAGATCCCCGTTAGGGGGCATCTTGATAAAATTGAGAGATCCCCACCCGGTATAAATACTACAAGCCTAAACTAACCTTTCTTTTTCTCATGGCACTGAATCAAGGGTTAAGCTATGTTCTTTTAGCGTTATATAAGACCATATTTTGGGAGTATGGGCGAAATTCCATCCTGTAAACTAAAATGGCATAACATTTTTTTATCTTGTAGGACTATTGATTATTTATTTTTCCATTCCTGCCGGAAATTCCTCCAATTTCCTTGATATCCCGATCATCCTGTGATATAAGTTTTACCATCATTTTTTACAACGACCACTTTACTGCCAATAAAAAGCGAAGTAAGGAGCTGCTGCGCAGAATTATTGATGAACGGGGCAAAACGCACCAGGTGGAGAAGTTTTCCGCCCAGGTTCGCCCTGATATTGCCAGAGATCCGGAGATACTTGATTTGATGAAAGACGCGGGATTTATACATGTCTTTAGAGGAGAGCGGTGAGGGTGGAATAGGGCTCATGTGCCATTTATCCTACAGGAAGAGCGTGCAGTAGATAGACAGGATAATAGGCACAGATATGAGTAAAAGCACGTTACACAGGGAACTCCAGCGCTTTGCACAGGATATGTGCCTGTGGCCGGATATGAAAAATGTCCCGTATCGCTACCTGATGGTAGATGGCACGAAAGTGCGCTTACAAGAAACCGATGATAAAGGCCATGGCAAAAAGGTAGAGGTGCGCAGGGCTTTGGCTTCTGTGGGCGAGAATGAGAAGTTTGAGCTTGTAGGGATATGGATTGACAAATCATGGAAACAGATCCGAGAGGATCTGGGGCATAAGTTGAAGTATTCGAAACTGGAGGTGCTTTTTTCTGATGGTGGTCCTGGTATAGTAGAGAGCCTTTTGGATCCAGGGATGCGCCTTCAGCGATGTATGTGGCATGGGAAAAGAGATTTCCCTTACGTGCTTTATGCGGATCAGCTGAAGAAAACTCAACAGGAACCGTTTAAGGCGAAACTTAAATCCATTCCGGGGATGAATCTTAAACAGGCCGATTTATAACGGTTGAGTGCTGAGGATTTCGAGAAGGTGGAGCAACTGTCAGAGAAGACCAAACAAGGTTTTACTGAACTAATCGAGGCACTTCCCGAAGATAAATATCCAAAAGCAAGGGCGTATACCAAAAATCTCTCAAAAGAGGTTACTACTTTTTTTGATTTCTGCTTTGAAAACGAAGTTTGGATTCCTTTAACCACGAATGCGATTGAAAGTGCATTCAGCCAAGTAAAGAATCGAATCTGGGCTGTTGGCAAACGATGGAGTGAGTCAGGACTTATGAACTGGCTGAAGGTAGTTGTACACAAAGTGTTTTATCCCGACTCTTTGGACCGGCTTTGGGCGAAATATCTTGACATAAATTCAACTCTGAATATAGATCTCTTGGAGGTTTGTTACCAGTGGGTATAGTTCATCATACAACTTTGGGACAACGTCCAAAAATGTTTTGAATATTATGGTGCAGAAAGTTCTCAGCTCATTTCTGGCCTCCTTTCCCGAACAGGTTTCGGCATGTCAATCTGTCACCTCAGGTGTCCTCAATCCTCTGTAAAGCCCATTCAGCCTTGCGTCGCACAATGGGATGCACATCCTCTTTCAGTTTCTCCAGGGCTCCTACCGCCGCTGCGGACGCCGGACCGATATAACCCAAATTTTCAGCAGCCATGCAGCGGACATCCGAATCCTCGTCACCCAGGCTGGTCACCAGGGAGGGGATTATCTCCTCACCAAGATAGTCAATTCGTGCCAAAGCCCAAGTGGCATGGTAGCGAACTTCGAGGTTGCTGTGCGCACTCCCGGAATACTCCGCCAACTGACGTTTCAAATAGGGGAGAGCCTTCAGGGCCCTTGGGCCCACCAGACCCACAGCCCAGTCCAGAGAGGACAGGATTCCACGGGGCGCATGATCGAGCAGAGCCACCAATGCGTCTGCAGCTTCCGGAGAATTCACTCCTATTTTAGCCACCGCAAGGGCGGCGCTGGACACCACAGTATGATCCGGGTCATTCAGAAAAGGGATAAGATCCGAAAGGATATTTATGGCGGGCGGACCCATCTCTCCCAAATCCTTGAGGATTTTACAGCGTTGTACTGGATCCAAAGCGCTTAATTCTTGCCTTAGCGCTGCTGCCTTTTCCGCCGCCGTATCTTCATGAGGTGAATCTTTCCCACTTCCCGGCCGGTCCTCCTGGTCACCCACAGGATGGCCGAGGATAAGATTTATTGCCGATTGTGCCCGATAACACACTTCTGGACAGGGATCTCTTTCTGCCAGCAGCCTGAGCGGAGCAATGGCCCGGCCGGCACCGATCTCACCCAGAGCCCAGGCGGAAAGTTCCCTGATCAGTGGATGAACATCCTTCAGGGTTTCTATCAGCGTCTGTACACTCAGAGAGGCGGCGCTGCCAATCCTGCCCAGGGCCTTGGCCGCTACCCAACGCTTACCGGAAAGGCTCCGCTTTAAACCTTTGGTGATCGCCTCCACCACCGCGTCGGAATAGTCACCGATCTCAGCCAAAGCCCACAATGTAGTGTCATAAACATGGGTATCATCAGTCCGCAGAATCTCAAGCAGTACATGCACCGCCCGGGCGGCGTTGCTCCCGGCACGTCCCAGGGCGAATACACAGCGGGCACGGCTCATCTCATCAGTTTCTCGATCCATAAGTTCTAGTATGGGTGGAACCGCCTCGGTATCACAGCTGCCGATTCTCCCAAGAGCTTCGGCAGCCGCGCCCCGGGCGCTCAATTCGTCGTCAAAAAGCGCCTTCTTCAATGCCGCCACAACTTTTTCGGCAGGATTACAGATTTCCCCCAATCGCCAGGCTGCCTCTACCCTCTGGTCCGCGTCTGGATGTGACAACTCCTTTAACAGAGATTCGTCCATTCGTACGCCTTAACTTTTCCCCACTAATTTCTTGGCCAGAGTGATGGCCCTCAGGGCATCTGGAGCGAAACCATCCGACTCTATCTCACTGGCGTACTCCTGAGTAATCGGCGATCCCCCGACCATGACCTTGGCTTTGCTCCCGCTGCCACGGATGGCTTTGATCGCCGACTTCATAGCCAGCATAGTGGTCGTTAGCAAGGCGGACAATCCAATGAGGTCAGCGTCCACTCTGTTGGCTGCATCGATGATCGCCTGGATCTTGACGTTCACCCCCAGATCGGTCATCTCGAACCCCGCCGATTCGAGCATCATGCTCACCAGATTCTTACCGATATCGTGGACATCCCCTTCCACTGTGGCGATCACGATCTTTCCTAGCGTCTCCCCGCCTCCGTTCTGATCCCAGTACGGCTTGAGCAGCTCGGTGGAGGCTTTCATCGCTTTGGCCGAAAGAATTACTTCCGGCAGCCACATTTCGTAGCTCCTAAATTTCTCCCCCACAACGTCCATACCTGGCACCAGACCTTCTTTCAGGATCTTCTGGGGGCCGATGCCGTCATTGAGCATTTTTGTGGTGAGACCGGTTGCCTTTTCCTGATCGCCGGCGATGATCGAGGCTTTAAGTTCTTCAAACATAATTAACTCCTCCCTCTAATAGTTTAGTCAGATCTCGAGCTTCAGGCTCTTTTCCAGGTCACTGTCTTTTTTTGCCCGTTCGTAAATTTTGCCCAGTTCTTTCTTGACATCTTTGTCGATCTCGTAGCTGTGTTCGGCGATGAGCTTTTGAGCCATTTCCCGGGCCTGTTGGCGAATCGTCTTCTGTCCCAAATCCAGCCATTGGCCAAGATTTGTATGCTCGAAAAGCTGGGGCATCCAGTATTCTCTGCGGAACATCTCGTAGGTGCTCTTCTTGTCAATGTAGGTTCCGCCAGGGCCGACGTCGATGATGTCCTGGATCATCAGCCGTTCTTCGGAAAACTCCTCTTCTTTGAGGATGTTCTGTATGTACTGCAGGATCTCATTCAGGACCACCACCCACTCCCCGCAGTAGATCTCTCCAGTGGACAGAAGACCGCCGCAGCGAAAGGCCCTTGCGCCGGCCAAGCCGGCGATCAGTGTGTGGATACTCATCTCCGCCGCTGCGTGGGCGTCCGGCTCCTGGGAACTGGTCAACAGGCTCTTCACGATAATGGGCAGGTCGTAGTACTTGCACAACGCGATCTGATGCAGGCTGTGCTGGATGTACTCCACCGAGCCGTACACAAAGGTAATATACTTCATACTGAAGGTGTTGGCCTCGAAGGCATCGTTGGGCGATATGTAGTTGTTGCCCTTTGGATTCATCAGATACAAAACGGTAAGTCCGGCGAAATGCTCGTACATGCTCTGTAGTACTGTTCCCAGAATCGAAATCGGCGCAGTTACCCCCGCCTGGGGCATCGTTGCCAGCCACATGGGGATCCCCTTGTCCCTCAATCTGTAGGCGACATCGAGGTTGTGAGCATCGAAGGATTTGGGGCTGATCATCCAGATGCCGAAGGTGAAGCGTTTGCCCGCCGCCTGAGCCATCTCATGAACATAGTTGGCGCACTCATAGGAGGGTTTGTCCATATGCTCAAAGATATCGTTGCAGCGGTAGCGCGAGTTCTCCCAGGCTGTCTTGTGCATCAAGATATGCTGCAGATGCACCGGTACATCCATCGGCACCACCGGCGCCGACCCAACCGTGTCGAGGGCATCGCCCAGCTTGATGAACTTCACTAAATCATCGGAGGTGGCCTGTTTCAGTTTGCCCGTCTCCAGGTCATAGCAGGCAGTCTGATGAGCCCCAGCCGACATGAACCACTTGCCCTGTTTATAATAATCCGGAACATCGTACACGGCAGCATCCATCGCCTGCTGCACCAGTTCCGGCTTGAACTTGGCCATATCTCCGTCGATCGTTACACCATCATGTTCCGCCAACAGTTTGAGCACACCCTCGTGGGGAACCTGGATGCCCGAGGTTTCGATCAGCCACATGGCCTTTTCATGCATATAGTCTATCTGTTCTTTATTCAGCCCGCCTTGGAGCCCAAAGTTTTCGATCTTCATCGTTTCACTCCTTGCCGCTTAAAACTGTCGTTCTTTGGCCAGCGCTTCGTCCTTGGCAGCGACTTCGTAGATCTTATCAAGCTCCCGCCTCTTTTCCGGCTCGATCTCGTACTTATGCTCTGCCAAGAGCTTTTTAGCCCGCTCGTTGGCGTATTGAACGAGACTCTTGGAACCCAGCTCCTGCCACTGTCCTAAATTTGATTGAAGAAAGATATTCGGGTCCCAGTACAGAGTCCTGTAATACTTGAAAGTAGCGGGGTGCTCGAGAAAACTCTCCCCTGGTTTTATTTTGGCGATGGCATCGAAACCGAGCATCTCATCGCTGAACTCCTCCGGCTGCAGGGTATGCTTGATGTACTGCACGATCTCATAGTCCAGCACCAGTTTTTCAGCGGAATACACCTCGGCACTGGTGAGCAGGCCGCCGCAGCGGAACTCCTTTGCTCCGGCCAGGGCAGCCATCAAGGTGTACATTCCAACCTCCGCCGCAGTCTGGGCATCCGGCTCTTTGGCTGCGGTGAGCAGCGACTTGGCTGCCAGGGGCATTTTCAAGTGCTTGTGGATCGACAGCTTGTCCAGGGTTCCCCGCACGTCCTCGGCGGAACCGTAGACGAAAGTGGAGTACTTCATGTCAAAGGGATGGGCGATAAAGCTGTCGATGATCTGGATATAATTGTAGCTCTTGGTGTTCAACAGGTTGAGCATGGTCAGACAGGCGTAGGTTTCGAACATGGCCTGAAGGATTCCTGCTTTCTCTGTTATCGGGGCATTAATTCCCATGATCGGCATCGTCCCGGCCCACATGGGCACACCCCTGTCGAGGAACTTGTCGATGATCTCCAGTTCCACCACATCGAAAGACCGCGGACTGATCATATAAAGACCCAGAGCGAACCATTTATTCGCTACTTTAGACATCTCATAGATGTATTCCGTGCTGCGCACGGTGGGTTTGGGATCGTGCTCGAACATGTCATTGGCCCGACGCCGGGAGTTCTCCCAAGCCACCTTGTGCATTATGATCTCCTGCAATTGGATGGGCACCTCCATAGGCACCACCGACGCTGATCCGACCGTGTCCAGGGCGTCACCGATCTTGATCATTTCGATCAGGTCCTTCAGGGTTGTCTCCCGGATCTTGCCCGTATCCATGTCGACGATCTTTGTTTGGTGAGCTCCGGCGGATATCACCCAACCGTCTTCGTAATAGTCGGGCAGCGGATATTTTATCTCCTGGATTGCCTTTATAATTAGATCCGAGCGGAATTTTACGATCTGGGTGGCCTTGTCGATGCTAACCCCGTTGATTCCCTGCAGGCGGTTGAGCAGTCCTTCATGGGGTATTTGCAGACCGACGGTTTCCACCAGCTCTATCGCTTTGTCTCTCATCAGACCTATCTGATCAGGAGTCAGCCCTCCCGTCAGGGTGTAGGCTTCTAACTTCATCTGTATCCCTCCTGTTCCTTCCTTATAGTTCCAAAATTGATGGTCTGATCTGGGTCAGCCCGTTGGCGCTTAGCTCTCGATGCGGCCAGTCTTCATCGTAAGTGATGAACTCCAGACCGGTCGCCGTTAACAGATAAACATCCTCGGCCATCACTCCCGGCAAGGACGGATTCCAGCCGATGACGTTATTCTCCTGCAGCGTGTAGGCACCGGAATCGGTGACCACCTGTTCCCGCGGATGATATCCCATGGTACCACCGATGGAATGACGCCGCCACTCCTCTTCCTCCAAACCGGCGCTGGAGTAGATCTGGGGCAGCTGGGCGTATATGCTGCCCAGCGTCGTTCCAATGATGGCCAGAGAATTGAGGTGTACAAAGACGGTTTCGATCTTGCGGTTGTTTTCTTCCAGCTCCGTGGGAGGCGGCCCGAAAGAGATGACCCGATTGATCGGAAAGGTCAATCCTGCTTTCTTGCCCACGCCGCACAGGGAGAAGTGTTTCTTAATCTTATGATCCGAAACCACCTGATGACGGTACTTCAGGGAACGCTCATCCCCGCCGATGAGGATAACCGCCACATTGAATCCATTGAGGATAAACTCTTTGGAGAGCTCAGCTGCCACCTCCCGCTCACTCACACCGGGTTGCACCTGTTTGGCGACTCTGGTCAGGATCGAGGCGGCCTCTTTACCGTAAGCCCTAAGGCGCTCGATTTCCGAATCAAGGGACACCTGCCGGTATTCAGCCAGCTCTCCGTCGATATTCATCTGCTGCTCGATTCCACCCACTGGGCTATCCACTCCGATTGTTCCCGGTACCAGCTCTGCTGCCCTGGCACCGACGCCACCCTCACACCAATAAATCTTCTCATACTCAAAGGGGCAGTGGGCAAACTCCTCGTCGATGACCCGCCCGTAGTCGCCGTTTTCGGCGATCACTGTCGCTTTGCCCTCAGTTATCAGAACGCCGATCAAACTCTCCTGCATATCGTACAAAACCTGGTTGTTCCCGCCGGCGGTCAGCCAGTACAGATTGTACTTGCGGGTGATCAAAACTCCGGCCAGATGGTTACGGTTCAGGATTTCCCGGACCTGACCGAGCTTGGTTTCAACTTCCTTCCTGCGAACATTATTTCCAGACATACTTCGCCTCCTTCATTCTCCCACCTTACAGTCAGACACCGGTGGCCCATTCCCTCGTCTGTTCCAGCAGAGATTTCACTTCGGCCAGAAATCTGGCACCCTCCGCTCCGTCCACCACCCGGTGATCGCAGGCCAGAGTAAACTTCATCAGCGACGCGGTTTGTACCTCTCCACTTTCCCCGATAATTGGCACCCTGCTGATGGCCCCCACCGCCAGTATGGCTGTCTGTCCGGGATTGAGGATCGGCTGGAAGGAGTCGACACCGAACATACCCAGATTGGTGACAGTGAAGGTACCAGCGGACAGATCTTCCATGGTCTGCCTTCCTGCTCGAGCTCTGTCAACCAGCTCCTTTCGTCTGGCAGCTATATCGGCAAGAGATAACCGGTCACATTCCTTGATTACCGGTACGACCAAGCCATCTCTGGTCGAAACGGCGATCCCTACGTTGACAGCTTTAAATAATCGTACGGTGTCACCCTGAATCGCAGCGTTTAGTCGAGGATTATTTTGCAGAGCAATGGCGACAGCCCGAACAAGAAAATCCGTAACTGTGAGATGGTTATCTTTGTTATTTTCCGCATTGAGCTTGGTCCTGAGACGCTCCATCTCCGAAGCGTCAACGCTCACCTCCAGATAGATGTGCGGCGCGTCCAGATAGCTGGCCTTGGTTCGTTCTGCTACCAGCTTGCGCAGCCCGCTCAGAGGCAGTTCTTCTGCCTCCACACCCGCACCGGGAAAAGGTTTGTTTTCATCATCAGCCGGTGAGGCGGCTGCTGCGGCCAGCACATCTTCGCGGCCGATGCGGCCCCCGGGGCCGGTGCCCTTGACGGTAGACAAGTCAATTCCCTTTTCAGCGGCGAGTCGCCTGGCCAACGGAGAGGCGTTGGTTCTCCCTGCGGGAGCGGGACCGCTCTTTTCTGCAAGAGATTGAGTGTCTTGAGCCTGAGGGATTTGGGGTTCTCGATTATCCATTTCTACCTCTGCCGGCACCTCATCATCCTTATCACCGATATAGGCGATAATCGTCTCTACAGGGACCTCCGCTCCTTCCGGGACCACAATTTTTTTCAGATATCCGGTGTAAAACGACTCCACAGTGTTAACCGATTTATCGGTCTCCACTTCCAAAAGGGGATCATCCTGTTCTACAAAATCACCCTCAGCTTTGAGCCACTGCCGGATGATACCCGTCTCCATGGTGAGCCCGATCTTAGCCAGCTTCACTGCTATAATCATTTTCTAAGAACCCCAGTTTTCAGCCGACGACTTCCCGTACAGCGGCTTCAATATCATCAAGACCGGGCAGCACATAGTCCTCCATCACCGAGGGAAAGGGAATAGGCGTCCATTTGGCACCGACCCTTTTTATAGGCGCATCAAGATAACCAAAGGCCTCATCAGCTACGATGGCAGCGATCTCACCACCGAATCCACCGGTGACATGCGCATCATGAACGATTACAAGCTTGGTTGTTTTTTTCACGGACTCGAGTATCGTCGCTTTATCAAGGGGTACCAACGTGCGCGGATCCACAACTTCCACAGAGATCCCTTTTTTCTGCAGATTGTCCGCCGCCTGGAGAGCAAGATGTACTGTATAGGAGGTAGCTACAATCGTTGCGTCCGTTCCTTCCCGTTTGATATCAGCCTGACCAAAGGGGATTTCGTACTCCTCCTCCGGCACCTCCCCTTTCATGGGGAGCAGTTTCTTGTGTTCGATAAAGACAACCGGGTTGGGATCGTTGATAGCTGTTTTCATCAGTCCTTTGGCGTCGTAGGGTGTGGAAGGCATCACCGTTTTAAGACCGGGGACATGAGCCACCCAGGCCTCAAAACACTGGGAGTGTTGTTGAGCGGCCCGTATATACCCGCCCGCGGCGGTGAGAATCACCATGGGGACATTCATCTGTCCACCGAACATGTGGTAGAGCTTCGCCGCCTGATTGACAATCATGTCCATGCACAGGGGCATAAAATCCATAAAGGGGATCTCCACGATGGACCGGCAGCCAGTAATGGCCGCACCGATACAGCAGCCGACAATTCCCTGCTCTGAGATAGGAGCATCCTTGACACGCAGATCACCGAACATTTCGTAGAGGTTACCGCTGATGCGGTGTTCTCCTCCGTATTTCCCTACATCATAAGCCATCAGAAAGAGATGCTCGTCTTTACGCATCTCTTCCGCGATAGCTTCCCGCAGTGCATCTCTATGCATTATCTCTCTCATAGTGCTACCTCCACCTCGGTTTGGATCTCGCTATTCCGCATACACAAATTTCATTGCATCCTCCGGCTTGGGCAGAGGACTGTTACGGGCAAACTCGACCGCTTCATCTACAAGCTGCTGTATTCGTTTGTGCTCTTCGTCTATCTTCTGCTGCGTTATCAAACATTCTTTGAGCATACGTTCTTCGAACTCCTTGATCGCATCGTGGCTCAAAGCTTCGTTGATATCCGCCTCGTCACGGATATCAATATCTCCCTCAAAATGCCCGTGGTGACGAAAGGTTTTACAGTTCACCAGGGTCGGACCCTGTCCGGCACGGGCTCTGTCCACTGCCTTTTCAACGGTTTGATAGACTTCTACGACATCCATACCGTCGATATTCTCACCGGGTATACCGTACGCCACCGACCGGTCCCCGAGGTTCTCCAGTACCTTACAGACCGACGCTGTAATCGTACCGCAGCTCAATCCGTTGTTTTCGATGACGAAAATCACCGGGAGATTGAAGGAGGCAGCCATGTTCAGCGATTCGTGAAAAGTGCCCTGGTTCGTAGCCCCGTCTCCAAAAAACGAGACCACGACTTGTTTTGTTCCCCGCAGTAAGATCGAATAGCCGGCGCCGACAGCTATAGGATTACCATCTCCAACGATTCCATTGGCACCCAACATACCGATGCTGCGGTCGGCAATGTGCAGCGAGCCGCTGCGGCCCAGACAGGAGCCGGTGGTGCGGCCGTACAACTCACCCATCATTTTCTTAAAGTCACCACCCTTGGCGATCATATGCCCGTGACCCCGATGGGTGCTGGTGATGAAGTCATCCGGATTGAGGTTCAGGCAAGCGCCAACAGCGATCGCCTCTTCACCAAGATACACATGTGTGAATCCCTCCTGTTCCCCGGCGCGAAACACCCGCGATTGGGTTTCTTCGAAGTGCCGGATCTTCAGCATGCCCTCATACATACGTGAGACCAAATTTTTGTCCAATTTCTTTAACGATTCCATACTCCCCCCTTAACGGTTGTTCGAGTTTGGGTCAGGCATCCGCTGCCTTACCCACCAGGTGTTGAACGTTTACGGGCAGCCTGGTCAAGACCTCGACGTTGGGACCTTCCTTACCGAGGGTCCGCTCGACCACCAGGTAGTCCAGATCGGGGATGACCACGTCATTCCAGCGATTCCCGATGCCGCGAATGGCCACATCGAGCATGGTAACGATCCTCTGACCCAGAGGTTCTTCCGAGTTTAAGGTAATCGCACCGTAGAACTCCTGACACTCGGTGTACCCTGCGTTGTGCGTTCCTGTATAAGGCTTGAGCCGGGCAAGGTCGATCTTTTTCCCCAGCTTTGACTCCACTTCGTTTTGTCTTGATTTAAAGAAATCCACCAACGCCTGTTCCTGAAGCTTGGCGGGCAGATTTTCCCGAGCCACCCTCCGGTAGGCTTCAAGGCCTACTGAGTAGGCCACTTCCACAAAGTCAAACCAGTATCGTTGATCCGCTGTGATGTTGGCAGGATCGCTGGTGCAGACGACACTGAGCCGCTCACAGGCGTTCAGGCCATCGCGTTTTGGCGCTACACCGAGATGAACGATGTCTCCCTCCCGGATTACCCGGTTGAGGGCTTTGCCGATAAGCGTGCGGTTTGCCTCGTTGGCTGTCACCATGATGTCGAAACCCATCTCTTCGGCTCCCAGCTCCTGGCCGATCAGATAGCCCCAGGCTGAGACCTGGGTTTCGATCATCCCCGGTTTCAACACCGCCAGCATGCCTTTGAGCATTTCGTCGCAAATGAGACTGGCATCGCGGATCAGCTCCATCTCTTTGGCTGACTTTTCGTATTTGATCCGGTAGTATAGTTCCTGGGCGTCTAAGATCTGCCCCTGTCCCTCTATATACTGAACAAGGAAGTCATAGATACCAACGGGAAATACTGCCCGAGGCGTCAGAAGGGCGATGGTTTTTGGTTTTCCTCCTGCCGCTTCTTCGATGACATCTTCAACACGCTCCGCCTCTATTGGATAATCCTCATCGGCCAGTTTGAGCATCTCTACTTTGTGCACCGCTACTCCGGAACGGAAAGCCAGCTGTTCAGCGACGTAACCGCCCTCCAAACCGGCGAGAACATGAAAACCATTCTTGCCTATCACCCCGGCAACAGGCTCGATAGAAATATTCGTATTTCCTGCCAGATAAGGAACATCACCGTTGTAGTGCTCATCGGAATACACGAAGGCCGCATCAATCCCGGCCTCCTTGAGAGCAGATATAACCTTGCTTTGGCGATTCTGAAACTCCTCCCGTTCGATGCGCCTGTCTTTGTCGATCTCCGGTGATCGAGCCAGTATCTTGGAGATGATTTCCGCTTCTTGTGACCACTCGTTCATTCGTACCATCATTTTTACCCTGACCGTCTCAACTCTTTTCGCTCGACAAAATCTTCAAGCAAGAAACAGAAAAACAAAAATATTGGTTGCTAAATGGCAACGTTACCATTTAGCAACAGATTACGATTACTGTCAAGGGATATTTGAACTATCTTATGTTTTTTTTATAACCTGTACTTCCTTTAAAACAACACTAGAGCTATCCACTACCAAACAACTCCAATATCAGCCCCAAAGACCTTGCCTCGAATTCTGACAACGTTCTCAGCACCCCTCCCTGTTGTCCCTGAAAACAACGCGACCGTCAATACGCGACAAATCTGTTTTCAATACTGGATTTTTTTATCAATTCCAGGACCTTGACCACTTTGGCTGCTTCGTACATGCCTACAAAGTACTTCTTTCTGCCTTCGATAAAGGGAATCAGATCCTGGTAGAATCCGCCCTCTATTCCGGATTCCTTGACATCATGCAGAGTCAATTTCCTGCTCTCTTTCCGTCCATTCTCCCGGACGTACACGATCTCAGCCTTGTCCCAAACAGGCTCATGAAATCCATCGATCTGCAAAGTGCCTTTGGTACCGATGATATGCCACCTGGGAAGGGTAATGCGGGCATTATTGCTTACCTCTATGCGACAAATTGATTGATCCTTGAACTTTAGGACTGCAAAAAAGTGGTCGTCCACTTCTGTGGTCCACACCCCGCTTTGAAGCATGCCGAACACCCCTACAGGATCCTCTCCCTTTAAAAGCAGCATCTGGTCCACAAGGTGGGGACCCCAGTCAAGCAGAAGACCGCCAAAATACTCCGCTTTTATTCGCCAGGGATTGGCCATACCGTCGATCCCCCAGGTAGGCCATCCTTCGTCGCACAACATGACATTTGATTGAATCGTCAACACCTCACCAATGATCCCAGAGGCGATGGTTTCTTTTACAAGGAGGAAATCCCGATCCCATCGACTGCTCTGATGTACAAATAGATGGCGGTTATTCTTCTCGGCAGCTTTGACCATCAGCATACAACTTTCATAGTTAACACTCATCGGTTTTTCGACGATAACATTTTTCTTACTCTCCAGAGCTCTGATGCTCAGGGATTCATGAACGTCGTTGGTGGTGACAACAACGACAAAGTCCGTATCCGCCCTTTCCAGGAACTGTTCGTAGTCATCGTAGACCTCGGCGCCGTACTCCGACTTCGCCACTTCCAGTCGTTTCCCGTTCTTATCGCACACCGCGGTTAATTCCATGCCTTCGTTTTCACGAATCCAATCGGCATGAAATGCACCCATCTTTCCCAATCCCACAATTCCCATTTTCAGCATCATTGCACCTCCCCTGAATGAACACCTATTCTGAACTTTATGGTAACGTTGCCACATTATAGACATCAACCGCCGCGTCATGTCAAGTGACGCAGCTTCTAAAGCGATAGAGAGCCGTATGTATTTACTTTGTTGACCAAGTATAATTAATTATATATGTTTAAAGACACCTCCAGTCTTGTTATAGTCAGATGTTAACGGTGTCAAAAATGGCGAATGTGGTGAAGAAAGAGCATACACAAAAAAAAGTGACGATACGTCAGATCGCTGCTGTAGCAAATGTCTCTTTGTCGACCGTGTCTCGTGCCCTGCGCAATGATCCGCGGGCCAACCGGGAGACACGCGAGCGGATCCTGAAGATATCCAGGGAAATGGATTACTATCCGGATTCCCTCGCTAAAGGACTGCGGCAAAACAAAACCTATACTATCGGCATCATATTCAACGATCTCAACAATCCTTTTTATTCGGAAATTCTGGGTGTCATCGGTGAGAGGCTCAACAAAACCAACTACTCCATGCTTATCAGTTATTCTCACTACGATGTCGAGCAGGAAAGGGCCAATATTATGACCATGCTCTCGAAACGGGTTGACGGGATCATCATATCCCCCATCGATGATGAGAGTGAGAATATCGAGCTGCTGGATAAGAATCACATCGAGTACGTGCTGATTGACTGTTATCCCTATGCGGGAAATAGAAACTATGTGTACTCCGAACATGGCAAAGGAGCTACATTGGCAACCGAGTATCTGGTCAGCCGTGGCCATGAGAACATCCTTCTGTTGACCGGACCTCCGGAGCGCTGCATGGTTAGCCACTTTATTAAAGGATACGCCTCTGCACTGAAGAAACATAAAATCAAGCTTAAAAAAGATCTGATCGTTCATGCCCAAGACCTCTCCATCGACAGCGGGTATCAACGCTTCAAAGAGATCCTGACCGGTGGAATCGATGTAAACGGACCCGAAGATTTTACAGCCGTGGTGACCATCAGCGATCTTCTGGCGATAGGTATCTACAAGGTGGCAAATGAACTGGGCTTCAGAATTCCCGATGACTACAGTATCATCGGCTACGATAATATCGAACTCACCAGCGTTCTTTCGCCCCCTCTGACCACGATCCATCAACCACGAAAGCGAATCGGCACCGAGAGCCTGGCCATGCTTATCCACAATATCGAGCATGAGGAAAGAGAGCTTAAAAAACTGGCCTTTCCGCCCTATCTGGTGAGACGGGGATCCGTCCGGGCGATCAACCGCTGAACTCAGGTCTCCTACCAATCGGTTCCGTTGGGATGGATAAACGCTTTCACGTCTTCTCCAGAACGAAGATTAGCAAAGGCTTTCTCCCATTCTTCAATTGTATATCTGTTGGTAAGCAGAGAATCCAAATCCAGCTTGCCCATGGAAATGATGGCCACTGCGCGCTCCCAGCTGTCTGCGCCGTTCCAGCTCCAGCCTCCGAATATGGAGAGCTGATACAGAGAGATAGCATCGGCGTTTATCTTGATCTCCTTTCCCCACAGACTGGCAGAGGTGATCATTCCCCTCCCACCCCGGCCCTCAGGTGCTCTCCTGGCACAATCTATAGCATGCTGAAATCCATTCTCTGAAGCAGAACACTCCAGAACAAAGTCAGCGCCGACACCGTTGTTCAGATCTCGGACCGCCTTCTCCGGTGTTTCCTCCGAATAGAGGATAAAATCGGCTCCTACCTTCTCTCCTATGGCCAGTCTCTTTTTATCCTTTTTAAGTCCGATCAGGGCCACCGCCTTGGCGCCCCGCAGCTTGGCAAACTGAACGCCCATCAGCCCCATGGGGCCCGGTCCAACCACCACTACGAAATCACCGGCCCGCACATTGTTACGTTCCTGCATGCAATGAATGATTCCCACCAGTTGCTCCGTAAAACAGGCATGATCGAGAGATACCTGATCGGCGTATCTGAACACCTGATCTTCGGGAATAGCCATGTAGGAGGCGTAGGCTCCGTCACGGGTGACTCCCAACCAGCCCTCCCTGGTCTCAATGTCGGAGACGATCTTGTCGCCCTTCTGTACTTTGGTTACGGCCGATCCGGTTGATTCGACGATACCGGAATACTCATGACCCAACGTCACCGGGGCATCATAAAAATGCTTGTCGTCCTGGATAAGAAGATCGCTGCCGCAGATCCCTGCGGCCCAAACCTTCATGAGCACTTCATCGTCCTTTATTATAGGGATATCAACCTCAACGAGTTGGACGTTGCCTTTGCCTGCCTTGATTTTCCTCAACGCCTTCATATTTCCTCCTCAGCTTGGTAAGCGCTTTTTCACTGATTTTCGCGTATGTACTTGCTTAGTGAGCATCGTATCCTGATAAAGAAAGCTCCAGAAAGCGGTGACAGGCCACAAAGGCACCTTCCTGATGTGCTTCCAGAAGCGGATTTTCATGCCGGCATTGCTCCTTGACATAGCGGCAACGGGTGTGAAACACACACCCGGCCGGGGGGTTGGATGGATCGGGAATGTAGCCTTCGAGAATATACCTGCGAGAGCTCCCTGCCTCGTATTTCGAGATCGACGCCAACAGAGCTTCGGTGTAGGGGTGACGCGGCTCGGTATAGAGGACATCTGAATAAGCGATTTCCATAATGCGGCCCAGATAGATGACGACGATCCTGTCGCTTATATACTCCACCACACTCAAATCATGGGCAATGAATAAATAGGATAGGTTGAGCTCCTTTTGAAGATCGGCCAGCAAATTCAGCACCTGGGCTTGAATCGACACATCAAGGGCGGAAACAGGTTCATCACAGATGATCAATTCCGGGTTCAGGCTCAAAGCGCGGGCAATCCCAATTCGCTGGCGCTGTCCGCCGCTGAATTGATGGGGATACATATTCATATGATCCGCACTCAAACCCACCATATCCAACAGGAACTTGCCCCGCTCCCGCTGTTCCTCTTTGTTTCCTATTTTATGGATGACCAACGGTTCGGTGATAATATCCATGATGTTCATCCGGGGATTGAGAGAAGAAAAGGGATCCTGAAAAAGCATCTGTATTTTTTTTCGCATCCCCTGCCGTTCTTGCCCTTTCAATTCCAAGAGATCGATCATTTTCCCGTTCGCATGGAAGCGGATGCTCCCCTCAGTCGGTTCATACACTCGAACTATACACCGGCCGACGGTCGTTTTTCCTGAACCGCTTTCCCCTACCATGCCCAGGGTCTCGCCTTTCTTGATAGAGAAATCAACGCCATCCACGGCCTTGGTATACCCCACAACCCTTCGCAAAAATCCCTTTTGAATGGGGAAATACTTTTTCAGACCTTTTACGGACAGGATGTCTGCGGCCGATGTATCTTTTCTATCCCGACTCATATACTGTTCCCGGTCATTTAAAGTATTTCCAGCAATAGACGAGATGGTCACCATCCACCATACAGGGCGGCGGAGATTCGTCACGACAGGTGTCCTCTATCTCTTCGCACCGGCCTTTAAAACTGCATCCGTGGGGAAGCTGATACGGACTGGGTACTGAACCGGGTATCGAGGACAGTCGTTGTCGATTGCCGATTTTGGGCAGAGAACGGAACAACGCCCGTGTATAGGGATGAAGCGGATTTTCAAAAAGTTCCTTTGTAGGCGCCCTTTCAACTATTCTTCCCACATACATGACGGTCACATAATCTGCCATCTCACCTACGACTCCCAGATCATGTGTGATAATCATGAGGGACATCCCGAACTTTTCCTGAAGTTCCTTGATCAATCCCAGTATTTGTGCCTCGATGGTAACGTCCAGCGCGGTCGTGGGTTCATCCGCTATGAGAAGGGCGGGTTTGCAGCTCAAGGCCATGGCAATCATGGCCCGCTGTCTCATGCCGCCGCTCAACTGATGCGGATATTCATCAACCCGCTGGCTGGGCGCGGAAATTCTTACTTGATCGAGCGTATCGATGGCCAATTCACGAGCCTCTTTTTTGTCCAGATGTTGGTGAAGTCGAATCGCTTCAACAATCTGCTGTCCTATGGTGTACACCGGGCTCAAGGAGGTCATGGGTTCCTGAAAAATCATTGCAATATCTTTACCGCGAATCTTGCGAATATCCTGCCCGTAAATATCAAGAGAGGTGATGTCAACCGGGGGAGCATCTTGAGGATAGTAGACTATTTTACCTCCAGCGATTTTTCCCTCGGGCTGCGGATGAAGCAGCATCAAAGAAAGCGCGGTAATGCTTTTTCCGCATCCACTTTCACCCACAACACCCAGGGATTTGCCCTTCTCGATCTCGAAGTCTACGCCATCGACAGCCTGCACGATACCCTGAGGGATATGAAATTGGACCCGGAGGTTTTGTACATCTATTAATTTACTGGAATTACCCATGTATGGTCCTATTTAGAGTACGGATCGATAACATCTCTCAGTGCATCACCCATAAAATTGAAGCAGAGCACAGATATGACAATGAACAGTGCCGGTAAGAGCAGCCACGGAAAATGCTTCATAACCTGAACTTCCCGAACCTGGTTCAGCAGAAGCCCCCAGCTGGTCATGGGCGGTTTTATTCCCAGTCCCAAGAAGCTGAGACTGCTCTCGCCGATAATCATCACGGGGATGCTCAATGTCGCCGTTACAATGATATGGCTCGATATGTTGGGGATGAGATGTTTGAAAAAGATTCTTCCCGGGCTTGCGCCCGCAACCTCGGCGGCATGTACGAAGTCGCTACCCCTAATGGCCAACACTTTACCCCTCACCTCCCGAGCCAAGCCTGTCCATCCGATCAGTCCAAGGATAATCACAATTCCCAGATACACATAGGTGGATGGAAGTGTGGGTGGCAACGCTGCTGCCAACGCCATCCACAGAGCAATCTGAGGTATCGTTCTCAGTATTTCAATAAATCGCTGGATAATATTATCAATCCATCCGCCGTAATACCCTGAGATCGTCCCAATAAGTGCGCCGAGAAAAACAAGGATGGCCACACCGATAATCCCTATGGACAGGGAAATTCTGCCACCGTAGATTATTCGGGAAAACAGGTCCCGGCCCCGCTCATCTGTTCCGAGCAGAAAAAGGGTGTCTTCCTCAACTCCAAAAAAATGTATATTGCTGCTGATAGAGCCGAAAAGCCGGTACTCATCTCCGCGTACGAATAGTTTGATGAAGTCTTTTTTACCCACATCCTCGGTGTACACAAATCGTAAGGTCTTAGGATCCCTTTCTCCCGTCCGGCGATACACAAACGGGCGAATATGCACTCTTCTCTGACTGTCGATAAACCGTATCCTGCACGGCGGTGCGGAAAGGTAATCCATGTTGGTAGTGGTCTTGTCGTAGGGGGCAAAGAACTCGGCAAATATTATCGTGATATACATCATGATGATGATAATGGTGGCCACCACACCGACTTTGTGCTTTAGGAATTTTTTCCACATGAGCTGTCGGGGCGTGAGGATGGTGTATTCGTCGTTCTCTTTTCTGTCAATCCGCATATCTCTGTCCATGTCCCGCTGCTCAATCAAAAAGGATCCGCGGATCCGACCAGGCCAGGAAAATATCCGCCAGGAGATTACCGATTACCAGCAGGACAGCAATGATCAGAAGAATGGTTCCTGCCAAATACATATCTTGAGCCAGCAAAGATTGATAGAAAAGGGGTCCAATGGTCGGTAGATTCAACACAATGGAGACCAGCATTTCGGTGGCCAGGATTTCCGGAAGATACACCCCCACCCGGCTTATGATCGGATTGATAGCGATCCGCAGTGCATGCCGGCGAATCACGATCTTTTCCCGCAATCCCTTTGCCCGGGCGGTCTGAATATACTGCTGGCCCAGAACATCGAGCATATTGCCCCGCATGATGCGCATGGTGTTGCAGAAACCGGCCACACCAATGGCCACAATCGGTGCGGGCAGATGCTTCAGAAAGTCCAGGACTCTGGCCCATGACCAGGGCACATCGATAAACTCATAGGAAAAAAGGTTGCCGATGTAAGAAGATCCAAACACGAACACAGACATAAATATGATGGCCAGGGCGAGCACGAACCCCGGTATCGATATACCCAGAAAAGCGACAAAGGTCAGAAGATAATCGGCAATGTTGTACTTGTGAGTCGCGGAGAAAACCCCGATGGGGATGGCCACGCTCATGGTAAAGAGAAAAGCCAGAAAATTGAGGATCAGGGTGAGGGGCAGCCGTTCGCGAAGGAGCTCACGAACCGGTGTATTGCTGATGCTCATGGCTATTCCGAAATCTCCCTTGGGAAAACCGGAAACCCACTTCCAATACTGGATGTAGAAGGGCTGATCAAGCCCATACCGCTCCCGCAGCATACTCAGCACTACATCTTTTACCCAGCCACCCCGGGCTGCAACCATGGCTCTGTAACTGGAGATGTAGTCGCCCGGCGGCAATTGAATAATAATAAAACACAGCATGGATATCAGTATGATCAGTGGGATGGCGAGCATTATTCGGCGCAAAATGTAAGTGAGCATTCCCATGCTATTCTCCCATACTTCCAGGACAAAAAGATACAGGAAAGATTATATGATTTTCCCGGTTTTTATGAATCAAGTATACTGTAAATGTGGGCATCCCCCCCAACCGAGCTCCGGTTGGGGGGACACCCTATCTTCTAAATAGAACCGCCGATGCTACTTCCGAGGATACTTCTCATAGGTCTGATAGTACATAAACGGAGGAGCATCGGAACCGAACTCATCGATTCGCGTCACCGCATGGGGAAGGTTCCCGATCCGGTTGCTGGAAATGTTGGGCCGTCTGTAGAAACCAATGTGTATGACAAACACATTCTCTGCCATGATCTTATTCGCCTTTTTCACCGTTGCCACACGCTGGTCGAAGGGCAGTGCCTTGGCGCTTCCCATCAGCTTCGCAAACTCGGCATACTCACTGCTAAAAAGCCCGACCGTCCCGGCATTTTTGTGCCAGAAAGGTTTACCCGCCGTTATCGGTATCCACCAGTCCAGTCCCGCAAGTGGTTCGTCGTGGTTGGCATAATCGTAGGTCCCTAATTCAAACAGTCCTGTCCACAACTGGTCCATAATGATGTTCTGGTGCTTAACGTTGAGTACCAATTTGATACCCACATCGGCCAGATACTCCACGACCATCTCGCTCATCGGAGTATAGAGGTCGTGCTCATATACCGACCAGATGAGCTCGCACTTTTCACCGGAGGGGAGTTCCCGTATCCCGTCGCCGTTTCTGTCGATAACGCCGGCATCATCAAGGATCTTTTTGGCTCTCTCGGGATCAAACTCAGAATACATTTTACCGACTTCTTCTTCAAAATAAGCGGAGTTGGGTGAAAAAGAGCTACCCATAGGGATCAGCGTATCGTAGAAAAAGACCCTTCCCAACTCTTTCCGATTGATGGCCAGAGAGAACGCCCTGCGGAAATCCGTATTTCTGATAACTTTTTTGGCTTCCGCATCGTCAGCATCATAGTTGAAATAAATCGCCATACCCCCGACAATCGAATATCCAATGGTAATGTCCCGTTTGGCCTCTTCTTCTAGAAACAGGGAGAGATGCTGGATTCCAACCCACATGGCATCGTTGTCGAATTTGCCGGTGGCGTTGCCAAGAGCCACTCCCTGACGATCTCCGGTCACAAATACTTCCATTCGGTCAAAATAGGGCAACTGATTGCCATCTGTATCAACCTTCCAGAAGTACGGGTTCCGTACAACGGCCATCTTCGCATCGGCATCAAAAGATTCCAACATCCAGGCGCTCAGTGTAACCTTGCCCCGGCCGTTGGCAAATACGATCTGCTCGTTGAACTTGTCATAGGTGGAGCTGGAGTTGTATTTGGGATGATGTTCTTTCAATATATGCGCCGGAAGAGCGATCTCACAAATCGGAGCATACATCGTCTCCACAAAGAAGGCAGGCTCCGGATAGCTAAACTTCAACGTATAATCATCTATCCTTTCAATTCCCGGCAACTGCCGCTCTTGGATGTAAAAATTGGCCGTGTGATACCAGGTGTAGGTAACTTTTTCATCGCCGACGACGTCGTTCAGGAAAAACAATACATCGTCGACCGTAAAGGGCTCTCCATCAGACCATTTGACTCCTTCCCGGAGGTGGATGGTCAGCTCGGTTCCGTCGTCGTTGAACTCCCAGCGGTCCGCCAGATTCGGTAGTACCGGCCCCGATCCGGGAAACGGCCATTGAAAGCGCCAGAACGAATTGCCGTCGATGTGAGAAGCCAGCCATTCGTCGGCCATGAAGAATCCTGTTCCTCTCCGAAAGGTGCCGCCGTAGGTACCGACTTCCTCATACGGTTTTATAACCAGGGGATTCGCAGGGAGACGGTCCTCGAGTGCAGGGATTTCATTCCTCTGCACCATCTCATAGAGCATCGGAGCTTCATTTCTCGTCCACTCTACGGCAGCAGCGGTCGGCTCCGCGGCAGGCTCCTCCCGTTTTCCACCGGCAAAGGCCGCCGTGCATATCAGTAACAAAATCGCCACACTGCTGAGAAAAATTTTCTTGTTTCTTTTCATTTGTATTCTCCTTTCATACATTAAAAGATTTGGAAATATCCAAGGCATACACAATCAAGACCTTTACATCTGCATCACCTCCTTTTTACCGGCACTAAAGCCACAGAAAATGGTATAAGACAGGCAATGTCAGCCTGATAATTGACAACGTTGCCAATTATACAAAAAATTCCCTCTCCACATCCTTGTAAAACACTTCCTCATTTGATGATTGATAGGGGTTGATGCTCCTGAAGACCTTAAATAACCGCCTACCGGTCTTATACGCCCGAAAAATCTGGCATTTTTCGACACTCTTCCCTCTACCTGCCCTGATTAATCCTACATGATGCATCTGCCTCATGCAAAAATCCAGCTCTCAACCAATAATCTTGGCATCGTTCTCATTATTAAAACATCATCCCGCTGATTTGTCAAGTAAAATCAACAAAAAAATAGATTTTAATACCAACAGATACAACGTTGCCAATGACCAGATTGGATTCCTGCTCCCTGAGGCTACACCCATACCGAATCCGAAGAACACACTCCGAGCGGAGGTGTCCCTGATAGGCGTTCGCTCGCCCGAAAGACAGGGAGGTATACCAACCGTTTGGCTGACCGTAACCGACAGACACGCTCCTTCGTAGCTACAGAGCCTAGACGAATTTCAGCGTAACGTAGTCGAAGGTCCGCCTATGGATAACGATTTCATGTAAGAAACTGCCCAGCTTGCGGTTGTCCATGATCGTGGTCAATCGGCCGGAGAGCAGTTGGCTTCGCAATTCCTCCTCCAGCTCGGCATAACGCCAGGACCGCCGGCGGTTGTAGGTCCGTTTTCGCTCCACCAGCCAACCCATATCGGATTCCATGGCCCGCTGCAGCGCTCATTGATAGGAATTTTTATAACTCGGCCTGGCGCGAATAGTCAAGAGGCAGGGACAAATTCACAGAGCCGATGCTTGGGGAAGAGCGTTAAGGCCCGATAATATCGGCCAGATTCCATCGGCATGGAGCAATATGCTCATTTCTTTTGTCTGAGCTCCGAGAAGTAGTGTACCTGAGCGTTATTCGTGCTACTGTGAATGTAGATTTTGCCCTTAAGAGAGCCTAAGGTAAAAGAGAAGATTAAGCGGTTAGTTCAAGGATGATGGATCAAGGCCTGGAGGAGGCTTGCCTATTTTTATGAGATGTTTTAGGATCTTTTTCACCTCATCAGGATCGGTAATGACAGCTATTATCTTCATGGGAGATGCGCATTTTGGGCAGACCATCGGGTCAATTTCATAGATTTTT
>JAUWZD010000125.1 GCA_030615505.1 Spirochaetales bacterium | reverse complement strand
ATCATTATCTAAACGTATTGTTGTTGATACTTTTTTTGGGGAATAAAATCTACCTCTTATCCCGCCTGTAAAATCATATTCCTTTTCCATTTCGTAATCATCATTCATATTTTTCATATTGTGCCCTCTCTCTCGAAGTTGTTCTTCGAGCTGATATCGGTTTAATAACCTCTTCGCCTTCATCACTAAAAAAAAAATTAGCTGCAACTACAATCTCACCCTTAACTGTTGATCCAATTGTAATCCACCGTTCCTCAAAATAATTAAATTTTTTATCAAGCTTGGAGATATGTAATGGGTCATGGAAAACCTCTTTTGCCTGTTCAAAAGAAATCCCATTCTTTTTTATATTTATCTCATCCTTCTTGCTATCCCATTCAATCCTCACAAAAATAATTTACTATATTGTATTTACAATGTCAATACTAAGGAAATAAAATGCTAAAAAAGTGTTAAAAATCGTATCGATTCCCCTTAATGGGTGCGATTTGACGGAAAAACCTTGATGTTTCTTCAATATCCCGTCAATTGCCAGTGTCTCTGACACCGCATCCTTCTTCTCTAAAAGAAAACGCTCGCTGCTGCTTCCCTGGTAAGCTTGAAATGGCAATATTCGAGCTTGGTAATGATGTCAATGTTGTAAGGACATTTGGGCAGGCATTCCCCGCACCGGGTGCAGGCATCCGCCCGGACTTTGAGCCGTTTATAGGCATTTCTGGCGATCTCCCTGTTATCATACCAGAATCTCAGGCGGTCGCGGAGAGAAAACTCGGGCATGTCCCTGATTTTCCAGTCCCGAAGCTGCCTGTCATACCAGCCCTCATAGAGAAAAATCTCCGGGATATTGATCCCTTCCGGACAGGGCAGGCATTCATTACAGAGCCTGCACACATAGCTTCCAAGAATAAGGTTCTGAGTAAAAATCTCTTCTCTCTCTTCCGGACTTATTGGCTTGAAACGACGGACAATATCTAAATCCCTTTCCAACATTTCCAGTGTATTGAATCCCGCAGCCAGAACATCGATGGGAAGAGACAGGACATACCTAAGGCTCTCTTCGGGATATTCCCATAGCAGCCCGTCTGCCAGAGCTTTCATTCCTATTATGGCAAGACCCTTCTCCTCAGCCAGGGGTATCAGTCTGTGCTCAGTATCGGGGAAATTGAAGTGGTCGTAAAAGTTAAAGCCGGTCATCACGGCATCGAGGAATTCCTTCTCTTTTATGGCTTTGATCAAAACATCCGGAACTCCATGACCGGAAATCCCGATAAAACGCAGTTTTCCTTCTTCCCTGGCCTGTAGAAATGCTTCTATGGCTCCGCCCTCAGCGTATATCCGCTCCAGTTCCTGCTCAGTCTGGACATGATGGAGGATCAGCAGATCCACATATTCCGTGTTCAGCCTTCTCAGGCTCTGATCTATGGTTTTCAGAGCACTGCTTCTATCCCGAACATGGCATTTAGTGGTTAAGAAGCAGTCTTGCCTCCTGTTCTTCATGACCAGGCCGACTTTCCGTTCCGATTCTCCCTCTCCATATTCAGCCGCGGTTTCGATGTAGTTTCCTCCGGCATCCAGATAGGCATTGATTAAAGCCACCGCATCTCTGTCTGAAATCTCAAGCAGATGAAAACCGCCCAGTCCCAAAACTGTAAGTTGCTCATCGGTGCTTCCGAATCTTCTTTTTTCCATGGATTTCATGTGGTGTGCTCTTATTCTTTTATAGCTCCACGGGCAAGACCCGCAACCAATCTCTTTTCGATAATATAGAAGAGTATAAGCACAGGGATAATAGCTAAAAAGGCGGCGGTGGTCAGGTATTCCCACTGGGTTGACCAACGTCCTGCAAAAATATACAAGCCAATGGTCAGCGGTCTCTTTGGTTGGGACTGTATAAAGGAAAGGCCGAAGAGGAATTCATTCCATGCATAGATAAATGTATAGATCATAGCTGTTACCATGCCTGGAGCAGCAATAGGCAGCATTACCCTGGTGATGGTCTGTACACGGGTACAGCCGTCAATAAGAGCAGCCTCTTCAATCTCCATGGGAATGGACCTGAAATATCCGTTCATCATCCAGATAGTGAAGGATATGGTGAAGACCGAAATAGCGATAATAAGGGATATATAGGTATCAAGAAGACCCAAACCGGCCATAATTTTGAATAGAGAAATTACCACCACTACCGGAGAAAACATCTGTATAACTAAAAACAGGTATAAAAAGAGCTTCCTGCCCACAAAGCGCAGTCTGGCCACGGCATAGGCAGCGGGAACTGTTATAAGGGTGTTCAGAATTGTAGCACCTAAAGCGATGATAAAACTGTTTTTAAAGTAGATAAACAGCTTATATTCATCCCATACGGTTACAAAATTGGAAAACATAAATCTGGAGGGAATCCAGAAGGGGGGTATGGCATAGACATCCTTACCGGATTTGAGCATGGTAGAAATCATAACAAAGAAGGGGAAGAGCAGGAAAAGCAGGAGGATAATGGTGAAAAAAATTACCAACGGCTTGCCACGGTTTTTCCACTTCATTATGCGGACTCCTGTCTGAAATAAATTGCGGCATACAGAATACTGATAATCGTCAGGATAAAAAATGTAACCAGGGCCATGACCGAAGCCCGGCTGAACTTGAGCCACTCAAAACCGCTTTTATAAACAGAGGTAATGAGAATATCCGTGCTCCTTACCGGACCGCCTCGTGTGAGGATGTAGACCACGTTAAAGTCATTAAAGGTCCAGAGAGAGGAAAGAAGGGTAGCAATAATAATAATGTTGCGAATCCCCGGAAGGGTGATATAAAAGAATTTTTGATACCAGTTCACGCCGTCTATATATGCTGATTCGTATAGATCCTCCGATATGGACTGCATGCCCGCCAGAAAAACCAAAGCCATAAAGGGAATGCCGATCCAGATATCGACCCACATGCATGCGGCGAACGCGGGTATAGGGAGTCCAAGCCATACGGGAGGATTGGACCAGATCCCTGTGATCTTCAAGGTATGGTTTAAGAGACCGAATTCCGAATGATATACCCACTGCCATATCATGGCGCTGATAGGAACCGCCGAGGCCCAGGGAATGATAAAGAGCATTCTGGCAATTTTTTTCCCCCTATATTCCACATTCAGGAGAACGGCGATAATCATTCCAAAGATGGTCTTGGTAACAACTCCGGTAACTGTCCACAAAAGGGATCGTCCTGTTACTTTCCAGAATTCTTTAGTGGATAAAACCTCAATAAAATTTGCCAGCCCTGCGAACTCTTTTAGCCTGCCCAGTTTATCTGTTTTGAACAATGCCATGAGGAAAACATAAACGATTGGGTAGAACATGAAGGCTATGAGAATTAAGACAGCAGGAAGGAGGAGAATATAGGCCAGCCTTGCTTCAGGATTCCACAGTTTATGTTTAAGTGACAATGCTCCAACGGCCAAAACTCACCCCATAAATAGACTTGATCATTTAAATAGATAAAAAAATCCGGGAAGCCTTTAAGACTTCCCGGAGAAGGAACATTTACATACCTCTCAGTTTGTCTATCTTAGAAGCTGCTTCATCGAGTGCGTCTTTGGAACTCATACGTCTTAAGTGGGCCTCCTGAAGGGCATCCCAGATTATTTCAGTGTATTCGGCAAATCCATCCATAAGCGGCCAGCCCTTGGCATTAAGGGCCGCTTCTCCAAGCGCCTTGTACAGAGGAGACTGAAACTGGGGCAGCTTGCTGGCTGAAATGGTCACAGGCGGAAAACCTACCAGCTCATCGAACTTTGCTTTCCATTCATCCTTGTAGAAGAAATCGAGGAATTTACCCGCAGCCTCTTTATTTTTTGCGTCCTTAAAGATGCAGATGGAGTCGGTAATAATCAAGGACGTGGATTCATGGCCGGCAAAGCCCGGGATCTGAGCATATTTAGTCTTAAAGGTTGACTTTGCCCCCTCCATGGCGGACTCAACCCAGGCGCCGATCATGACATAGGCTGCCTTTCCGGCGTAGAATATTGGATGCGACTCCACCCGGTCCAAAGCGATGTAGCCTTCCTGGACAACCTTATCCTCATTGGCCAGCTTGTTCATGAAGGTTAGCGCCTTTACACCTGCTTCGGAATTAACCGTACATTTCCCATAGCTGCCGTCAGGCTCAATCTTAAAGAAGTAACCCCCTGCGGCAAACAGATAATAGGCAAAGTCGGTGAGCTCGGTGTACTTCTTTCCGGGCATAATGATGCCGTAGGCGTCGGTTGAATTCCTTACGCGAATGGCTTCCTCTCTGAGTTCCTCCATAGTCTTCGGCACTTTAGTGGTCAGATCGGTATTCATAGCCATAATTCTTGCCCCTGCGGCTACAGGCAGGCCCATCAGTTTACCTTTGATCTTAGCCTCCATGGCACCGGGAGCGATATTGTCAACCGTTGACTTGCTGAGGTACTGTGTCACCTCTTCCACCGCATCCATTTCCATAAACTCTAACAGCCACCGGGTTCCTATAACGGAAATCTCCGGCGGTTTGCCACCGGCTAAAGCTGTGGTCAGCTTATCATGCAGCCCTCTCCACGGTACCGGCACAATGTCCACTTCCATATCATCATGCGCCGCATTAAAGGCATCCTGCAGGCTTGCTCTGAACTCTTCCGTGAGCCCGTCATAGGTAGCCCAGTAAAAAGTCACCTTGGGCTTTTCCACTTCTTTTGGCCTTAAAGTGAAAAAAAGAATCAGTGCAATGGCTACGACTACAACCACGGCAATCACTATGATAAGTACCTTTTTCATAGAACCCCCTTTAAAAATTTTTATTTGATACCCAATGGGTATATTCTAGTGTATGTCCGATTAAAGTGGATTGTCAAGGAATTATTTTTTTAAACAGTAATCCCTTAGAGATTCGCACAGCGGATCTGCTTCTTTTCCGGAATAGCCCAGATGAGAATGACGCCGCCAACCCTCTGCGTATTTAAACTTAATAGACATCTTACCCACCTCCTCCGACATCTCTCGCATTGTAATCAGGTAGGCATCAAGACCTTGGCTCTTATCCAGCCAGGTTTTTTGACTTTGGTGGCAGGCGAGCATTTTCTCCTTCTTTTTAATTACACTGCTGATATTAATATAGAAGTCCGGGTTAATCCTCCTTCTTAAGCCATCTTCCAAACCATAGGGGAGCGCATGGTAGAGGGCTATGTCCTGCTGAAGGGGGTGTTCTTCCGGAATTGAATGGTAATTGGGCATTCCCCTGCAGAAGGCGGCGGTTACTGCGATACGTGAGGTATTCATATGGTCTTCCATATAATCTTCCGTCGAGGGAATAAGCATTATATCCGGTTTTGCCTGTCTAATAATGGCAGTTACCTTGCGTATAAGATCCTGACTATAAAAAACCTCAAGATCGTTTACCAAACTCTCATAAAAGGCGGCGCCCAGGCAGGCTGCCGCCTTCTCCGCTTCAACCTTTCTTATTCTCACTATCTCTTCGACACTGTACTCAGTTGTTCCGCAGCTGCCGTTTGCCAGATTCATATAGTGAAGTTCACAGCCCGCCTCTTTTAAAAGAAAAAGGGTGCCTGCCATCATAAACTCGATATCATCGGGGTGACAGCCAAGGGCAAATACTTTAATGCAGTTCCGCTTCACAGCTACCTATTCCTGGCCTGTAAAAATTAAACTGAACATTAGGGTGACCCGCCAGCAGGGACATGGGTACGCTAGAATCAGCAATCTTTTTGGAAATCATTAGACTGGTCAGGCGCATCCCGAAGGGATTATCATGCCAGCCGGGATGCCAGATGGAAATCTTCTCCGATTTCCAGGTTTCGACAGGACCCACCGTTATAGCCTGGCAGGGTATATCGGAAACCGCGCCGCCTCCTGAAGTCCGGGCATTCTGAATAAGGGTCATGGGATGAAGATCAACGATTCTGGCGCCAAGCTTCCTGTATTCTTCTACAGGGGGGGGATAATCCCTGTACTCTCCCTCTCTCTTTAAAGGATCATTGAAGGCCCAGTGCTTGACCTCGCCCTGACCTCCCTGCATCATGAGACACTTCACCTGATCAAAGGATCCGCTGTACTCCGTGATATTATCCGCCCTTAAGAAGTGAAGATTTGCATCCGGCATTCTTAATCTCTTATCCATGCGATCGAAGCACATATCCAGATCCGCCCTGGCAAAACTCAATGAGTGGGTTACAGGAACTTCCTTACCATCCATATACCATTCATCCATACCCCAAAAATGCCCGTTCCGCACATCTATTTCCAGATCATTTACAATCTGGGCTACTAAGGGAAGCTGTTCGGTGGGGCCTATGGGTCCGCATATTCCTGTCGGCTCACTCTCCGTTGCCTGCTGCCACACATGAACATACTCCAGTGCTTCCGCCCCAAAGAAGGATTCTAAGGTATCGTAGAACTTTACGGTAAACCCTGGTCTTGAAAGCTGCAGGAGGTCTTCGGCCTTTAGCCGGGCGGCATCCTGTAAAATTTCCTCATCCAGGGTGGTATAGTCCCACCATCCGGCTGCGACTTTACTGATATTTCTCATATCTACTCCTTTGTTTTTATTTTCTGATATTGCAGTCTGAAAGCCGGAGGTCAAACCAGGCAAAGGCCTCCTCCTGCATGGCAGGATCAAAACGGTGGGGGCCGTCATAATAGCTTATTTTAAAATTGTCCGGGGCATTTACCTTCTTATAAAGCTCGTTGAGAATCCTACCGGCTATTTTTACTTCTTTCAGGGTAAAAAGCGGGTCCTGATTTGCAGCCAGAACAAGCGCGGGCAGGGGCACACGCAGGCCGAGAATTTCAGGGAATTCCATGTACCTGGGCAGGTGGGGAATATATATCATCCAGGAATGGTTGAAACTGATATTGAGAACAAAATCCCTCCAGGTGGTCATAAATCCCGCAGTGACAGAGCATCTGATCCTGTCGTCCAATCCGGCCAGATAGTTTGTTCGCAGGCCTCCCCCTGAAAGACCGCAGCAGCCAATCCGATCAGCATCAATGTCCGGTCTGAAGCAAAGATAATCAAGGGCAAAAATGTCCTCGGTTACAAAAATACCCGGCCAGGTCAATCCGGCTGAAAAAAGAGACCTGGCAATGATATGTTCATGCTGGGAGGCAAATGCATTGTAGAGACGGATCCGGTCATCCGGCTCTTCCATAGGAACGTCGTATATCTCGATAATACCGTCTATATCGAGGTCTTCCGGCTCAATCTCCTTTAGATCCAGCGGCGCCTTCATTATTCTCTCCACAGCGTGAGCCTGCATATCCGAGGCTAATATTTTCCTGCTCCCAAATGGGAACACATCATGAACTAATACTCCATACCCCCGCCCAGCAAGCTCGTTTGCCCAGGCAAGCCCTCCGTAATATTTTTCCTGATGAGCTTTAATGAAGGGGTGCTGTGGTTCGGATGTCCTTGTGATCTTCTGTTTGCCAAAGTATTTGATCCCGCCATGGTCATGAAGGGCGAGAATTCCCGGCAGCTTGCCCGACCGCCCGGCACCACCGGGCTTGAGAAAAAATGCCCGGGTCTCGGGACCGTAAGGCAGTGACCAGGCAATTTCTTCCACTTCCAAATCTTCGTATTTATACTTTTTTACCAGGTGGGCATTGACTTTTTTCTCTATTGGAGGCTTAAAGATCAATTCCAAAACTTTCCCTCGGGCTTCCTCTTTCCATTCGGACAGATCAGACCGGGCGTTATTGCGAAATGAGAGTGGGCCCGGGGACTCAGGTATCAGATCACTTGCCCATGAACCATAGCTTCCAAGCAGATTGGCAGACTTTGATTTCATATCAGAACCTCGTTCCCTATATCTAAAAATTTATACCTAAAAACATACAAGCTTCCTGTACCTCTATTAAATCTATATTTAGTTTCTGAATATCTTCTTTTTTAACGCTCACCTTGTCTTCAATTCGGCTTGCAAAAAGTGTTAAATTTGTCCATTTGCTTTCAATCGCCGAATACCATTTAAAGCCATCTACACCCATTTTAAATATTTTTCGTGATATTTCCTGAGTGATTCTCCTATCTAATGTCGCAACATCTTGAGGGCTAATACTCAATCTTAATAATTCTTTTGCATCTGTTAAATCAATAAGACCTAAGTTATCTATACTTATTTTAACCAGTGATTGTGTCAAACCGCTTTCTAAATGGAATACTTTATTTTTTATAGTTAAATTAATGAAAGGATGGAGAGCTTCAGCAATAGCTGATATTTTAACAAGCGAACAATAAAACACACCATCGGAATCAGGTATATCATGCCGCCCTTTACCTTGCCTGTGTCCAGGTATATATAATGGACCTCCAATTATTCTTTTATTTACTGTAATTCCATCCCAATCAAATACCCTATATATCTCCATCCTAGATGTATGTTCCTAATTCCATTTGCTCAATAGCATCAAGCACTTCCGCAATCCTATTCTTTTTAATTAAATCAGCAGGCCGTTTGTATCCTAAATGAGCATTATTCCCCAACAGCCACATCATAGTTATTTCCTCATCAAATCTGGATCGTAATTTTTTAATTATGTAATATAATCCGGCAACCTTGGCCTGATTTATTGCATCAGGAATTGCACCTTTATCCCATTTAGTAATACTTGAGCGATCCACATCCAATATTTTTGCTACGGTACTTTTACTTTTAAATATGTTTTCCATTTCAAACAGTTCGGCCCTCAAGGCATTTTGAGTAACTGTAGCCATTCCCCATCACCTTCCTTTAAAATTTCTTCAGAAAAACACTATCACTTATGATCTTATTAGTCAACATTATTTGTTGATTAGCATTCTATATCTTTCCATTCGAAGAGATCGGAAAAGGAACGATAACGAGATGAGAGGGAACCGGGGGAATATCTCTATAAGAAAAGCTTGACAAGCCAAAGGGTTTATGATAATACTTTTTAAATGTAGTATATAAACTTTCAGTTTGTCAAGGATTTGATAAGGATTAAGATTGGATTTTTTTAAGAAAGAATTAAAAAAAGCAGATCCGCGAATAGTAAGAAAAATAAACAGATGGAACATTTTTGAACAGATTAGAAAAGAACAAAGCTTAAGCATATCAGAAATTACTTTAATTACCGGACTTACACCTGCAACGATTAATACAATTCTCGCTGATCTTCTTCAGATGGGCTTTGTTAGAAAAATTGGCGAGGGAGAGTCCACCGGCGGAAGAAAACCAGGCATTTTCTCTCTAAATCTCAATCGGCATTTTATTTTTGGAGCAGAACTTGGTTTACGTAAGATAAAGATAGGTCTAATGAAGCTGAACGGTGAGTTTGTAACTCAGAAACAGCTAACCATACCTACCCTTAAAAAGGAAGAAGTTATAAAAGGCCTGGTGCTTTTAATCCGTGAAATCATTCAAAGCTGTTCTTTAGATATAGAATCAATACTGGGACTCGGTCTTGCACAGCCGGGAATAGTCGATACGAGCGGAAAGATCATCCTGCTTGATATACATAAGAAGTGGAGAGAAGTACCACTGGGTAATCTAATCCAGAAAGAACTGTCTTTTCCGGTTTTTCTGATAGAGGAGGCTACATCACGGTTAATCGGCGAGCTAGAATATGGAGAGGCGCAGGGTTTTGAAAACCTGATCTATATTCTTATCGGTGATGTTGACTGCGGGGGAATAAGCGGCGGAATCGTTTCTAACAGAACAGTTATAACGGGTAAATTAGGATTCGCTGGAGAAATCGGTCATATGCTAATAAACCCGGATGGTCCTGAATGTTTCTGCGGCAGAAGGGGCTGCTGGGAAGCCTCAGGTTCACTCGAATATCTTAAAAAACGTCTGGGTGTTAGTTTCGACGAATTAGTAAACAATAGTTCAAAAGAGTTATTCGGCAAAAAAAATAGAAATATTTTGGATGATTTCCTTGATGTCCATTCAGACGGTATTGCCAATTTAATTCATATATTCAATCCGGAGAAAGTTCTGATCGGAGGACAAATTACTCGTTTGGAAGATACTTTTTTTACCATGTTGTTAGAACGTATAGACCAAAAAGTAATGAAGCCGTTCTTAAATAATATGAATATCGAAGTGAGTAAAAATAAAAATGCTGCAATCCTGGGAGCATCGGCAGTTGTGCTTAAGAATGCGTTGAATAAGAAATAGAAGAATGGGAGCTGTAATGGCAAAGCTGGCTGTAAACGGAGGCAGAAAGGTAAGAAGTAAAGATTTTCCTACATGGCCTGTTTTTGATGACCAGGAGGAAAAAGCCGTACTGAAGATGCTCAACTCAGGCAAATGGTGGAGATTCAGTTACGGCGAAGGAATCGATTGGCATGAACCAAAAAAAGGGGATCGCTCAGAAGTTGCACTTTTTCAAGAGGAGTTTGCTCAGTTCATGGGGGCAAAGTATGGGATCGCCTGCGTTAATGGTACCGGCGCACTTGATATGATCATTCGGGCATTGTATATCGGTCCCGGGGATGAGGTGATTGTTCCTGCCTACACTTATGTTGCTGGCGCTACCTGCATACTTCAATCGAATGCCGTACCCATCTTCGTTGATATTGACCCTGATACCTACAATATTGACCCTGAGAGAATCGAAGAAGCCATAACTGGGGGGACGAAAGCCATAATTCCCTGCCACTTCGGCGGCCAGGTTGCCGATATGGACAGAATTATGGAGATAGCGCAGAGGCACAACATTTTTGTTATTGAGGATGCAGCCCATGCTCACGGCTCTGAATGGAATGGAAAAGGAGCAGGAACTTTTGGTATTGCCGGTGCTTTTTCATTCCAGAATGCAAAAAATATGACCGCCGGTGAAGGTGGTATTGTTCTTACAAACAGCTATGAGATAGCTGAAAATATTGAATCTCTTACCTGGTCGGGCCGAAAGCACGGCAGACCGTGGTATGAGTTCTATCAGCTAGGGTGGAATTACAGGATGATGGAATTTCAGGGAGCAATACTCAGGGTACAGCTTAAGAGACTGGAAGAGCAGAATAGTAGAAGAAGGGAGAATGCAGCCTATCTCACAAAGCTGTTAAAGGAGATCGGAGGACTTGAGCCAGTCGTTATTGATCCTAAGGGTGCAAAATACTCAGTTCATATTTTTATGATCAGATACAATCCTGAAGAGTTCCGGGGACTTCCCAGGGCCAAGCTTCTTAAAGCTGTAAATGAAGAAGGAATACTCGCATTCAGCGGATACACACATGCTGTTACCTGCCCGGTTGGGTTACCTTTTACTTTTAATACTTGTCAGAATAGAATGGAATAGAATACAATTCTCAGCCAGGAAAGTTTCCTAATCCAGCAGGAAGGAAAAAGGGAGAGGATACCTTTTCTGCTAAAGATAAT
>JAUWZD010000032.1 GCA_030615505.1 Spirochaetales bacterium | reverse complement strand
TCATTATGATAGCCTCATTGTGATCTTCCCTACATTTTAGCACAAAAAGGCTTTGATGCATATTAATTTATTGCAATAATATGAAAAAATGTAATTGGTTAAAGGCACAAAAAGGTAGCTGCTCCCGCAAAATAGGGGTGTATAGGCTATTTCCTATTGTATAACGATACCCTGTAGTTATTATAGTGCACTAATTCATTATACACTTACATATGTAATCAACTTCCGATACGGGCTGAATATGGCACTTTCGCATGTTTATTGTGTATATTCAGAAGTAGGTGAATTATTGCTGATAATGTTTTCAACCTGAAAATCAACACGGCGCTGGAAGAGAATGTTTCTGCTTATGCTGATCTGGATTTAAAGTATGCCTTTGGAAACCAGGATATGTCAGGATATATCCTGCAATATGATGAAAAAACAGAGATGGATAATTATTTCGGAGTAAATCTTGAGGATATTTACATAAACCTGTCATTGGGAATATTTGATTTCAGATTGGGAAAACAAATTGTAAGCTGGGGCAAAGTCGATGCATACGCCCCGACCGATAATATCAATCCTATGGATTACAGGGGATTTGACATCCTTGACTTCTCGAGTATGAAAATCGCAATTCTTATGGTAAAGGTGGATGCCTACCTGCTCTATGACTACCTCCATATTGAGGGAATATATATTCCATACTTTTTCGAGAGTGTGTATCCTGACCCTGATTCGGATTGGGCCTTTTACCAGCCTCCGCTTCCTGAAACAATAGGTGGATATGATGTAGTTCCTGATACAAAACCCACTGTCTATTCGCCGTCAAAAACACTTGAGAACTCTGAGGTAGGACTGAGAGTGGGAAGCTCTGTCGGAGGTTATGATTTTTCAGGCAGCTACTTTTTTACATAGGATGACAATCCTACCGTACATCAGGAACTTACTTTTGGTTCTCCCTTATCTACCTATGTTACTGTTACTACTACACTTAAGTATTACAGGTTACATATTATTGGCTTGGATCTTGCCAAAGCAATAGGCGAGCTAGGCTTAAGAGCAGAAAGTGCTTTCTTCA
The DNA here is from genome assembly GCA_030615505.1 of Spirochaetales bacterium. Taxonomy (GTDB): domain Bacteria; phylum Spirochaetota; class Spirochaetia; order SZUA-6; family DRHE01; genus JAUWZD01. The sequence continues at coordinate 42,071 of JAUWZD010000032.1, read as the reverse complement.
TTACAGAAGACCCTGAAGGTGAGGATTGTGAAATAGCAGACCCGTACTTGAAATGGGCAATTGGGGCCGACTATACCTTTTTGGATGACTATAATATTAACCTGCAGTTCTCCTAGGAAGTCCAGAACCTTAATTTCAATACTCTTAAGCATGTTGACACCCTGAATTCTATTATCGCGAGCTTATCCGCCAATCTCCTGGAAGAAAGGTTAAGGGTCGAGTTAGGCGGTATCTATGAGTTTGAGGATAAAGATTATCTGGTAATTCCTAAACTGGAATACGATTTTTCGAATTCATTAAATATCTCACTTGGACTGCAGATTTTTGGAGGAGATAGAGGGACTCAATTTGGAAGCTACGATGAAAATTATGCTCTTTTTCTAAAAGCCAAATATAGTTTCTAATATCTGCTGGGCAAGGGCTTCAGAGTGGGATATGGTACAATCCAGTCCGCTCCACATTAAGAACATACAGTTGAAGATACATCTCTTACCGCTACTATGCCGAATCCCAAATCAACAGTGAATATGGTTTTTACTTCTCATTTTTGTTCAAACAAAAATATATCCGGAAATTCTTTAGAAATTTGCTTAAGAATGTTATGAGCATATTTGACTGCTGTCTTAGCTTCTTCTTCAGTTACATGTATCTCGCCGCCATAGTCTCCAATGTTACGGATTTTTACCAGGGCCGAATAGTCTTTGCCGAAGTCTACATGGAATCGTCCTGAATGAACGAGGTCATAATGAACAGCCGAAATAATGCCGGAATGTTTCTTAAATGTCTTTCCTTCAGCTGCGAAGAGTGCAGAAACGGAATAAAAGGCTGCATAATAGGCACGAGACGCAGCAGAGTCAAATTCAATGTGGAGCAGTTCTTTGGCGGTGCCGAAAGTATTTACTGCACGTTTCCAGAAGTCTAAGGCTTCCTTATTCACAAAAGCACTCCTTCCTGTTTAGCATTCCGGTATAAAGCAAATTCCCCAGCTTCATATTTTTCCTTTTCAACAGGTGTCACATCAATGACTCGTCCACTTTCCAATATAAGATCATAGAGAACATCAATAATCCTCCTGTGTTCCAGCATGAAGGCTACAGGACCACTAAGTATGACCATAATATCAATATCGCTGTTGGGAATTGCTTCCCCTCGTGCTTCAGAACCAAAGAGGAGTACGCTATGGAGGCGATCTCCATAAAGCGTTTGCAGGCAGAATTTTATTTTTGTCAAGATTTCATTCTTGTGCATATTCAGCTATTTATAAGCAATGTCTTTCCATAAATAACGGATGGTTTAAATCACCAAACTTTGAAATTAAAAAAGTTATTACCGCCATCCTTGTGGACTATTCTGCATCAATCTTAGCCCTCGAAATCAATTATTTCAAGTCGTTATTATTACAGGTTTAACACGGTGGGGATTTGTAGAAAGTTGAATATTTCGCACATGGGCCGCCGAGCAGGCCGCCCAGTATCAGGACTTTTGACCTGAATATCGCGGTCATGCAGGCCATCTGGTTTTCCCTTGTTTTTTTATTGCCGCCGCAAAGGGGCATTTGCTTGATAATCTCGTAATAACAAACTGAGAAACAGAGGGCACACATAGGCATCAGGTTTTCAGGTGTATTTATTTTAAATTATTTTTTCGATAGCAACGATTTAATAACGAAGCAGTATATGATAAGCGATCAGTGTTTTGTCCCAATATGCCTGGAATGACTTGTTTCCTCTTTTGGTTAAGCGATCATCGCTCAAATCGCACTTTAATCGTTTTATCATTCTTTCCGCAGAAGGACGCCTGCTCATAATTGCTTTAAACCTTTTAGCCATAGGTGGATCATCAGTATCGATGTGGGGTGCATCCCAAAATAACGGGGTCCTTATGCAGCATTTTTTAAGCAATTGATTGGTTTTGGCTTTTGCCACAAGAGATCCCAGTTATTTGTTAGATAAAGTGTTCGTAAGCTCATTACCGCTTTTGCTCCTTCCTCGCTCCAAAACATCCCCGGTCCTTTCATCCGCATACTAAAAAGTTGTTTGCAAAAACTTTCAATAGATCCCGAACCTATCTTGCGACCCGCATTCCTATGTTTCCCATATGCAATAAATCCTTTATGGTTCTTTAGATATGTCACAAGCTTATCAAGTGCTTCCCTTTTCGCACTCCCCATATTCCTGTCTAACTTCATCTGGTTTAGCATTTCAATGGTACTTGGAACCCATCCTCGCCATAGGCGATCCATGATCGTATCCACCCAATCTTCAGTCTCTTTTTTGCCTTCACCATAAAGAACTCGTGCTGCTTTCCACACATGCTCCTTCAAATGAGAGTAATCCAAGATCTTTATTGCCCACGAATATTTCAACGCCCAGTTACATATCCACCCAGCCCCATCTGCTATGATTACCACCTCTTGCTCAGGATTTGCTCTCTTCAGCCGTTCCAGCCATTCATCTAATACGGATAACACTTCTTCCTTATGAAGTGGATAAAATCACTTGCTTAATACCATCCTTTGGGGCTTCATGTCCCCACCAAATTTCCTTTCCATATTATGAAAATCCCACGCGGTAGCTGAAAGCGGAGGAGAGCATTGCGATCGTCAGTACAGTATTCATTCAATATCACCGAATCCCTATACTCCCCAACAACTTCCCGAACCCTTTGGGCCTCTATGGAGCTTGTCGGGCAGAACGTATTCCAGAAAAGATCGACCACGACTTTCCAGGATATTGGCGTAAAATGGTAATTTCGATCAAGTAAGCTGGGAGCTTTCACCAGGGGATCAAAGACTTTCCACAGGATAGCTTCTTCTTCATTACGTCCAGCGGGGAACCAATGTATTACAAACGATATTTAAGGGGTACTTCCAAGACTTTGCCGACAACTATGAAGAAAAGTATGCTCCTACCTACGGACGCTTCCGCTTAGAGCGCATCACAGAAGTGGTAGAAAACTTTATATTATGCGGTGATTACACTCAGCCGAAGGTGCCCGCAAGGGTAGGAATCGCGCGTATACAGCCCGCAGGGTGAAACCATCCACAGGATGCCCACAGGGTGCCCGCAGGGTGAAACCAAAACCACAACCATGCACTAATCCCGAATGAAAAGAAGAGTTCTTTCGACCCTTCTTCTGCAAAGGCTTCCATCTCTGCCCTTCCTGTTCCCAGAAACGCACATTGCTCCATGCCCGACGGAATCTTGCCGATGTTATCGGGTCTTAACGCTCTTCCCCAAGCATCAGCTCTGTGAATTTGCCCCTGCTTCTTGACTATTTGCGCCAAGACGATTTATAAAAATTCCTATCAACATGGGCGAGAACTACTTTCAATCTATAAATCAAAAACATTTATCTCGTTTGCACACAAGCTTTCAGATATAATCAACGTGATTTCGAGAAATGGCATATTGAAACCAACCAGATAAGTTAAGACGACTGAATTGATAAAGCAGCAGTAACTTGTTATAATATAAAAAGTGAAAAAGAAAGATATTATATGGCACTTAAAAAATCGGTGGGAAGAGATTCATAAGCTTGAAGTTGCTGAAAATAAAAAATTAACAGTCAAAGACCGATTTTCCCAATTAACAGCAATCTTTGAATTAGCTAAGGAACTACAGATAGATAATAATAGATTTTATCTTGAACCTTACGCTGTAATGAAACGATGGAACAAGTTGAAAACGAATTGTGGATAACAAATCACATAGTATTAAACAGTTCTTCAGTCCTTTAAAAGAAATACATACTTTCCTAACCAGGCAAAATATTAAACATGTAATAATTGGTGGTATTGCAGCGAGCCTTCTTGGGAGGGCGCGATTTACTGCTGATATTGACATTCTTGCTCTGATACCAGCAGAAGTATTATTTCATATCATTGAAAAAGCTGAACAGTCAGGTTTTTCAACTCGAATTTCTGATGCTATAGATTTTGCAAAAAAGAATAATGTAATACTTCTCAATCATGATCAAACAAAGATTAATATTGATATATCTCTTGGTCTTCTGCCATTTGAGAAAGAGGTATTTGATCGATCTAAATTGTTTAAATCAGGAGAAATTGAATTTCACTTACCCACTCCTGAAGATTTAATAATTATGAAAGCGGTAGCACATCGTCCAATAGACTTGAAAGATATTCAATCTATTTATGAATCGAATCCAAATATTGAAATTAAAAGAATTAAATACTGGGTTAAAGAATTTTCAAAGATCCTTGAAATTCCAGAAATAATTGATGATTTAGCAAGCATACTTCCGCTTTAAAGCCTGTACATCCAAATTGCACCTGCTGAGATGAACTGTACTTCAAAGTCTATTCCATGCCGACTAAAGACCCAGACGATCTTGGTTACTAAATCGACATCAAGCATATTTACTCCATAGCGCAGCCTGCGGCTGCATCCAAGCGTGTCTTTTAAAGTGAAATCTTGTTAAAAAAACAAGATTTTGGGCTATCATAGTATAGAATACTTTTTCTTTCTATATTCCTCTAAAAAAACATCAGGCGTAACTACTTCTACCTTTTGTCGCATTTTAACAGGATAGTGCCTTATATTGCCTGTAACTAGATATTCCGCTTTTGCTGTTATAGCTACTTCTAAAAATGCTTCATCATTCTTATCTGGAAGATTATATTTTAGAGGTTCAGTTGAAACAATATATCCATAAGATTCTATCTGGTCCAAAAGAATTGATACTTTGTCTTGATTAAGTTTGAATTTTGCTCTCTTCAGCACAAGATGGTATTCAGTGATAATCCTTGAATCAAAACAAAGTTGAAGGATATTCGAGGCAACCATTCGAACGATTTCACCAGGAGATCCAAAAGGAGATAATAAACCTGAAACAAAAACATTCGTATCTAAAACAATTTTCATTTAAAGATGCTTTTTCTTGATGCATTAATTTCTGCGTTAATATCATCTAATGTAAGACTATCCGTACCCTTTTTAATAGATTCTCTCTGCAGTGCGGATACTGCAGTTATGGCTCTTGCGCGCCTAAAAGCAGTCAAATTTTCTTCCAGGTTCTCCTCTGATACAGAAGAGAGAATTGCTACAGGTTTACCGTTTGATGTAATGATAATTTCTTTTTCTCTGTTTAGCTCATCCCATATTTTTGCGGATCTATTGCGGAAATCTCTGATACCGACGAATTTCATAATTACCTCCAGAATTGTTACACAATAATATACACGATCGTCGAACAAGGGTCAATCAATAACTTCTCTTTACGGTTAAAGTTCGCCTGACTGAGTATTTGTTATACCGTGGATAGCTGTTAGCTTTGTTTCGCTAAAAAGCGTAATCGAATCTGCCTCAGCGATATAAACCTCCTCCTTAAGTTTAGATTAGCATTGTCTGTATTTTTAAGCGGAAGCTGCTTCTCAATACTAGGGTTTGATGAGCTCCCTAAGCTCTTCCAGCAGCTCAAGCATTATTGGATCGTTCCTGTATATGGCCATTTCGCCGATTATAAACTTCTCTCTTGCCTCCCTGCTGCTTTGAGTGGAAAGCTCATACAAGATGTCTATAACATCCTGCATCGCGCTGGATCGCCCCGCCTGCTCAAAAGCCATGTCATACCTTTTAATGCGGGTCCATAACCCGGGAAAGAACTCATCTGTTGATGCTAAAAAGGCATTAAGGTGCAGCTTGCTTTCAATAAGCCCCTCATCTCCCTGGGTTTTAAGCACCGTATCTTCACGGGCAGCGTATCGCTTATAGCTTTCTTCAATTTTCTTAAGCTGCTCTACCTTTCTTTTAATAGTTTCACTTAATTCTGCCGTGGAAGCGGAAGTTGATGAGGATTCCCTCAATTTCTCTATTTCCGTGTTAAGAGAAGCGATCTCATCGGCCAATAACCTCTTTTCATTCTGAAGACTCTCCATCTGAGACGCCCTGGATTTGATATCTTCCTCAAGCTCGCTTATTCTTCTGCTCATTTCATTCTGTGTCTCTGTTAGATCACTGCGGGCTGTACTGTTTATCGCATCCGCCGCCTTATTGATCCCTTCAAGAGCCTGTTCCACCTGGCTGCTTAAGGGATATTTGGCCACAATATCAATATAGGAAAGAAAGGCTTGATTATATTGCCCCTGGTTAAAGAGCTTGTCCGCCTGAGCCAGGGAGCCTGCGGCTTTACCTGAATCCTGGCGCTCTAGGCGATCAATGCCTAATTCGAACCCTGACAGCTTTACATGGGAGATCATTTTTTCGATCGTGGCGGTATCTTCCGGAAGGTATTCCAGTGCTTTGGTGTAGTAGTCTATTGCTTCTGTATGCTTGTTTCTCCTAAAAGCATATTCCGCCCTGGCTAAATACTCTTCAAGCTGCTTCTGCCTGGCCGCTTCTGCTTCTCTCTCCATGCTTAAGAAAAAATTATGGCTCTTATTGATTTCCGGTATGAGTCCTAAAGCCTCATTGTACATCTTTTCAGCTTCATTGATCTCTCCTCTCATATGCAGCGCTTCCGCTTCAATAACCCTGCTTTTTATATCTGTTACTAAGTTGGCGGATCTAATGAGAGAGGCAGTATCCACTTCCTCCTTTTTCATCTCTCCTTTAACCAGGTTTTGGAGCGAATCGACAACGAAGAATTCAACTTCCCGGCGCTTCGCAAATCCCGGAAGAGTAAGAATTGATTCCTCATTGAGGAAGGATTCAATGTCGTTCAGACTGAAGAGGGCCTGTTCGAGACGACCGGACTGGATATTTGATTTCACTTTGTTGTATAAGCCGATGAGCTGGTTATTGGCCAGGTCTTCCTGCTCTTTCTGATCTGAAATTTTCTTAAGTTCCTCTTTTGCCTGGACTTTTTCTGATTCTAAGGCCTTAGTTTTTTCATCCAGTTGTCTCTTAAGTTCCTCTTCTCTCTTTTGGGATTCCTTTAAAACTTTGAGCCTTTCTTTATTGGCTGAGGCCAGGTTATTTTTGTACTCCTCCTGGAGGGATTTTAAATTGCTTTCCATACGGATTCGCTCATCTTCGGCTTCCTTCTCATAAGCTTGCAACTGCCGGCTGTATTCAGCGGATTTTTCTGACTCAAGTTCATTCAATCTCCTGTTTATATCCTCCTCGGAGATACCCTCAAGCCTCAGTTTAGCCCTTTCCGACTCCAGTTCAGATTCAAGGGCCCGGCGCAGCTCCTCCTCTCTTTTACTGATTTTAGCCTCCATATTTATGAGAAGGTCTTCCCGCTCTCTGTCGATATCTTCCAGGCGATTTTGAATATGAGCTATTTCCCTATTCTTTTCCAATAGCCTTGCTTCTGATTCTTTCTTCAGCTCTTTGATCAGTTTGCCTTCTGCGGTGGTAATTACGGCGGCTTCCTCCATCAGGGATATTTCACCCCTCTGGAATAGAAAGTACAGAGTGAATATTCCTGCTGCCAGGATAATGATGGAGAAAAGATTAACCATAAATGGGAAGAGAACGCCTCTCTTTAAAGCCTGAATAGTAAAAATTTCAGGGGTAATTGTTATCCTGCTCTTTGTGGCGACTTTTTCTATTGCAGACAGGATATCCTTCTGATCGTCTTTGGATATTCCGGAATCTTCATCGAACTTAAACTCGTCTTTAGAACCTGCATCTGAATCTTCTTTTGTGGTATGAAGTTCTAAGGCTCTTTGATACAAACCTTTCAATTCATGAATTCCCCGTTATAACTTGTCTGGCGCAATAAGCCATTGCTCTATGCATCTACTATCGACTTGACGATTTTTAATCATTATTCTATTTTTACTTTGTCTTCATAATCTCAACACCGTCCCATTGCTCGGACGGGGGATTTTCCTGGTAATCTGAGCATCTCTTTATCAGCATATTGGCGTTATAATCTTCAGGGCTGATATTCAGGACCTCTTTAAAATAATTCATTGCAGTTTTGAAGTCTTTCTTATAATAGCAATCCATCCCTCTGTTATGGAGGCTCCAAAGCTTTTTTTTCTTACCCGTAAGCCTTTTTTGGACAGTATAGATCCTTATTCCCCTGGTTTTGCCCTTTACAGCCACTGTGTCAAGAAGGCGGCAGGGAAGTTTCTCTTTAACTTTAGCGTGCAGACTCTCTGAGATAAGTAGGGCCTGTTTATACTTCTTGGTCAGGTTCTCTAAACGAGAGGCTAAGTTGACCATATCCCCGATAATAGTATAGTCCATCTTCTTATCAGTACCGATATTCCCCACTGTTACCACGCCATAATTGATTCCGACGCCTATCTTGAACTCTGGTTTTCCTATGGTCTTTTGATGCTTGTTAAACTCAATCAGGGCTTCTTCCATTTCAATTCCGGCCAGAACGGACTGGAGCGCGTCATCTTCATGTTTCACGGGAGCTCCGAAAAACGCCATAATAGCATCACCAATATATTTATCGACAATACCGTTTCTGTGCATGATAATGTCAACCATCACTGAAAAATAGCGGTTAAGTGAGTTAACCAGGTCATCCGGCATCATTCTCTCGGAAATGCTGGTAAATTTCCTTATATCCGAAAAGAGAATGGAGATAACCCTGTTTTCTCCCACCAGCATGGATTCCGGATTCTTAAAGAACTGATCAATTACATCCTCCGGAACATATTTTTGAAAGATGCTTCGTATTTTATGTTCCTTCTTCTGTGCCAGCACGGCTTTAAACGCGTAGCTTTTTATCTGGTTGTATGCCCTCTCCAGCTCTCCAACCATAAGGTTAAAGGTATGAGCGAGCTTTCCGATCTCATCGTGGTATTCAACTGCCACCCGTTTGGATAGGTCGTTGTCAGTAATAATGCCTTCCATAGTGCTGACCACTTTTGTCAGGGGGTTTGTTAAATAGTTAGCAAAGACAAGCATCATCACCAAAGCGGCGATAAGCGTGCCGATCAGAATGATAATTGTGCGCTGGGTAATCTGGTTTACTCTGCTGTAGAAGGTGTTTCTTTCCTCTGAGGTAATGACATACCATTTAAAAGGCTCAAAATAGAAGCCCCTGGCCACCCTGTCTTTTCCGCCGATTTTAGGAGTTATCATCTCACTCTTTTTTGATTCGAATATTGAGAGAAGGGCTTTTTCTTCATCTTCCTGAATATCTATCTCGCCGGTTTTCATCACAATATTGCCCGTTTCATCAAGCGCCAGGATAAGCTCTGTTTTGCTTTTGACTATGCTGTTGGCATAGGTTTCTACAGCGGCTTTTGTAGCCGAAACCATAGCCGGCCTTTCAGTAAGGTTATTCTCTACGAGGAGACGCCACTGGCTTTCTGCGTACTTTTGAAGCTCTTCAGCTTTAAATCCTAAAAACTCCTTGGCAATACCTGTAACGGCATTGGTAGCTGAAAAAAAAGAAGATACTCCTGTGAGCAGAAGTGTGGTGATTATTAGAGGAAGAACAATAAAAATGATTTTAAGCTTTATACTCATAATAATTATAATAGTCTTTTATTTCTCTCAATTCAATATTTAAGTTTTAAGAGTAAGATGTTTGACATTTAAAGCCTTCTGGCTTTAATGTTTCATTATGAAAGTGCTTCTCATAAGCGGTATTCCGCTCTATAAGAAATCCTCATTTTACCGCCAGCTCTGCCTGCTGTCCTCATTTCTGAAGAGCAGGGGAATGGGAGCAGTTATTGCAGGGCCCTTTTCAGAGCAGGGCAGCCGCACCCCTATTGCGGAATCAGCAGGCCTGCTGCAGCATAATCTTCAAAGCCTCGAAGATCTAATCCGGGAAACACAGGCTAACTCTGCAATACTCCTGGGATACCCCGAGCAATTCCCATTTTTACATAGAAAAGAGAGACTTAGCATACCAGTTTTTCTCTGGGCCCAGTTCTCACGGACGCCTGGGCCCGGGGCACTGGGTTATTCGTTTCCGGTTCCGCTCACTAGAAAAACCTTGGACTTCCTGGTAAAATCCGGATATTCCGGGATCGGCCCCATTATTCCCCATGGTGTTGATACCTCGGTCTATCATCTCATACCCCATGGAGAACAAGAGAGATTGAAAAGAGAGTGGGGTTTGAAAGAGCGATTTGTCATAGGTACTGTAGGGGCAAATACGTTCCGGAAAAAGCTTGATAAGATCATTGAATCATTTTCCCTTTTCTGCAGGGAAAAGGACGATGGATTTCTCCTGGTTAAGACTGATCGCTGCATCTCTATGGATGGAATCGATCTGTGCAAACTCGCAGAGAAATATGGGGTTAAGTCCAGGGTAAAGATCATTACTGACGATTTGACCGAGTGCCGGATGTGCAGGCTCTATAATGTGATGGATGTCTACATCAACCTCTCCGAATGGGAGGGTTTCTGTATATCCATCATCCAGGCCATGGCCTGCGGGATCCCAATTGTTACTCATCCTGTTCAGGGTCCCGGGGAGATCGTTCCCTACGATGACCTCATGGTATGCGGGAGCGAGGTTATCAGGGAGGAAGATACGGTTCTTCTCCATGCCGACCAGGTAGAGGCTGCCCGGGTAATCCTTAAAGCATCGAAAGATCCGATCCTGCTTAGATCTTTAAGCAAGAAAGTAAGGAGAGAGGCAGAGAAGAGATACGATATTCGCATCGTTGCACGCCTCTGGGATGAGCTTATATCGGCCTATTATACAAACTCCTATACAAACCGAGCCCGGATCTCCGCACTTACGTAGTCCAGTGTCGCAACTGTGACTGCGATGAACCACACGGCGATCCCTGCGGAGCGGTAGTCCAGCAGTCGAATGTACTGGACTAAGAGGAAGCCTATTCCTCCTCCTCCTACTAAGCCGATAATGGTGGACATGCGGACATTGATGTCCCAACGGTATATGGAAAAGGAGACGAAGGAAGGGATCATCTGCGGCACCACGGCATACATGATGGTCTGCAGCTGTGTGGCGCCGGTTGCCTGTATTGCTTCTATGGGGCCCGGGTCAATACTCTCTATTGCCTCGGAGTAGAGTTTGCCCAAAGCCGCTATTGAGTGAATGGTAAGGGCGATTATTCCTGCAAAGGGGCCTAATCCCACCCATACAACAGCGATCAGGGCCCAGATCAGGGGCTCAATGGAGCGAACGATGTTCATTACGGTTCGGGTCAGGTAGTAGAGGCTCATGGTTATCCATGAGCCGGACATCAGGTTCCGGGCGGCCAGAAAGCTGGCCGGAATGGAGAAGAGAATGCCGAAGAGGGTGGCCATCATTCCCATGAAGATGGTCTCCGCCATGCGCCCGATTGTGAGTTTCAGGGGATCGCTTGCAATCGGCCCTCCTACCTGGGTGACCTGTCTCGCCTCAACCCTGTGGATCTGTTTTCCCACAGCGCTCGGGGGTATGAGACGGTAGGGCATAATGAGCTTGAATGTAAAGCCCCCATCATCGTCTGTTTTCAGACTTACATATTTCCCTTCCTGGCGGGGGCGAAACTCATTGCCTATGGAATCCTTCCACCAGATCTGGGTCTCCATGTTGGGCGCGAAGCCCCGGCCTGTCAGGGTGAGTATAGAGCCCTTAACAACCTTGTTATTCTCATCCAGCCTGGAGAGCTCTCCGCAGGTGGGCTCGGCCATCAGGTAGGGCTTGCTTGGTATCTCTTCCGGCGGCGGCGGTGGATTATCATCGCAGCCGATAAGGATATCCGCCCCGGCGCCGACCTCTTCGGTATTATAGGTAACTGCAGCCTTCCATGGCCAGAGAACCCTTGACAGGGGCGGCAGGGCATCCGGCAGCTCGACCACCATCTTATAGAGATTAATCTGACTGATCTGCCACCCAAGGCTGAAAAAGATGACGATCACAAGGACAAAGATGGAAAGCCCTCCCTGTTTGCCAGGCCTGGTCTGCTTGTGGGCATCCCATGCGATCCACAGCCACAGAATGACTGTGCAGATGATTAGAAAGAGTATAAAGAAGGGGCGCCGATCAAGGGCTTTACCCAGCTTTGCCAAAGCCCCTATCTCCCGGTGGGCCAGAAGGTTTATCCGCCATGCAAGCAGTATGATAATAGTGATTACGGAACCGAGCAGTATAAGTCCGCGTTGAATCTGCCGGGCCAGGATCTGGCCTAAGCCGGGCACAATCAACGATGCAACAGCGGCAGCAGGTCCGGGAACCAGAGGTGCACAATCTGCCTTCTTATTGCTTTGTACGGCCATTACTTAAGTTCCTCCCTCTTTTAGCCCTGCGCTTACGCGTTCCGCCTCTTCTCCGTATATCTCCTTGAACTCCTCATCCGTCATACGGCGGATCTCCTCCTGGGTACCCCGGTAGACGATCCGGCCCTCCCGAAGCCCGATCACGCGGGTGGCATAGCGCTGAACCAGGTCCAGGTAGTGCAGGCTGCAGAGGATAGTGATTTTCTCCTCCTGGTTTATCTTCTCTAAGTAGCCCAGGATCGTGTGGGCCAGCACCGGGTCAAGGCTGGCCACAGGCTCGTCGGCTAAGATCATACGGGGCTCCTGCATCAGTGCCCGGGCTATGCCCACTCTCTGCTGCTGCCCCCCGCTTAGTTCATCGGCTCTCTTATGGGCCTGATCGGCAATGCCTGCCCTTTCTAAGGCCTGCATGGCCATTTCCCTGTCCCTGGCCGGGAAGCGGTGCAGAAGGCTTAGCCCCGGCTTTACATATCCTAAGCGCCCTGCGAGTACATTTGTAAGAACATTAGAGCGCTTGACCAGGTTGAATTGCTGAAAGATCATGCCGATCTGCCTGCGGATCCGTCGCAGCTCTGACGCTTCGGCTGCTGTGATGTCAGTGCCGTCCCAGAGGATCTGTCCCTCTGTGGGCTCGATCAGGCGGTTGATGCAGCGCAGCAGCGTTGACTTGCCCGAGCCGCTTAAGCCGATAATGACTATAAACTCTCCGGGGTTGACCTCGAAACTGATATCCCGAAGAGCCACTGTACCGTCATCGTAGATCTTTGTAAGGTTCTTGACCTCAAACATCCTTTACCCCGTAAATGGTGTGCCGCACTCAGGGTGCAGCACACCTCTTTTTTGATAATATGCAGGTTCTACTTCTATAATTCCTCGATATTGAGGCCCGAGGCCTGGAGGACCTGGCGGAATATGTCATAGAAGCTGTCGTCATGCTCTTCCAGGGCCTCCCACTGGTATGCTGTCCATATAGCTTCTTTGCCCTCTTCTGTGGCGACGATTTCCAGCAGTGCCTTTACGATCTTATCCCTCATTTCCTGGGGCATTGAAGGGACGAACTGCATTCCGTCATTTGGAATGTCTATCGTGACCTCGATCACCACTACCTTTTCCATCACGTCCGGGTGGTCTTTCTCTATGCGGGGACGGGCATCCACATAGGTAGAACCGGCATCCACCTGCCTGTTGTATACGGCAGCGACAACCGCATCATGGCTTCCCGCATCCACAATTTCTGCCAGATCTTTCTCAGGGTTGATCCCTGCAGCCCGCATAGTGAGCATGGGGATGATCCAGCCGCTGGCGGACAGGGGATCGGGACGGGCAAAGGTTTTGCCCCTCAGGTCAGAGACCTTGCTGATGCCGCTGTCGACATGAACGATGAGCTGCCCGTTATAGGTGGGAGTGCCGAAGCGTACGGAGACCAAAGCCGCTTCGGCTGCGCCGCGGTCGGCTGCCAGTATATAGGCGAAGGTGGCCAGGGAAGCCATATGCGCTTCAGGCGGGTCGCTGGCCATGGCCTCGATCACGCCGGCATATTCGGTGGCCACACTGGTCTCGAAGTACAGGCCGGTCTTGTCATGCAGCAGATCCGCAACCGACTGGGCGCCGGCTGCCACCCTCTCCATCTCACCGGACGGCACAAAGGCCCAGATAATGGGGTTCTCTTCTGTACCCAGTTCCGGTTTCTTTGCGCATGTACACAAAAAAAGCAGAGCCGAAATCGATAAAAGAAGCGCTAAGAAAGAAAAGATTTTTTTATTCATTTTACTCCTCCTTGAATTTTTACCTAAACCATAAATCAGAGAGAGTAGATAGTCAAGGAAAAGTCTGAAATCTTGTTAATTCTTTTTCGACGGTATACTCTATCTTCAGACAATCACTCTTTCTAAAAAACCTTTTTTTCAGTACCTTTCTATACAATGGACGATTCAAGTGTTTGTGCCGTTGCTTTAAGCGGAGGAGTGGATTCAAGCATTGCTTCTTTCCTGCTTAAGAAAGACTGGGAGAGCATGGTTGGGGCCAGCCACATCATATGGAACGGTTCCCGCTGTTGTTCCGCAGAGGTTCTGAATCGCGCCCGGGAGGTCTGCCGGCGTCTTAAGATTCCCTATTTCCAGATAGACCTCTTCAGCGAATTTAAAGAAAAAGTTGTAGGAAATTTTATCGACACCTATCTTAAGGGGAAAACACCCAATCCCTGTGTAGTCTGCAACCGCTGCATACGCTTTGACTCTTTTTATAATAAGCTAAAGTACCGCTTAATAGAGGAAGGTCTGCTTAAGGAGGGGCAGGTTCTCTACTTCGCAACAGGTCATTATGCGCGCATTCAAAAGACAGCTTCAGGATATTTCCTGGCCAGGGCTGAAGATCCTTTAAAGGATCAGACCTATATGCTTTACGGAATTCCGAAAGACCTGCTTCCTTATCTTATTTTCCCCCTTGGGGATTATACGAAATCAGAGGTCGCCTCCCTGGCGGATGCTGAAGGTTTAGAATTTACAGGGGTAAGGGAAAGCCAGGATGCATGCTTCATTGATTCAAGTTATGTGGATTTCATCAGCCGCCGGGTCAAGGATCATAACTTACTCTCCCCCGGAGATATTGTTGATACCAGGGGAAGAGTATTGGGAAAGCATCGGGGTTATATTCATTATACGGTAGGCCAGAGAAAGGGACTTGGATTAGGCAATGGCCCCTGGTATGTAAGCCGCATTAATCTTGAATCCAATTCCGTAGTTGTAGCCAGGCGGGAGGAGGCACAAATCTCAAGCCTTCTGGTAGAGAACCTTAACTGGTTCATAGAAAAGCCTTTAAGCTCCCTAAGCTGCAGTGTAAAAATCCGCTATCAGACTGGGGAAATCCCGGCCCGAATTGAGCCGGAAGAAGACCAGGTTAGGGTTATTCTTGATAGCCCTGAGATTGTAACGCCGGGGCAGTCTGCGGTTTTTTATGCAGACAACCTGCTTCTGGGCGGAGGAACTATTGTCTGAGGCGGAGAAACTCGCCATTACCAGCCCCTGGGGTAATGCTCCCATTTATTATAAAATTAAAACCCTCTCAACAATGAAGGACGCCATACAGCTCTATGAGTCAGGGCATCCCTGCGGCACGGTGATTGCAGCAGGGTACCAGGAGGAGGGTAGGGGGCGATTTCCGGGCCGCCTCTGGAAATCAGCACCCGGGAAGAATCTCCTATTTACGCTTCTGCTTTACCGCGTCTTCTCTTTCCCGCCCCAGAGGCTGCCCGTTCTAGTGGGATTGGCACTCTCACTTGCAATTGAAGACCTCTTTAAGGTTAAAACCCAGGTGAAATGGCCCAATGATCTATTGTATAAGGATAAGAAGATTGCCGGTATTCTATGTGAATCACATGGAGAGGTGTATCTGATAGGCATGGGTGTGAACTGCAATCAGGAAAGGTTCCCGAAGGAATTAAACGATACCGCCTGTTCTTTAACTCAGATTCTCAGGCGGCAAGTGGAGAACTTCCATATACTCAAGCGAATTTTGTTCTTTATAAAGAGAAGCATTTCTGATACGCAGTGGAAGGGGAAGCTCTTCAAAAGACTCTACGGTCTGGGTGAGGAGATCGAAGTTCAACAGGATGAGGAGTTTAAGGGCGTTCTTAAAGGAGTGGCGGATGACGGCGCCCTTTTAGTTCAGCCTGAAAACTCTTCCGACATTCTTTCCATTGTCAGTGGAGCAATCAGGAAAATTTAATAATGGTCCATCCCCTCCTGCGCGCCGCCAGATTCAGTTTGAGGTCCGGATTTACAACTATCGGATTACCTATCGCTTTAAGCAGGGGCAGGTCGTGGATGCTGTCTGAGTAAAAGGAACAATCCGCGGGCTTAAATCCCTGGCTCCTGATATAGTCTAAAACCCTTTTTTTCTTTTCATGCTCGAAGAGCGGCACATTCCTGAAGCGCCCTGTGGAAAAACCCTTTTTGAACTCTAAGGAGGTGGCCAGCACCTCGTCAATTCCCAGGTAGTCTGCCAGAGGCTTGACTACGATATCGGGAGATGAAGTAGCAAATACCACCCTTCGGCCGGATGACTTAAGCTCCTGTATCAGAGATATAGCCCTGGGGTAGATATCCTTTTTTAAGCGTTTTTTAAAACTGATATTTGCGATCTCATGAAATGTTTTTTGGGGTATGCCTTTTAAGAAAATAAACTCTCTATTAAAGAAATTAATTTTCAGATTACCGAAACGGTAATAGAAGTAATATAAGGGAATCATGAACAGCAGGTTGATAGGGAAAAGACCCGTCCTGATGCCGATAATGGCAAAATGTCTGCCTGTAGAATGACGGGTAATGGTATGATCAACATCAAAAAAATCTAATCCCCGGCTCATGGGGTAAGCCCGATCTTGAAGGAAAAATTATCCGCCATTTCACTGTAGTATTGAGCATCTACCGGGGTATATGTTCCGCTTAAGTTCGCAAACAGGATGTATCTTCTGCCTTTTCTTCTTAAGCAAAATTGAAGAAATCCTATTCTGGGTGTGTACTTCCCAATAAATTGAATGCTCAAGCTAATTTCGCCTTTTGAAATAATGAACCTGTTGCCGTACAGAACTCTTATAGGAGTATCTCCGGATAGAAGAGAGGAGTACCGCGTCCGGTCGGGATAAACTGAATGGATAAGAATCCGCTCATCCTTACGCACCGTGAATAAGGGAATTTCGAAGGGTGCCACTTTTTCCAGGATAGTTCCTGCCTTCATGATGGGATAGGTTATCAATAAATCAATAATGAGATCAAGGCTTTCATCTCTGAAATAGCTGTCCACCACGACTTTCGCTGTTTGCCCCTTGGTTTCATATTTGGTTTCATATTTGGTTTCGAATTTAGGAGGCAGCCTGAGAGTTAAAATTGTACGAAGGCCGCTTTCCCCTTTTCCCTGAAATGAAAAAGCGCTTTCAGTTTGAAAGAGGTATCGTTTTCCTGAAATAGTGATATATGATTTGGCAGGCATTCCGAACAGCTTCTGTTTTCCCTTGCTGATGATTCCCGAAAATCTCCCGTCATAAAAATTCACATCAAAGGCCCGGCCTCTAAGATCTACGGATCCGGACATACTGGCTGTAAGAATACGGTTTCCTTTGGGAGCCGGTTTCATTGCATGACAGGATTGCTTGCTGCTACCATACCTGGAAAAGGTGTCCAGTATCTTTCTGATATCAGAATCGCTTTTATTTTTTTTATTACGGATCGTTTCAGCGAAAAGCCATTGTTTCCTGGATTTTGGCTCAGATTGAAACAGATCACAGTCCATGGCCCACTGGTCTGCGTAGCTTGTTTCCAGGGAGCCCCTCTCTGTGCCGCTTTTGCCCACGGCAGCCGCGGATTCTTCCGGTATATCCGCCGCAGTAGCTTCAGGGAATAAACCTGCATCCAGTAGAGAACACAGGCTGAGGCTGAACTTCTCGCTAAGTTTATCCAGAAAGGTCGCCACAAAGCCGCTTTCATGATTTTGACGGCCGGAGTATTCATAATCAGTGATATCAAATAAAATAAAGAGGACTCTTTCTCTGATAATGAATGATTTGGGAACACTACTTAAGATTTGATTATATCCCTGTAGAGGAATAAGAGCATATGAGAACAGCACGGCTCTGTGCGGCACGCTCTTCATATGGAATTGATATCCCTCCTTAAGCGTTCTCTTGAGGCTCGCCGGCAGGCCCAGGATTCTGAATCCTCTACTGCTGTAGATTCCATGGTAAAGCTCACGCCGGAGGTCGGGGTATATGGGCATAATGATTTCTGATTTTGCCCCGGGCAGCCATGGATTTTTCCGGCACCAGGCAAGCTCTTTTTCCAGTTCGTCTGTGCATAAAAGGGGATGAACCGCACCGCAGAAACCTGTAGGAACGGCTGCATCCCCCCGGGATTTTATCCGGGTCTTCATTTCAATGAGTAGATTATTCAGCACCCTGGATTTTCCCTTTTCAGGGTCTAAAAAGGTATAAAAACTGAAATTCCAGTGCAGAGGAATTTTAAACCCGGGCTCTAGATTCGATATTTCGTTGAGAAAATCTTCAGTCTGTTTGAGTATTGCCCTATTCGGTGAGCTGTGCAAACGAAGGCCAATTAAAAGCTTTAACTCTCTGTTCGGTGCCACAACCTCTTTTTATCAGATTGATATTAAAAGTCAAGATTGCTTTTTTCATGCAATCCGGATATGATAAACTAATTAGGGGGCTAAAGTTATGGAGGTAACTAGTGTTACAGGAAGAGTCGGGAAAGGGGAAAAAGCAATTGAGGTTGATTTTATTGTTGACAGCGGAGCATCGTATACGCTCTTGCCTGAAGATGTGTGGAAAAAGTTGAATCTTAAGCCTTTAGAGAAGCTGAAATTTGCTTTAGCGGATTCCACGATTATATCGAGACAGATTTCAGAGGTCTGGCTGGAATACGGGGGAAGAGGGAGAACTGTACAGGTAATCCTTGGTGAGGGAAAAGATACAGCGCTTTTGGGAACACTCTCTTTAGAAGCGCTGGGATTGGTTTTAAATCCCTTTACAAGGGAACTGATGCCCATGAAGCTTCTGCTTGCAGGATTAAGATATGCTGAGAAAATATCAAAAAAAACACCCCTTTTATCATCATTTCCTCTTTTTTCCCGGAAATAATGATCGCCGGGGTGATAAATTTATTTTTTTTGCAAGAAAAAGGTATTTTTTTGTTGATGAATTCGCAAAGAATTTGTATCTTTCTTTGAAAGGTATAAGTACTGAAGCCAATCTTATAAATTAATTAAAATTCAGAGGAAAGGGTTAAAACATGGCAAAACAGTTACAGTTTGATGAATCCGCTCGGCGGACTCTGTTAGACGGTGTTCAGAAGATGGCGAATGCGGTCAAGGTCACACTGGGACCCAAGGGACGTAATGTCGTCCTGGACAAAAAGTTTGGCGCTCCAACAGTCACCAACGACGGTGTTACAATCGCTAAAGAGATTGAGCTGGAAGATCCCTACGAAAATATGGGCGCCCAGCTTATAAAAGAGGTGGCGACCAAGACAAATGATGTGGCAGGAGACGGCACCACCACGGCAACGGTCCTGGCCTACTCTATTATCCGTGAAGGGCTGAAGAGCGTTGCTGCAGGCATCAATCCCTTAGAGATCAAGAGAGGAATTGCCAGGGCGGTGGATGTCGCTGTTGAGGATCTCAAGAAGAATTCTAAAGAGATCAGGGAGAAAGAGGAGATCTCCCAGGTCGCAGCAATTTCAGCCAACAATGACTCAGAAATCGGTGATCTGATCGCAGATTCCATGGAGAAGGTGGGTAAGGACGGAGTAATAACGGTTGAAGAGTCAAAGTCAATGGAAACCCACCTGGAAGTGGTTGAGGGTATGCAGTTTGACCGCGGCTACCTCTCACCCTACTTTGTAACAAACCGTGAAACCATGAGTACAGATTTGGCGGATCCTTACATTCTGATCCATGATAAGAAGATCTCCAATATGAAGGACCTCCTTCCCGTGTTGGAGAAGGTTGCCCAGGCAGGCAAACCCTTTCTCATGATCGCTGAGGATGTTGAGGGTGAAGCTTTAGCTACTCTGGTTGTCAACAACCTGCGTGGTACTTTGAATGCCTGTGCGGTTAAGGCGCCAGGGTTTGGGGATCGTAGAAAAGCTATGCTTGAAGATGTGGCCACTCTCACAGGCGGACAGGTCATTTCTGAAGAACTGGGTCTGAAGCTTGAGAATACAGACATGAACCAGCTTGGACGGGCCAAGTCCGTTAAGATTGACAAAGAAAATACTACTATTATTGAAGGCTCCGGAAAGAAAAAGGATATCAAGGACCGTATCGCCCAGATTAAGGTACAGATTGATGAAACAACATCTGATTACGATAAAGAAAAACTCCAGGAGCGGCTGGCTAAGCTTGCCGGCGGTGTTGCCGTAATCAATGTAGGCGCAGCTACAGAGGTTGAACTGAAGGAGAAGAAACACAGAGTCGAAGATGCGCTCTCAGCCACCCGGGCGGCTATTGAAGAAGGAATGATAGCCGGGGGCGGTGTTACCCTGATCCAGGCTGTTAAGGCCCTTGATAAGGAAAATGTTGAGGACCTGACCCCCGATGAAGCATTTGGGTTTAAAATCGTAAAGCGGGCTTTAGAAGAGCCTATACGCCAGATTGCCGAAAATTCAGGTCTCGACGGAGCCGTCGTAGCCGAAAGGGCCAAGCACGAGAAAAAGGGTATTGGCTTTGATGCTCAGAAGATGGAGTGGAGCGATTTGATGAAAGCAGGTATCATCGACCCCTTAAAGGTAACACGTTCCGCTCTGCAAAACGCAGCCTCAATAGCCGGGCTTCTGCTTACAACTGAGTGTATAATAACCGATCTGCCGGAAAAGGAACAGCCGATGCCGGCTGCCCCGGGAGGCCCGGGAGGAATGCCTCCTTACTAAGAAGCATTACTAAGAAGCAATCTTTTTAATGAAATCCCCTCCGCCTTTGAGCAAAGAGGGGGTTTTTATCGTATAATCCCGGTGGGTTTAATCAAGCAGATCAGAGAGGTAGTCCGGATATTTGAAGGCCACCTCAAGAAAGTCCTCAAGCGGGGTAAGGTCAATGAGTACCGAAAGCGCATTTATGGTATGAACCGGATTCTGCCTATTTTTTCTATAGAGTTCACGGATCAGGGGGAAATGGGGTCTTAAATAGGCATTGCTTGAAATCCAGACGGGAAACCAGCGCTCCAGGGACTCAGGGCCATCCTCCATGATGTGCAGAAGCAGACAGACGCTTAAGGCTGATTCAGTTTCACCATCGCTTCCCCGTACATGCTCTATACTTATGCCTGAGCCTTCAGCCCATTTTTTTCGAAAAACATCCCTTCCCTGGAAGCATCCCAGAAGATACAGTGCTGTGAAGCCGGGAAATCTGATTTGCTCAGGGGTTAGGGGCAAAGGCGAATCACCGCTGAAGCGGGCTGCGAATTCGGTGCCGTGACCTGAGATTATAACCTGTTTTAATTTTCTCCTTCGATTCAGATCCAGACGATTACCGTCCCAGTAGTGGGCAAAGAAGCCCCGTTTCTTTTTAAGCGGCTTTAAGAGCTTTACAATTCCGCTGAACTGGCCTTTATTCTGATTATAACATCTAATGAATAGACAGTTTATACCATATGGTATTTTCAAGCTTTTCTCCGGAAGAGAAAACCG
This sequence comes from Spirochaetales bacterium, assembly GCA_030615505.1. GTDB lineage: Bacteria > Spirochaetota > Spirochaetia > SZUA-6 > DRHE01 > JAUWZD01. Next base: position 20,761 of record JAUWZD010000032.1, on the reverse strand, counting down.
ATAATCCGGTCACGAGTAGTTTCTTTTAAAGGGCCGAATCGCACATGCAGTATTTTACCGTTCTTTGATACCCTTAAGACCTCAGTAAGAATAAAGAACTGCTTTTCCCCTGCAGGGTGAAAAGAGAGTTCCAGGTCATCTCCTGACTTAAACCGGGCATAGGGATTTTTCAGGCTGGCTCCTCCCCCGCCCAGGTCGAGCATGATAGATCGAACAGGCACTTCCTCTGAGCCGGCGGGTTTAATAAACAAGGGCAGAAGAAGCCGTTTTCTGTAGTATTTCCTTCTCTGGTGACGTACGATCTTATCGGAATGGTCCAGATAAACGGCCGTTCCCTTCCTCTCCTGAACAAAGGTTGTAAAGGCGAAGATACCTGAACGGTTTTGAAAATATAGGGTAACCGGATTCCCCCTTGAGATAGGAGCGGTAGGATCTTCCAGATGAACGGCCAGGGATTGGGCCTGGCAGTCTGTAACCTTGCCAGGATATTTCTTTCCCCCCTCTGTAATGATGATTACTCCCATTCCCTGCGGTAGTTCAGCGCTTGATGAGGGTCTTTTTTCAGGATCCTGGGCACTGAACCCCAGTTTCAGGCGCAGTCCCGTAACAGCAACTGCGGGGAGCTCTTCTTTAGCCTTAAGCTTATTAACAGAGCTGTTAAAAGTTGCCTGATTCAGCAGCAGCAGGTATTCTTTTTCAGGTTTTTTTAAAAAATCGGCCAGCTTCCGGATTAAAGCCTGCTCGGATGGGTTGATATCGAATTTCTTTACAAGGCGTTCAAATTTCTCCTGTGATTGTTTAAACAGTTTCCGCTTTGCCCTCTTTTTCTGGATTCTGTACATGAGCAGCAGAAAACCAAAAAACCCGATCAGAAGAAGAATAACTATCAGAATCTCTAAAGGACTCTGCACAAAGCCACTTGAAACACTCTCGAAAAAAGAGGATAATTTGTCTTTATCTAAAACTATCATGGCTTTATACGATTGTATCTTATATTATGATTTCATACTGTGGAAGGATCAAGTAAATTCAAGGAGATTTTACACTTGATCAGGCGTGAGGATTTTATTTTTACCATTGGTTATGAGGGGAATACGTCAGTGGTGGATGGGCAGCTGAAGAAGCGCTGCGGTTCATTTAGCACAGCAGCCCTGGCAGAAGCCGGGCTTTTAAAGCAGGCTCTATGCTCAGCAGTATATGCAGAGAACCGGGGAGAGTCGGATCAGGTTCTTGCTATATATAATAAAAAAGCGCAGGTAAAGCTCAACTCTGTTGACGAGTTGAAGCGCATCTTCGGCGTATTTGAAGTTCCGGAAAAGACAGTAAAAGTCAAGGTGATTTAGATTGAATATCTCCTGCAAGCTTGACTCGATTTGTCAATATATGCTAATTTGGCGGAAATCTTTTAAAATAAAGGATAAATAAGATGTTTAACTTTATTCACAATCTACCGCTGCTTCAGGCGGGTGGGGCTCCAGGAGGTCAGATGGTCACCATGCTGCTTACCTTCGGTCTGATCATATTGATCTTTTACTTTCTGGTTATAAGACCCCAGGGCAAAAAACAGAAAGAAACCAAAGCCATGCTGGCTACTTTAAGAAAGGGCGATAAAGTGGCTACAGCGGGAGGAATTCGCGGACAAATTACAGCAGTAAAGGAACAGACAGTTACCATCAAAGTTGATACAAACACCAAGATCGAGTTCAATAAATCTGCTGTGAGCAATATTCTGGAGCGAAAAGAGAGCAGTGTAGAAAGCTCAGAATAACTTGCATCTTTTAAATTGTCTCAATGTAAACCATTTTCGGAGTTAAATAATGTCAAAGCGATTAAGGTTTTTTTTGGTGCTGATATTGTTAGCTGTTGCTTTTTCCTTTCTCTATCCGACCATAAACTGGTATTTTCTTATTCCCCAGGAGAAAAAAGACCTGGCTGCAGGCTCCCGACTACATATTAAACATTATTCAGCACAGCAGGCCCAAACGGCTTTAGAGAAGATACGCTCCTTAGATGGTGAAGACCCCATGCCTGAGAAATATCTGTTCTTATCGGACAGGGCAAAGGAGCGCTTTAAGCTGAAGAAGAAGCCTGTTCCCAGCGTATGGACGGTTGCAGATATCTTAAAAAGCTATCCCGGAAGGGCGGATATTCTTGCTGAACTGGAAGATCACTACAGGGAAGAGATTCTATCCTTGAAAGAATACAGAGACAGAACAATTCAACTGGGCCTGGACCTGCGGGGAGGTATGCGGGTGCTTATAAAGGCGGATGTAGAAAATTTGAAGCGGGCCTCAGGTGAAGCTCTTACAGCATCCGAAAGAGAGGATGCCATGCGCCGTGCTTTAGAGATATTAAACAACCGGATCGACCAGTTCGGAGTGACGGAGCCTCAGATCCGGCGGCAGGGCGAAAGCATGATTTTAGTTGAGCTGCCCGGTGATGCTGACAGGGAGAGAATGAACAAGTTTATCCAGGGTAAGGGGCGATTAAGCTTTCATATTGTTGGTGATGAAGCCTTAGCTAAGTTAAGAGAGTTTCAGCGGCAGAGGCCGGGGAAAATATTAGGCCCGGACGGCAGGATTAATCAGCCTGATTTTCTGCCTGCAGGCACTGTTTTAAGGGGAGTCTATGAGAAAGATTCCTACGGTTTGGATCAGCTCAAAGGATTTACCGTCATTAATGAAGAAGTCAGTCTCTCCGGTACCTATATCCGGGATGCGCGGGTCAGCGCCGACGCCATTACAGGAAAACCGGTGGTGAATTTTTTTCTTACCGGAGAGGGAGGAGATATCTTCTACAAGCTGACCAGCGATAATGTGGATAAAGCGCTGGCCGTTGTCCTCGATGACAAGGTGAAGGCCCAGGCCCGAATTGTGGAACCCATACGCGATGCCGTGCGGGTCACCGGATTCGGCCGGGAGGAAGCCGATGATCTGGCTTTGATCTTAAGAACCGGAGCTTTACCGGTGCCCCTGGATATCATTAACCAACTGGCCATAGGCGCATCTTTAGGGGAGGATGCCATAGCACAAGGGGTCAATGCCGTTATGTACGGATTTATCCTGGTAATCCTCTTTATGTTTATTTACTACAAGGGGGCAGGTTTAGTAGCGGATTTTGCTCTAATTTTGAATCTTTACTTTATTGTTTCCGTTCTGTCAGTATTTAATTTTACGCTTACATTACCGAGTATAGCAGGAGTCATACTCACCGTTGGAATGGCTGTGGATGCGAACGTAATAATATTTGAGAGGATTAAAGAAGAGTACCGGATCGGTAAATCACCCAAGGCTGCAGTAACTGCGGGATTCTCTAAAGCATTCTGGACAATTTTAGATTCAAATATTACTACCTTTATAGCCGCTTTAGCCCTCTCCCAGCTCGGGCAGGGATTTATCCAGGGATTCGCCGTTACTCTGGCTGTAGGCATTGTCTCATCTGTATTTACCTCTCTTTTCGTATCCCGCTTATTGTTCGATTTTTCCACAGAGGTTCTAAGAGTAAAGAAGCTGAGCATTAGCTGGCGGAGGCTGGCCCGATGAAAAGGGTAATCCTGTTTACAAAAGTAAGAGCTTTAATGATTGTCTCTTCCCTGCTTTTGATTCTGGCCGGAGGCGTCGGCTTATATCTTAAGGGGGGCTTTAACCTGGGAATAGATTTTACCGCTGGCTTATCCCAGCAGATTCAGATCAAGCCGCAGGCAGCGGCGGCCCGTATTGAGGATGTGAGGAGTTCCCTTTCAGGAATCGGTAAGCTGGATATTCAGACTGTGGGCAGACCGGAAAATCAGGAGTTCATAATTAAAGTAATTGCACCGGCAGATACTAAATACTTTCAGGAGAGAATGGAAAACAGAATCTTAGAGCTCCTTTCCGAATCATTCGGGGAGGGGAATGTTGTTATTAAACAGAGTGATTTTGTGGGTCCCAGGTATTCTCAAGAACTGGTGGGTCAAACCATTTCAATAATCTTAGTAGCTTTAGTGTTGATACTTCTCTATACGGCGTTCAGGTTTCACTTTATTTATGCCACGGCTGCAGTGATTTGTCTTATCCATGACGTGCTTATCATGTTTGGTGTGCTGGCGGTTTTTCAGTTCGAGGTGACAACCACAACCATTGCCGCCATACTCACCATTATCGGATACTCTCTGAACGATACTATTGTTATTTTCGATCGAATCAGGGAGAACAGGAGCCTTATGAGGGATGCTGATTTAGAGATCATTATCAATACCAGTATTACACAGTCATTAGGCCGAACAGTGTTGACCTCATTAACAACACTGCTTGCCGTGGCTGCCATCTATGTCTTCGGCACAGGAACCATTAGGGCCTTTGCCCTGAATCTGATCATTGGTGTTGTTGTCGGTACCTATTCTACCGTATTCATAGCATCGCCCATCGTGCTCGGCTGGCAGCGCTTGATTGAAAAGCGGAGAAAGAAGAGGGATGTTCAGAAATTCGGCCGCATGCCTTCAGTGCCTTCTAAGGAAAGATTAAAGGAAGCGCTTCCTGCTGAGTCTGCACCCGGTATTACGGCGCCAGAGCCGGCAAAGGCACACGAGCCGACAAAGGCGCCCGAGCCGGCTTCTCAAGCCCGGGAGGAGCGTGCGGGCGTCCGGGATGAGGAAGCCCGTAAACCCGGGGCAAAGGTATCGGTAACACGGGTGCAGCCGTCCCGGAAAAAGCCGGGCAAGAAGAAGAAAAAGAAAAAGTAATTTCTAAAGACAAAGATGAACAGTACGGGTCTTAAGTTTGTAGCCACAGCCGTCAGAACCCTTACAATGGATGCGATACAGAAGGCCAATTCCGGCCATCCCGGTCTGCCCATGGGATGCGCAGAGTTGGGTGCTCTGCTATTCGGTGAGATCTTAAAGCATTTTCCCGGGGATCCTGAGTGGATCAACCGCGATCGATTCGTTCTCTCAGCCGGGCATGGAAGTATGCTTCTATACTCTCTTCTCCATCTGTCCGGTTATGATCTATCCCTGGAAGATATAAAGAATTTCCGGCAGCTCGGCTCAAAAACCCCGGGTCATCCCGAATACGGCGTGACACCGGGAGTGGAAACGACCACGGGGCCCCTGGGTCAGGGATTAGCCAATGCCGTGGGGATGGCCATTGCTGAGCGTATGCTGGCAGCGCGCTTTAATACAGACAGCCGCAGGGTAATCGATCATTATACATATGTTTTAGCCGGGGACGGTGATTTAATGGAAGGAGTTAGTTCTGAAGCCTGTTCACTTGCCGGTCACCTGGGATTGGGGAAATTGATCGTTTTTTACGATTCCAACCATATCACCATCGAGGGCTCTACGGATCTTGCCTTTACAGAGGATGTGCTTAAGCGATTTGAAGCGTATAATTGGCAGGCATTTTCGGCCGATGCCTATGATCTTGAAGGAATAGTGAAGGTGGTGGAGGAGGCCAAGAAGGATACTAATAAGCCCGCTCTTATTAAAATAAACTCGATTATTGCTAAAGGAGCTCCGAATCTGGCAGGCTCTCATAAAACTCATGGCGCTCCACTGGGAGATGAGGAGGTAAGGGAAGCAAAGAGAGCCATAGGAGTTCCGGACCCGGAGGGGAGTCTCTTCTATATCCCGGCAGAAGCCAAAGCATATTTTACAGGGAGAAAGGAAGTTTGGGATGAGGAATATAAAAACTGGAAGGTGAGTTTTTCCGCCTGGTCCGAAGAGAACCCTGAGCTGTTTAAGCAGTGGAAACAGTTTTTTAATGATCAAAGGCCAAAACCGGTCCAGGGTCTTCCTCAGTATAAGGAGGGGGATAAGCTGGCTACCCGTAAGGCCGGCGGCCAGGCATTAAATGTCTTGGCTGAGAATATTCCCAATTTAATCGGGGGCTCGGCGGATCTGGCTCCCTCCAATTCAACTTATCTTAAGGGCATGGGTAGTTTTCAGAAAGATAATCACCTTGGAAGAAATCTTCACTTCGGGGTACGGGAGCACGCAATGGGAGCGATTGTAAATGGAATTACCCTGCACGGGGGTTTAAGAGCCTTCTGCGCAACTTTCCTGGTCTTTTCCGATTATATGAGGCCCGCAATACGTATGGCCGCTCTTATGAGTCTTCCGGTTATATATGTATTCACTCACGATTCCGTTTTTGTCGGAGAAGACGGGCCCACCCATGAGCCTGTGGAACAGCTTGCCGCATTACGGACCATACCGGGACTGCTGGTTTTAAGACCCTCTGATGCCGAAGAAACTAATGCCGCGTGGATACAGGCAATCAACCATATTGATGGACCTTCCGCTTTAATCCTGACCAGGCAGTCCCTAACTGTTTTTGCAAAGGAGGACAGTAACTGGAGGGAGAATATGCCCCGGGGCGCTTACATTGTAAAAGATTCTAAGGGGCGGCCGGAGATTGTTATAGTGGCAACAGGCTCGGAGGTGAACCTGGCTTTAGAGATTCAGCAGCAGTTGGGTTCCGATAAGGTGCGGGTAATTTCCATGGTCTCCCGCAGTCTTTTTCTAAAAGAGAAAGAGGCCTATGGAAAAGAACTCATTCCGGATGGATCGCATCGGGTAGTCTTAGAGGCGGGAGTAGCCCAGGGTTGGGGGGAAATCGCCGGAAGCGGCGGTATGATTAGATCGATTGAGCGGTTTGGAGAATCAGGTCCGGGGAAAAAGGTTTATGAATATCTTGGATTCAATGCGGGAGAGATCGCAGCGCTTATAAGAAGAGTGTTTGCCTCATCCTGAAATAAACCTGCTCGTCTCCCTTTCAATTGCAATCTTACCCGTTCTGATCGACTCTAAAATGTTGTAATCATTTAAAAGATTAAAGGCATTGTCTACGGATCTTGTGTCACCTGTAACTTCCAGAATCCAGATTGGACCGGAGGAATCCACTATACGCGCCTGCGCTGCAGTAATGATTTGAAGAAGCTCATGCTTTTTTACATCTTCTAACTTTATCTTAATCAGGGCATGTTCGCGCTCTACTGCATCGTCCTGTTTTATATCCCAGGCCTTTATGACATGTATCAGCTTCTGGAGCTGTTTTCTAACCTGTTCAAGTACACGGTCGTCTCCCTTTACAACAATGGTGAATCTGCTCTTTCCACTTACCTCCGTATGGCCCACGCTCAGGCTTTCTATATTAAAGCCTCTCCTGGAAAACAGACCGGATACACGGGTCATGACTCCGGGGATATCATCACATAGAATGGAAATGGTATGTTTCATTTATTACTCCTATTCAACGTATTCCATTAGGGATGTGCCGGTGACCATTGGGTATACATTCGGCGTATCCTCAAGAATAAAATCAATTACACAGGGCTTGTCTTCAGAAAGCCCCTTCTCAATAGCCGGAGCAATTTCTTTTTCCCTGCTTACCCTTATGCCCACCGCTCCCATGCTTTCAGCCAGTTTGGCGCAATCAACGTTTTTTCCGAATCTGCAGGCCTCGTATCTCTTTCCATAGAAGGCATCCTGAAGCTGGCTGATCATTCCAAGGCAGTAGTCATTCATTATGAGGACTAAGATGGGTATATCCTCCTCCACGGCAGTGGCAATTTCCTGGCAGGTCATCATGAAGGAGCCGTCCCCGGCGATGTCCACAATGTTTTTTTCAGGATGGCCCAGCTTGGCCCCTATGGCTGCAGGCACTCCAAACCCCATGGTTCCCAACCCGCCTGAAGTAATAAATGAGCGCCCGCTTTCAACAGGAAAATAGTGGGCAGCAAAGATTTGATGCCTGCCCACGTCAGTGACCAGGATTGGGTCTCCTGCAATCTCCTTTAGTACAGTCAGAATATGTGGAGTCATTACCCCCTTTTTTATCTCCCTTAACGGATGATTTTTTGCCACTTCCTTAAGATGGGTGGTCCAGTCCGGATGTTTTATTGTGGGAATAAGATCGGCGAGCCGTCCGATTATATTCTTTACATCTCCCACAATTGGAAGGTAGGCCGAGACGTTTTTACTGATTTCAGCCGGATCAATATCAATATGAATTATCTTTGCCTGCGCGGCAAAACTCCCCAATGGCCCGGTTGATCTGTCTCCGAAGCGTGTGCCTGCAGCCAGAATGATATCTGCTTCAGAAATAGCTGTATTTGCCTCTACCCTGCCGTGATAACCGAGCATTCCCAGGCACAGGGGGTTTGAGTTGTGAAATGCGGCTTTACCCATAAGGGTATAAACCACGGGGATATCTCCCCTTTCAGCCAGTTGCTTAAGTTCTTCCTGAGCCTCTGCATGGCAGACGCCGCCGCCTGCGATAATAACCGGTTTCTGTGCATTTTTTAATAGACCCAGGGCCCGTTTGATCTGACCCGGATGTCCCTTAATGGTTGGATTATAACCCTCCAGTAGAGGGCGCTTTACCTGATTAAGAGAGAATTCCTCAAGCTGTACATCCTTTGGAATATCCAGCAGTACCGGCCCCTTCCTCCCGCTCCCTGCCAGGTAGAAGGCCTCGCTAAGACAGTGAGGAAGGTCTTTAGCCTGCTGAACCAGGTAATTATGCTTTGTAATTGGAATCGTTATACCGGTGGTATCGACCTCCTGAAAAGCATCATTCCCTATCAGGGGGCGGGGGACCTGACCGGTAATAGCTACCACAGGAGAGGAATCCATAAAGGCTGTAGCAATACCTGTTACCAGATTGGTAGCTCCCGGGCCGCTGGTTGACATACAGAACCCCAGCCTGCCCGTTGCCCGGGCGTATCCGTCTGCCATATGAGCCGCCCCCTGCTCGTGCCTGGCCAGCACATGTCGGATGGATGATTTGGCAAGCTCATCATAGATCGGGAGCGTAGCCCCGCCCGGATAGCCGAAAATAACCTCCACACCCTGGGCTTCCAGGGATTTTACGATAATTCTTGCTCCGGTGAATTTCCCCTTTTTCATCGATCCTCCTCCTGACCTCTATGCCCTGATTTAAAAAAAAGCCTGCTGTCCTTCCGTAGGTAGGGCAGCAGGCTTAAATCCATTTAAACAGGCTATTCAGCCGCTGCCGTTCATGTTGAGAAGTACTACTACTAGAACAGGGGAAAGCACTAAGGGAAATACCAACTGTATGCTCAACATGAACGGTTTCGCCATACATTCATAATATATTACCGATTCAGGTTGGTCAATATCTGAATATCACGTTCCGGCCGTATATAGATTAAAACAGTGAAAATAGAGTATCATCCGGGCACGGGAGGCGCTATAAGATGCAGAATATCCTGTTATTAGCAGATATGCTAAAGGATGAGGGTTTAGTCTATATTCAGACGCATAATTTCCCGGACCACGATGCAGTCGCATCAGCGTATGCGCTGCGTTTTCTTTTGGCTCAGCGGGGAGTAAGCTCCGCCCTGATTCATGAAGGGGATATCCAGCGTGATTCACTGCTCCTGCTTATCGGAGAGCTTAACATCACGATCAAACACTCAAGTGAGTATTCGATAACTGAAAGTGATAAAATTATTATTGTAGATGGATGCAAGGGAAATAAAAATGTAACGGATCTGATCGGCGATGAAGTGGCGGTTATAGATCATCATGAGATAGGCCCTGGGGCGGTCCCTGATGATGTACAGTACAGGGACATTCGTCCGCAGTATGGGGCCTGTTCGACTATAATCTATTCTTATTACAGGGATTTGGATCTTGAGATGCCTCAAACTATTTCCACTGCTCTTATGACGGGCCTGCTGGTGGATACGGCTCTTCTGACCCGGGGGGTAAGCGAGGAGGATGTCATTGCTTATTCCAACCTCTACAGAACCTCCGATATACCCTTTGTAAATGCCGTATTGAGGAATAATATTCAGCAGAAAGATTTAACCTTTTATAAGAGAGCTTTAGAAAAAATGCGGATTCAGGATCGATTTGCCTTCTGTTACTTTGAAGACGGATGCAATCAAAACCTGTTAGGCATCATCGGAGATTTTTTTCTCTCCTTAAACGAGGTGGATTTTGTTCTTCTCTGCGCTAGGAATATGAACAGCATAAATTTTTCCCTTCGCAGTGAAGTTAGAAAATGGAATGCAGCAATGATTATACAGGATATCCTTAAAGATATTGGTTTCGGCGGAGGCCATAGCGATATGGCCGGCGGAATAATTAAAGATACTAAAGATTTCAGCGAAGAAGAGTTTTTCCAAAAAACGCTCCGGACACTGAAGGTAACTTCTTGAAATATTCAAGCAGTGTGTTTACTATCCATTATCAAAAGGAAGTAGAATATGAGATTCCAGCTGAGCCTGGGTTTTTTGGCCATTGTTCTGCTGCTGTGCGTAATTTGTGTTTACACCATATTGAGCAGCATAGGCGTGCAGAGTATTTTTTCGGATTTAAAAAGTGAAATTATTCCGGCGCAGTTGCAACGAGCCATATGAAAAGCAGGGCCGTTGAGATAAGGGCCTGGACATTAACCTACGTTATAAGAGGCAATGTCATTAGACTGGGGGAAACCTTAAAAGAGGGGCTTGAGGAGCAGTGGGAGGATCTTGAAAACAATGCAAAAATTCATCTTGAACATTATTACCATATCGGGTTTGAGGAGCGGCGGGCTGCTGAAGAAATTCTGGATTTATCGCAGAAGCTCGTATCTGTAAGCTCTGCTATAGTTGAGCTCAAGGACCGGGGAAGAGGAAATGAAGAATTGTTTGAAAAAGTTAAAAAGGAACTTGGCCCGGTATTTTACCCTTTGAGAAAAGCGCTCGATAAACATCTATCAGTGCATCTTGAGGAGCTGTCAAAGGCAGAAGAAGAGATTTACGGCAAATACGGAGCCAATATTAGATATGTCATTATCTTGAGCCTTTTACTTACACTATTGGCTTTATTCATCGGATTATTGGTGGACAGGCTCTTCGTAAGGTATCTAGGAGAGCGCGATCGGGCGGAAAAGTCGCTTAAGATTAGTGAGAAACAATACCGTGAGCTGGTCCAAAACGCAAACAGCATTGTCATAAGATGGGATATGAACGGGAATATTACCTTTTTTAACGAATTTGCTCAAGGATTGTTCGGATACTCAAGCGATGAGATTATCGGTAAAAACCTGGTAGGCACAATTGTGCCTGAGAGGGACAGCTCCGGCAGGGATCTCAAGGAAATGATCAAGTGTATAATTCAAAACCCCGAGGACTATGCAATTAATGAAAATGAGAACATAAGCCGCGACGGCCGGAGGGTCTGGACTGCCTGGACCAACAGGGCAGTTTATGATGAAGATGGAAGTATTAAAGAAATCTTGAGTGTAGGCAATGATATAACCAGGCTTAAAGAGAGTGAAGAGCTCTTAAGGAATGTAAATCGGGAAATAAGCTCTCTCAACAGGCGAATGGAAAAAGAGTTAAAAGCTGCAGCCAGGCTTCAGCAGTCTCTTCTTCCAAAGGCTCTGCCGGATATCACCGGCATTGAATTTGCCTGGGTATTAAAACCGTGTGAAGAATTAGCAGGGGATATCTTTAATATTTTCAGGCTGGATGAAGAAGACGTGGGGCTTTTTTTACTTGATGTAAGCGGACACGGAGTATCCTCAGCCCTGTTTTCCGTTGCCTTAAGCAGAATGCTGTCCCCCGTGCCGGATCAGTCTTCTTTGCTAAAAACTTATTCTGATAACCCTTTAGGCTTTACAGTAGTACCTCCGGTACAGGTAGCGGATAACTTGAATAAACGTTTCCCCCTGGATTCGATAATTGAGCAGTACTTTACCTTCTTTTATGGAATATTGAATCTGAAAACTGTCGAGTTTCGCTATGTTTTCGCCGGTCATCCTGGATTTATTTTCCATCCCCGAGACGCTGAACCCAGGTTTATTGAGACAGCAAGTACTCCCATAGGTTTCGCTGAAGAGACTGAATATGAGGAGCATTCTTTAATTTTAAGCCAGGGTGACCGTTTATATATTTATTCAGACGGTATTCCTGAAGCCATGAATCTTAAAAATGAAGCATTTGGACTTAAGAGAATTATCTCTTCACTTACCGAAGACAGCGATCTTCCTATTAAAGACAGTGTCGATTTCCTGATTGGTAGGCTCAAGCAATGGTTTGAAAATACCAGGCAAAATGATGATATTTCCGTTATTGCTTTAGAGATTAAAGAAACGGCTGCCCGGAATGTATAAAGCTTAAGAAATGCGGGAGCAGTTGTGAACGATAATCATATAAAAATTGTGACTTTTTCTAATCAGACCCGGGAGGACCGGAAGCTTTTAAAAAAATTCATTAATTTTCACTGGAAACATTACCGGAATGAGCCTCAATACATTCCTCTGTTGGATTATGAATACCTTGGATCCCGGTTGATCGGAATTACCGGTTTCTTTGAGCCGCAGAGCCTCTTTTTCAAACACGCTGAGATGATCTTTTTTCTGGCTTTAACCCATGGAAAGGTTACCGGCAGGTGTAATGCCTTTATTAACCATCATCACAACGCACACTGGAAGGATAAGACCGGCTTTTTCGGCCAGTTTGAGGCTGTAGATGACGTACCTGTGACCAGGGCTCTACTCTCTGCAGCAGGGGATTGGCTTAAGTCCAAAGGTATGGATACAATACGGGGTCCGCAGAACCTGCCCGTTAACGAAGCCACTCCAGGTTTGATGACCGGCGGTTTCGATTCAAGGCCGGTCGTTTACTACCACTACAACAAGCCTTATTATGAGCGGCTATTGGAGGCCTGCGGCTTTGCCCCGGTGAAAAAGGTGTTTTCCTGGGAAGTACCGGCAATGCTGCCAATGGAAGAAAAACTGGTGCGGGTAGCCGAGAAAGTGATGAAGCGCAAGGGTGTAACCCTGGAGACCTGGGATCAGAGGCCGCTTGATGAGCGCAAAAGGGAGATGCTGGATATCTACAATGAAGCGTGGAGCGATAATTATGGATTTGTTCCCGTCACCGAAGAAGAATTCTATAAAATCGTCGATGACATGCAGTTGATAATCGATAAGGGTCAATTTGCATTCGCCTATGTAGGAGGAGAGCCGGCCGCCTTCTTCGGCGCTCTTCCCAATATTTTCGATAAGATGCGCCCGATCCCCGGATTGCGGCGCTTCGAGCTGCTGCGGGCCGCTAAAATGTTTCTGTTTAAAAAGTCTATCAAGGGGCTTCGTTTAGCCTACCTGGGGGTGAAGAAAAAGTTTCGTAATCTTGGCCTGGAAGGGATTCTTCTGTGGAATCAGAAGAAGTACACCCAGTCACATGGGTATGAGTACTCTGATATCGGCTGGGTCCTGGACGATAATGAGGCAGTTATCCGTATGGTGGGTATGATGAAGGATGTCAAGCTCTCCAGGACCTATACGATTTTTGAAAAATCCCTACTGATCTAAGTCTTGACACTTTTTTCAAATAAGTGTTAGATAAATCAAGGTATAGAATGAATCGATTGAGCACAACAATTTAAAACTCTCCGTGACGCATAAGGCGGCTGCGGGGAGAGCCTTTATGCCTTTCTATCTGGAAGGTGTAAAGGCTTTTTTTATGGATGCAACTTAAAGGAGAGGAGTTATATAATGGAAGACAAATCGGATAAGCTGCTTAAAATCAGGCACTCCACGGCCCATGTAATGGCAGAAGCGGTGCTGTCTCTCTTCCCCGGAACAAAGATCGCCATAGGCCCTGCTATTGAGCATGGATTTTACTACGATTTTAAGCTGCCGAAGCCGCTAAAAAATGAGGATATAAAAGAAATCGAAAAGAAGATGAAAAAAATCATATCGGGTAATTTCCCCTTTAAGAGAAGGGTGGTAAGCCGGGAAGAAGCCCTGGAACTCTTTAAGGACCAGCCTTATAAAATTGAGCTCATTAAAGATCTGCCTGGGGGAGAGGATATCTCTTTATATACTCAGAACAGGTTTGCAGACCTCTGCCGCGGCCCCCATGTGGAAAGTACCTCCGAGCTTAAAGCGGATTCCTTTAAGCTCCTGTCAATTGCAGGAGCCTACTGGAAGGGCGATGAAAAGAATCCCATGCTAACCCGTATATACGGAACTGCCTGGGAAAGTCCGGATGAGCTTAAGGAGCATCTGAAAAAGCTTGAAGAAATTGAAAAGAGGGATCACCGCCGTTTGGGCAGGGATCTGGACCTTTACTCAACCCATGAGGAAGCGGGAGCCGGGCTCATCTACTGGCATCCTAAGGGTGCGCGTGTTCGCACCCTGATTGAAGATTTTTGGAAGAAGGAGCATTTCAAGAATGGCTATGAAATAGTCATGACTCCCCATATAGGCAAGGCCTGGCTGTGGCAGACCTCAGGCCATCTTGATTTCTATTCGGAGTCCATGTATGCGCCCCTGACTATTGATAATTCAGATTACTATCTAAAGCCCATGAACTGCCCTTTCCACATCCTCATATACAGGTCCTCCCTGCGTTCTTACCGAGAGCTGCCCTTGAGATGGGCGGAATTGGGCACCGTATACCGCTATGAGCGCTCCGGCGTTCTGCACGGACTCTTACGTGTCAGAGGATTCACACAGGATGACGCTCACATATTCTGTACGCCTGAACAGATAGATGACGAGATCCTAAAAGTTCTGCGCTTCTCTTTAGATATCTGGAAGGCCTTCGGGTTCACCGACATTAAAGCCTACCTGGCCACAAGACCCGGTAAATATGTGGGTGACGATGAGCGCTGGGACCAGGCAACCGCCTCTTTAAAAAAGGCAATCCGCAGGGAAGCCCTGGATTATGAGATAGATGAGGGGGGTGGAGTTTTCTACGGACCCAAGATCGATCTGAAAATAAAGGATTCTTTAGGCCGGGAGTGGCAGATGACCACCATTCAGTTTGACTTTAATCTACCCGAGCGCTTTGATCTGACCTATGCAGCAGCCGACGGCACGGAGAAGAGGCCTTATATGGTGCACAGAGCCCTGCTGGGTTCCTTAGAGCGGTTCTTCGGTGTCCTGATCGAGCATTACGGCGGGGCCTTCCCTCTCTGGCTTGCGCCTGTCCAGGTTGCGCTCATTCCGGTGACTTCAATTTTTAATGATTATGCTGAAGAAGTTGGCCGCATCTTAAAGAATGAAGATTTCAGAGTAGAGGCCGATTTCAGTAATAACCGCATGAATGCCAAAATCAGAAATGCTCAGAATCAGAAGATACCCTATATGCTCATCCTGGGAGAGAAGGAGCGCTCAAGTAGTTCAGTTTCCTTAAGAACTCGCACCGGGAAGCAGATAGGTGAGCTTGCTATTGAAAAGTTCGTGGTTATGATCCAGGATAAAGTAGAGAAGAAGGAATTTGAGTAAATAATGCTTAAGAAGATTGTCAAACGTGACGGACGGATTGTCCCATTTGATCGCGAAAAGATTACCTTTGCCGTGCTTCAGGCTGCGGTATCGGTTGGGGGCAGGGATCGAGAAGCCGCTGTAAGAGTAACGGACGATGTAATCGGCATGCTGGAGAAAAGAAAGACACGGGAAAGCTATCTCACGGTAGAGGAAGTGCAGGATCTGGTTGAGAAAGCCCTGATCGAACGAGGCCATGCTAAAACAGCCAAAGCCTACATCGTTTACCGATATGAGCATTCCTTAAAGCGGGTAGGGAAAAAGAGCCTGGTTTATTCGGCGGACAATATTCCCTACTTCAAGCTGTGGGAGGCCCTCTCCTGGGCTGTGGATCATGACTTTGTTACCCTGAAACAGATAGCCGATACGACTCAGGAGGGAAATTTCTTAAGCCTTATCCGGGCTTCGGAAGAGTTCTACCGAAATGAGCTGAACAGAGCAGCGGAAAAACTGCTTCAGCGTTTAGGAAAGATCAGAATGATGATTATTGCAGGCCCGTCATCTTCAGGTAAAACAACAACCGTTATTAAGATCGGGGAGAGGCTCAAAGATAAGGGCTATAACCTGGTACCCATCAATGTTGACAATTACTTTCTAGATCTGGATGAGCATCCCAGGGACAGTCGCGGAGATTACGATTTTGAGACTCCCCAGGCTTTGGATCTTGCTCATATTAATGAGGATCTCATCCGGCTTCTTGAAGGAAAAACAATCGATATTCCCTATTATAATTTTAAGACAGGAAAATGCGAGGGGTCTTCAGGCGAGATGAAGATTCAAGAAAGGGACATAATCCTGATCGATTCCCTTCACGGCCTCTATCCGGATATGACCGCCGGTATCCCGGATGATAAAAAGTTCAAGCTCTACATAGAGACCCTCTCGCAGGTAAAAAACTGTAATCATCACTTTATCCGCTGGGCGGATATTCGCCTGCTGAGACGTATGCTCAGGGATATGCAGTTTCGAAATTACAGCCCCAAACAGACTATCCGGCACTGGCATTATGTACGACGTTCGGAGCTTCGCTATATTGTGCCGAGGCTCCGTGAGGCTGATGTTATTGTAAACAGTTTTTTGGCTTTTGAGCTTCCCATAATGAAGCACAGGCTTGGAAGGTATTTCCCGGAGTTTATTAAAGATTTTAAAGATGATCCTGATAGGGCCGATGCTTATGAACGGGCTTTAAGGGTTCAGGAGATATTCAAGGAGATACCGGCCTGGAAAGATGAACAGGTTGTGCCTGATGATTCTCTATTGAGGGAATTTATTGGAGGCAGCATGTATAAGTATTAATATAAATGAGGATGGAGATAACCCTGGCTAAGAGTCTTGACAGATTAAAAAAAATTGATGCTGAGCTTCAGAAACTCGCTCATATATCAGCCCTGCTGTCCTGGGATCAGGAGACCTTCATGCCTGATGAGGCAGTGGGAGAGAGAGCCGAGCAGCTTGCACTTTTAGAGGGCATCATGCATGATCGATTCACTTCCTCGGAAGCTGGAGAGCTTTTGGGATCCCTCGGGGTGGGGAAGGATACGCCCACCGGAAGTGACGATTTCAATGATAATGAAAGAGCTTTCCTGAGGGAATTTTATCGCAGATACAGGCGAAAAACTCAGCTGCCCAGGAGGCTTGTAACCGAAATGGCCCGGCAGACTGCTATTGCCCGGAAGGAATGGGCGAAAGCCCGGGCAGAATCGAATTTTTCCATATTTGCGCCACATCTGGATAAGATCTTAGCTTTGACGCTCGAAGTCGCTGAATGCCTGGGATATGAGGATAGTCCCTATGATCCGCTGCTCGATGAATATGAGCCCTGGATGAAGACTTCGAAACTGGAAGAGATATTCAGGAATTTCCAGGAAAAATTGATGGAGCTGATATCTCGGATCGTTAATTCAGAGAAGAGGATTGATACACATTTTCTGATGCAGGAGTATGATACTAATGTGCAGAGGGATTTCAGCCTTCATGTTTTAAAAACCATTGGATACGATTTTAGCAAGGGAAGACTCGATGTGTCGGCTCATCCCTTTACCACCACTTTGGGATGCTCGGATGTACGATTAACCACCCGCTACAATAGGAATTATTTCAATACAGGAATTTTCGGCACGATCCATGAAGGTGGACACGCCCTGTATGAGCTGGGGATCTCGGCCGAACTGCAGGACACTCTGCTTGCAGACGGCACTTCCATGGGTATCCATGAATCGCAGTCCAGGATGTGGGAAAATATCATAGGAAGAAGCCTGCCATTCTGGAAGCACTTTTTCCCCGGTTTAAAATCACGGTTCCCGGAGGCTTTAGGAGATGTTGACCTTGTAAGCTTCTACCGGGCTATCAATGCCGTGCAGCCCTCTTTAATCCGTGTGGAGGCGGACGAGGTTACCTATAATCTGCACATCCTCTTACGCTTCAACCTGGAAAAGAGGCTTATTTCAGGAGACTTAAAGGTAAAAGATATGCCTGAAGCATGGAACGAGGAGTGCAGAAGCCTTTTGGGAATTGTTCCTCCAAATGACGCAGATGGAGTACTGCAGGATATCCACTGGTCCATGGGCAGTATAGGTTATTTCCCTACCTATTCCCTGGGGAATTTGTACAGCGCCCAGTTTTTTAAAGCGCTGGAGCAAGACCTTCCTGACATCGATGGGAGCATTGAGATAGGCGATTTTCAGGAGATTCTGAAGTGGTTAAGGCAGAAGATCCACAGCCCGGGACGGGTCTATCCGGCGGGAGAGCTGTGCGAGCGTGTGACCGGAGAATCCTTGAATCCGGATTATTTCATGGATTACCTGGAAAACAAATACTCTGATATTTATGGGATTTAGTTTTCGCTTCTTTACAAGTCCTTTCCCCTGGCTTTTTCTATCGGCTATATTTTTTGGCGCCGCTTTAAGCCGTGCTTCACGCACTCCATTTGGGACTGCCCGGCTGCCTCTTGGAGGCCGCTCTCAAATATGTGATTCAGAAAGAGCTAAAACAATAAAATGGATTTTTTTCTCCCTCTACCTTTCTCTCTGTCTGGTTGGCTTTCTCTGCGCGCTCTTTATTCCCGGACTTAAGAAGATGAGTAATATCCTGCATCTCTATTTTTTCCTGGGCAGTTCTGTTTTTTTCTTTTTAGCCTTCAGATTTAAAAAGAGTATAGGAGCTTTAGCCCTCTTCTTAATAATCGCCCTGCTTGTAGTTGTTCTGCTCTTTATTCAGAGCCTGACAGCATTTACAGGCGAAACAGAGATAGCTCAAATAAGAGTAATTGACATACAGGTAGGAGATAAGGAAGAGATGAAACTGGAGCTGATTCCCTCTAAACCTGGAAGGGAAACGGCCATCATAGAGATGGCGGGAACTTATTTTGCTCCGGTGGTGAGTGTGGTCATATTCGATGATTGCTTAGTCTTCATGGGAGTAAAAACCTGGTATCGTTTTAGAGGGATTACCTCATTTAAGCTTGAAAAGAAAAATGGAGAGACCGTTTTCCGGCAGCAGGAGACCGATTTCTATTTTCCTCATGCTCTGGGAATCTCTGAGCGCTTGTGGTCCTTTTATGAACGACATGAAAGGAATATTCCGGGAGTGCGCAGCGTTCAGATTGAAATGGATTTAAAAAGGGCCAGGGAGCTTTCCTCCTACTCAGTTCGTGTTCAAAACGACGGGGGTATCCAGATTATTGAGGTTGATTGAGTCTGTCCTCTATTTCCGAACGAGCGTTAATTATACAGGCCTTTGCTACTTCTACTTTCCCTGCGCTTACCCCGGATCTTTTTTAGTGAGAGGAAGGTCCTATTCAGAAAAAGCAGCTTTTCACCTAAAGACAGTATGACAATAACAGCGGTTAGGTATTCAAGGCTGGTGACTAAAACTTCATTACCGAGGCAGCGTACCTGCAGATACTCCATCAACTCGAAGGCACAGAGAACCATTGTGGCAAAAACGGAGGTCTTTGCTAAAAAAGAGACCTTAAGCACAGTATAGCCAAGGTTAAAGTACAGAATGATTATTCCCACGCAGTGTATGAAAAAACGTAAGGATAGTATTATAAAAAGCCAGACTGGAATCAGCCTGTATATAAGGAAAAGAATGGTGATCACGAAGATGTTAAGATAATCACTGGATGAATCTATAATGCGTCCGATCCGGGTGGTTTGATGCATTTTCCGAGCCAGTAATCCATCAAAAAGATCTGTTAGAAAGATAAAGCAGACAAAAGGCACTGTAACGGGCAGTAGAGGAATTTTGTCAATGCTGAGAAGAAGAAAGAGAACAGTTGGAACGGAGCTTAGTCTTGTGAAAGATAGAAATATAGGAAGATTGATACTCGTTAAGGGTTTCCTTGAGGTTTCTAAGTAGAATTCTTTTTTCAGTATAATTAATCCTAATAGAAGAGAATTGTGATACAGGGTTGAAATAATCAGGAACTGTATGAAGCGGCTGAGCTTGATTTTAAAGATGAGCGATACTGAGCCGAAATACAGGGCTTGAAACAGGAAGAAAGATAAAACCGTGATCAGGATTGTCCTGGTAAGTCGTGGCTCTACAGGTGATTTTGAAGTACGCATTGCTTTTCAATCTATGCCAGTATCCATGCTCTGTCAAGATTCATAAATTAAGGCATTATGAGCGGTGGAAAAGTGGCTTGATATACCAGTACAGGGAGACTATGGATACGGATATAAGCAGGGTAAGTACATAGATGCAGAGTAATTTGATTAGTGTGAAGGGAATCAAACCGGCATGATGAAGCAGCAGAAGAAGAATGATGATTATTGATCCGGTTATCTGCAGGACTGTTTTTATTTTACCTGGAAGTTTTGCGCCGGGATCCAAATTCTTTCGCATATAAATCGGTCTGATTACGATATACATTGAGAGTTCGCGGATCAAAAAGAGAATGAGCAGGATAAGGGGCATCAATTTCAGATAATAGAAGGAAAAGTAGACGAAACAGAAGAAGACAAAATCGGAGAATGGATCGATCCATTTTCCCAGCATGCTTACCGCATTATTCTTTCTTGCCAGTTTACCATCCAGATAATCGGTGATTAAGCTGGCACAGAGAATAAGCATAGAGATCAGTGTATTCAGAAGTGTATAACGGGTGATAAACACTAAGAACAACAGGCCAAGTATTATCCTGGATTGGGATAGAAGATTGGGAATATATTTTTTGATCAACATATCAGGATAAAATTGTAGGCGGTCTGAATCATTTGGTCAATATAACCCTTGATTCTATTGATGAGATGGATTATATTTGACTTGCAAAAAAATAATGGCAAAGGGCTTGACAGGTATTGAATAGAGGCGTATATTTGTTCTGCTTAATGAGCTTAAGATCTTTGAAAGAATGAGGGAAGGGGAGAAGAGAGAGCGGGAAATAGTCAAAATTAATAATGAAGACCTTCTGCTTTAAGTGGAAGGTTAAAATATGATGGAGAGTTTGATCCTGGCTCAGAACTAACGCTGGCGGCGCGTATTAA
>JAUWZD010000069.1 GCA_030615505.1 Spirochaetales bacterium | reverse complement strand
TATTGGGCTGATCAGGTAGAGGCAAAAGGAGCTCTATGCTTCGTACTTGATCCCTACAAGTTCAAGATTATCAAGGATTCATGGAATAAAACTGACAAGCACGATGCCCGTAATATGGGAAAGGCGCTGTGGGTATATCTGGTTACCGGTGAGTTTGGAATACCTACAGTGTTTAAGCCATCTGTGTTGATCCGGGAGCTGCGCAAGCTATTCTGCCAGTATGCCCTACGACGGAGATTTAGAAAAAGGTGCTGCATGGCCTGATCCCAGGTTTGCAGTGGGTGTTGGGGAACACGAAGGATGTATATGCGACAGCCTGATAGGTCTCGTATGGCAGCGGGCCCCTGATTCCACAGGAAGAAACTGGTCGGATGCCATCAACTATGCCAACAACCTTACTCTAGGCGGATACAGCGACTGGCGCCTTCCCAAAGCAAATGAGCTTGAAAGCCTTATAAACTCAGGCCAAGTCAATTCCGGAGAATGGCTCAATGAACAGGGCTTCATAAATATTCGAACAAAAAAATACTGGTCGTCTAGTAGTCTGGATGCTGCAAATGCGTGGTACGTATACACGGGCACCGGCACTGTAGACGACGAAGACATGGACGAAGTTTTTTGCGTCCTGGCAGTCCGCGACGGAGAGTAGAGAGGTTATCCGTCCATTCGTTTTTGCTATGGCCCCAGCGCTCAAAAGAATTTACGGCCCCGTTGAGGAGATATTTCGTATTCATCGCCTAACTTTAAATAAATGCAGGCATATACTCTTCTTGATTTCGAGGATTCTAAAATTTAGAAGTGTTCGGAATTTGACAATGTATAAGCTCTTAGATAGTATTCATGCATGGGAGATGATATTTTGACAAAAGCTGATATTGAAAGAATAGTTAAAGAAACACTAAAGTAAAATATTCAACCTTACTTAGAAGATTTCCTTATAGATAGAGAAAAAAACTATAAGAATATATCTCTTCTGGAACGTATTGTAAGGGTAGAGGAAGGGATTCTAAGAATAGAGAAGCGCTTTGAAGACTTACAATCCAACATGGATAAGAAATTTGAAGCTGTTGATAAGAGATTTGAAGATATGAATAAGAGATTTACCATGATGTTTACTTTTATGAATATAGGATTCAGTATTTTAATATTAATCACAATCATTTTTAAATTTATTGCTTAGGAGAATATAAACCGACTCCCGCACGTAATTTATTAATTATAGCATCAATGTCCACATACTTTTTTATCATTTTCTTAACAGTTTCAATTTTCTCCGTATCCTCTGATCTGATTTTTATAATTAAGTTTGTTGTTTTTTGTGCCGCCGTAAAGGTATCGTCATTAACCTGAATGATCGGAATGCTGGTCCGCTTTAAAAGCTTTAATACAGTCTTGTTGGGCCACACCCCCCCGGTTAAAATCATGCCCTTCACACTATAATCTTCCTGAATCCCCGGAATATTACACGTGATGGCTGCAAGAATCAGGTCCTCACGGTTGCCCGGGGTAATGAGCAGTACATCCCCCTTAAAATGATCAAGTGCCGTATGGGGGGGCATGGCTCCGACAATAATTTTACTCACAATTTGGTCAAGTCCCTCTCCTCCTGCGATCAACTCGCCTTCAATATCTTCTAAGAGCTGCCTTAGGGTAGGGCTGGAGAGAAGAGGGAAAAAGGGCACAACACCGAACACTTCAATGCCCTGTCTCTTAAATCCCAGACGCACGAGCCTGTTTATCTTCTCATATTTTTCCGGCATTACCTTATTTACTATGACACCCAGGAGATCTACACTATAGTTGTCAAATACAGCTTTATTGAGCATTGCTTCATCAATAGGCCGGCCTATACCGGCGCAGGTTACAATCAGAACCGGGGCATCCAATAGCTTAGCCACAGCAGCATTGCAAAGATCAAGCACGGAGCCTACTCCTGCATGACCGGTTCCTTCAATTACCATAAAGTCTTTTTCAGCACTGGCCCTATTGTAGGCATTTTGAATCTTTTCTTTTAAATTGTTAACATCGCCGTGGAGTATATAATCTTCAGTGAAGCCTTTTGGTACGGCCACAGGGCTCATATCGTAGAGCCGGCTGCCTATATGAAAAACATCGTTCATCAGGCTGGCGTCTTTATCGATCCTGTGGTTGTCAATCAGTTTAACTTGCTGTCCAACGGGCTTGATATATCCCACGTGGGGATATATCTCACTGATGGACTCAAGCAGTCCTAAGGCGGCCGTTGTCTTGCCGTCGTTTTGCCTGGTAGCTGCTACGTATACCTTAAGAGGTTTACTCATAATAAAAGAATAGTTAAAACAATCCCTTTACCTTTCCGGTATTCACATCAATATCGATATTCCTGAATGCCGGGTCAGATGCGGTTCCCGGCATGAGCTTGATATCTCCGGCTACGGGGACCACAAAACCGGCGCCCAGATAAAGCAGGATGTCCTTGATGGGAAGTGTCCATCCCTTGGGCCTTCCCTTAATGGTGGGATCATGAGAAAGACTTAGGTGAGTTTTAACCATACAGGTTCCTAATTTTCTAAAATTACTGTCAGATTCAATCTGCTCAAGCTTATTCTGGGCTCCCGGGGTGTAGTGGACCCCGTCGGCCCCGTATACCTCGGTGGCGATGCGCAGGATCCTGTCTCTTAAGGGAGTATCTTCTTCGTAGAGGAACTTAAAATGAGGATTATCTTCACAGGCTTCAACTACAGTCTCTGCCAGTGCTTTAGCTCCTTCGCCCCCGTGTTCCCAGTGGGTGGATGAGGCTACTCTCGCTCCGGCCGACTCAGCAGCATTTCTTATAATCTCAACCTCTTCATCCGTATCCGTATGAAAGTGATTAATGCAAACTACCGGGGATATTCCGCTCTTTTTTACGGTCTCGATATGTGCCAGGAGATTTTTAACTCCTTTTTCCACTAATGCAGTATTTTTATCCGTATATGCCTTATCCAGGGGCTGACCCGGGGAAACCTTGGGACCTCCTCCATGCATCTTCAGGGCTCTCACGGTGCACACAATGACTGAGCAGTTGGGAATGAGCCCGCTGTACCTGCATTTTAAATTCCAGAACTTCTCAAAACCGATATCAGCACCAAATCCGCTCTCCGTTACATGGTAGTCTACCAGTTTCAGTCCAAGTCGATCGGCGATAATAGAGGATTGCCCTATGGCTATATTGGCAAAAGGCCCGGCATGAACCAGGACCGGCTGACCTTCTACGGTCTGCATGAGATTCGGATTGATCGCTTTTGACATGAGCGCTGTCATTGCGCCGTCCACTTCCAGGTCTTTGGCTGATATGGGATTTCCGGATTTATCATAGCCTACAACTATTTTAGACATCCTTATTCTCATATCGGCCAGATCTTTAGCAACAGCTAAAATGGCCATAATCTCAGAAGAAACTGTAATCTGGAAGCCGCTTTTCATCATGAACCCGTCCATCTTTCCGCCGAGACCTATGGTGATCTCGCGCAGAGCCTGGGCACAGAAGTCAATGGCCCATCCCATGGCCGGATTCCTGGGATCGATATTCAGGCGTTTAAGGTTCTTTTTCTGTAAAACCTTGTCTGAATAGTTAAACTCATGTTGAATCCTGCTGGTCAGAGCCACCATGGCCAGGTTATGAGCATTGGTAATGGCATCAATATCTCCGGTAAGTCCCAAGCTGAAATCTGTAAGAGGTATACATTGGGCAAGCCCTCCTCCGGCGGCGGATCCCTTGATGTTAAAGGTGGGTCCTCCGGAAGGCTGTCGTATTGCGCCCATAACACTTTTACCGATCTTTCCCAGCCCCTCTATAAGTCCCATAGCCGTTGTGGTTTTGCCTTCTCCCAGGGGAGTAGGCGTAATTGCTGTTACCTCTATATATTTTCCATTGGGTCTGTTCCCAAGCCGCTCCAGGATGCTCATATAATCGAGTTTTCCCACATAATGACCGTAGGGAAATAACTCCATCTTCTTCAATCCCGCCTCTTCGGCAAGCTGATAGACAGTTTTCATATGTTCTTGAGCTGCTTCTGCGATTTCCCAATCCTTCATTTTAGTTGGATTAAGTTTATGCATTATTCCCTCCTCTTGTGAATTTGCTTTACCAAGAATGAAATAGCTTGCCGGATATGTCAAGCAAATCAAATAATAAAATCGGTAATTTTGGGTATTATAAATTTTTTTAACTTTTTTGACTTATCGGGAATTATAGATTATCATTCCGCAGCATTAAGTATTATAAGGGGGTGTTATGGAGCGGACGCTGGTTATCATAAAGCCTAATGCCGTTCAGCGGGAAATAATCGGGGAGATCATATCGAGAATTGAGAAGCGCGGTTTTAAAATTATTGCCATGAAAATGTTTTTAATTACTAAGGAACTGGCAGAACGGCACTACCGGGAACATATGGGAAAAGTTTTTTATAATGAATTAATTGATATGATAACTTCGGGTCCTTCTGTGCTCATGATACTTGAAGGAGAAAACGCGGTTGAAGTTGTAAGAAACATGTGCGGGGCCACAGACCCAAGAAAAGCCTTACCCGGAACTATACGGGGCGATTATGGTATGAGGATTACCCAGAATATTATTCATGCTTCAGATTCCATAAGTGCATCTGAAAGTGAGATAGAAATTTTCTTTAGAGAGGAGGAGATAGTCGACTACAGGCTCGCAGCCGAGCCGTGGATTTGATACATAGGATAGTGGTCTTGTAAATTAACCTTTTTTGATATAGCATATGAGCATTATCAAACCTGAATCATCTGTAAAATCAACAGCAAAATCACATTGCAGATGCAACCATTTCATAAAATATATGTCTTTCTAACGGGAGAGTGTATACATGGCTAAGGGAAAACCCGGAATTGATATAGAGCGATGCAAGGGCTGCGCCCTCTGCATTGAGGCATGCCCTGAGAAAATACTTAAAATGTCTGAGTCCTTTAACAGGCAGGGCCAACCTTACACCATCTGTTTTGAGCCGGAGCGCTGCACGTCCTGTATGTCCTGTGCCATTATATGTCCTGACAGCGCCATACGAATCTGGCGCTATGTTGCGGTTTAAGAGGTTAAAAAGATGGCTGAAACTGTTTTAATGAAGGGAAATGAAGTAATTGGTGAAGCAGCTATAATAGCAGGCTGCCGGTATTACTTTGCCTATCCCATAACTCCCCAGAATGAGATTCCAGCTTATATGGCCCTAAGATTGCCCCGGATAGGTGGTACATTTCTGCAGGCGGAGAGTGAGCTGGCTGCCATTAATATGGTATTCGGAGCTTCCGCTGCGGGAGCGAGGGTCATGACCTCATCCGCCTCTCCGGGAATCAGCTTGAAACAGGAGGGAATATCCTATCTTTCCGGCGCGGAACTTCCCGCTGTAGTGGTGAACATGGTGAGGGGGGGACCGGGTCTGGGTAATATCGCCGGTTCCCAGGGGGATTATTTTCAGGCCACCAGGGGAGGCGGGCACGGGGATTACCGCACGATTGTGCTGGCGCCTGCCTCTGTACAGGAATTGGCAGACCTGACCGTCGAGGCTTTTGACTTAGCGGATCAGTACAGAATGGTGGTAGTACTCCTGGGGGACGGCTATTTAGGGCAGATGTCTGAATCCCTGAAGCTTCCTGAGCCTTCCGGGAAAGAGTTTGACAAGTCATCCTGGGCTTTAACCGGTGCTTCAGGCCGGGCTCCCCATATCGTGTACTCCTTAAGACTGAGCCCTGAGCCTGCCCTGGAGGAGGTTAATCTCAGGCTCCAGGCTAAGTACCGGGAGATAGAGAAGAATGAGGTGCGTTTTGATACCTACAGGAGCAAGGATGCGGAGTATCTTTTGGTGGGTTTTGGAACCTCTGCTAGAATCTGTAAGGCAGCGGTGAATATTCTCCGCAGGGAGGGAATAAAAGCGGGTCTTTTCCGGCCTATTACACTCTGGCCCTTTCCGAGCCTTGCCATTGAAAGGGCCGCCGGCAGCATAAAGAAGGTATTGGCTGTGGAGATGAATGCGGGCCAGATGTTAGAGGATATCCGGCTGGCTCTATGGACATCGACATCCTCTTCCAGGAATGTGGTTATTGATTTCTGTGGCAGAACGGGGGGCATGATCCCGGATGTGGATGAAATAGTTGAGAGGGTAAGAAATTATGAGAAATGAAGATGCGGATGTGAAGCTGGTCTATTCAATGCCTGAATCTTTGGTAGACCGGCCCAATCACTACTGCCCCGGCTGCGGGCACGGGATCATTCATAAGCTCCTGACCCAGGCCATCGATGAACTGGAAATACGGGAAAAAACCATATTTATCGCTCCGGTGGGATGTTCTGTTTTAGCCTATTTCTATATAGATGTAGACGGATGTGAGGCGGCTCACGGCCGGGCCCCTGCAGTGGCTACAGGTCTTAAGCGTGTCCATAAGGATAAGGTCATTATCTCTTACCAGGGAGACGGAGACCTCCTTGCCATAGGAACCGCTGAAACGATCCATGCGGCCAACAGGGGTGAAAATATTACAGTAATCTTTGTAAACAATGCCATATACGGCATGACAGGCGGACAGATGGCGCCAACCTCACTGGCTTCCCAAAAAACCAAGACCTCGCCCTATGGGCGTGATCCGGCTGATGTGGGTCAGCCCATTCGGGCATGTGAACTGCTTAATACCCTGGAGGCTCCGGTGTTTATCGAGCGCTGTGCTGTAAATAATGTAAAAAACATTCTTAAAACCAGGAAAGCAATTAAAAAAGTAGTTCAGAATCAGGTCTTAAATATTGGATATTCATTTGTAGAGATACTCTCTATGTGCCCAACCGGCTGGGGAATGACGCCCCAGAGAGCGGTCGAGTGGATTGATGAGGCCATGATTCCCTACTATCCCCTGGGCAATTTCAGGAAAAAGGAGAGTGATCATGTATGAAGGAATCATTTTTGCAGGATTCGGCGGACAGGGAATAATACTCTCCGGCAAGCTCATCTGTATCGCTGCCATGAGGGAGGGGAAGAATGTTTCTCATATTCCCTCCTACGGAGCGGAGATGCGGGGAGGAACTGCCAACTGTTCTGTTGTTATTTCTGATGAAGAGATCGCATCTCCTTTGATTAGGCAACCATCCATCTGCGTGGTAATGAATAAACCATCTCTTTTTAAATTTGAGGAAAGCGTGCAGGCCGGCGGGCTTTTGATCTACAATACATCTTTAATCGATTTAAAACCCTCCCGTGATGATATCCGGGCGGTTCCTGTCCAGGCCAATGACCTTGCTCAAGAGGAGGGAAACGTCCGGTCAGCCAATATGATTGCCCTGGGACTGTTGTTAAGGCTTAAGCCGGAGCTGGCAGCCCTGGATTCGGTCATTTCTGCCCTGGATGAGGCTGTATCTGCACGAAACAGGAGCCTTAATATTATTAATACAAAATCTCTTAAACGGGGTTTCTCACTTTCATAAGATATTTAACAGGATTCTACCTTCTCAACCAGTAATGGGGGTTCATCTTCAGGGACAGTGCCCTCTGCTTCTCCTTTAATTTGAAATCCGGAAATCATCTTCTCAAACAGGTCCAGGTTCTCGGAGTTCTTTGATCCCAACCCGGTAAGTAATTCCATAGACCCCTTTATCTTATGCAAACTTGTACTGATCTCGTTTATATTACTGGAGTATTTTTCTGAGAACCGAGACACGTGATTTACGGATTGCTCAATCTCATCTGCCCTTTTATCCATTTCTCTGGAGGATTGCCTTACATCTTCGGTAAGCTGGACCATATTGGTCAGGGATATCATAACCTCACTGCTTCCGCTGGATATTTCCTGCATACCGCTAAGCAGTTCACTCATGCTGTTTGCCACCTCGGCTATCCCCTCGATAATCTGGCTAATGGAGTTTCCGGTATCCTCTGACACTAAAGATGTTTTTTTAATATTTTCCATTATACCGGTCAAGGAAGTCGAGATTGATTTGGCATTAGAGCCTGTGGCTTCAGAGAGTTTTTGTATTTCATCTGCTACAACAGCAAAGCCCTTACCATATTCACCCGCATGAGCCGCTTCTATTGCAGCGTTCATGGCCAGCAGGCTGGTTTCTTTGGCCACTCCATTAATTATATCCATCATTTCTATAATTGTTCCTGCGGATCTGGAGATACCCTCGATAGACACCATCATATCATTCATATTGCTCTCTCCAACCTGTGCCAGGCGGGTAAGGTTATTGATAAGGCCTTTCTTTTCTTCCGCTATCTGGCTCATATTATTGAGAGAGGCAAGAGTTTCTTCTACCGAAGCGGACGATTCCGCTACCGCGGCTGCCTGCTCTTCAATCCCCTTATTGACCCGTGCAATATACTCTTTTATTTCCGTTACTGTGGAATCGGATTGTGCGAGTTCGATGTTGAACGTTTCTGTTTGTTCCTGGAAAGCACTCATAGCAGTAGCGATTTCCTCGATTGCATCGTAGACTTGAGTGGAATTGGACTTTAAATTACCAGCTAAGTTTTTGCTCTGCTCTGTAAAATTTTTGAGTTTAGTAATCAATTGTCTTAAATTGTTGAATAGTGTATTGATCCGGAAGGATATATATCCGAACTCATCTTCCAGGGTACAGGAAATTTTATGGGTGAGATCTGCTTTAGAATCTGCCAGGGTATCAACAGATGCTGTAAGATTGGTAATAATCCTCTTTTCGTGGCGAAAAAAAACAAAAAACCCCAAAAGGAAGCAGGTTAAATTAATAACAAGTATTTGAATCAGGCGGCTTCTGAACATAAGAAACGAACTTTCAGGGAGGGTGAGCATGCTCAGGAGACAAATATTTAAATAGCCAACCAATACAGGTATAAAGAGAAATATCAGGGTACGTGATCTGTAACTTATTCCGAAGTACTTTCTATCTTTTATTGCGCCTGGCCTGATATAGCCCCTGCTGATAATATCCTTTAAAGGGCGCTCAATAATTGAAAAGATTACCAGGTAACTCACTATGGCCGCCACATATATGCCGAAAAAAGAAAATATTGAGATGGAAAGGATGTTTATAAAAGAGGCGTTTAGATAGAGATAGAGATAGACAAGAATAATGATCAGGCCTATACCGATCCTCAAGAATAGAAGTAAGGATTGCAGTACAGGCAGCCTGATCAGCTTAAAAAAACCCTTTTCTACCTCCGCTTCGGAGAGCCTGTTTCCGTAGAAGTTCTCTAAAAACTGCCCCCTCTTCCTGGCCAGAAAGAAATCCATGGGACAGGCCGCAAACACTACTACAGCCGCAGTGAGGGCCAGGATAAAATTTAGGGCCGAGGCCATTAGCTCCGGCTCAAGGGTAAGGGCATAGAGAACCGTAAAAAGCGCTCCGAGGCTAAAGCCTGCTGCTCCTGAGAGGTAGAAGCGTTTAGTGAATTTTTTTCGTGTTTCTTGTGGCATCATACTGTCTCCCATCCAAATTTTGTGGTCTAATATATAATTTCGACCCTTCTGTTTTGCTGCTGCTTATATCTATTCCTGGTAACCGGCTCCTTGCCCCCCAAACCCTTAACAGCAGGCTCAATCTCCGGCTTCCAGCCTCTCTGCCGGAGGAATTCGGCCGCATTCTCTGCTCTTTCCAGGGAGAGCTTCTCTCTGCCTGCCTCGCTTCCATAGAGTGCGCAGTGACCGGTAATGGACACCAGGTGATCCGGTTCCGGTTCCTCCGTAAGCCTGCTCATAATCTTGTTAAGATTGTCTTTAGCAGCGGGTGTTAAAACGGCATTGTCTGGTAAGAAATATACTGTTAATGATTTTTCCTGATACGCCATGCTTGTTTCGGGTTTGAGAGAGATTGTTTCCGCAGCAGGAGATATTTCCGTTTCAGGTGGTCTATTAAAAACGCCTTGAAAGAGTTTTACAGGTTTGAACAGGATAGTGAAGAGGATAACAGCGAATAAGAGCAGAATTATCAGGGGCAGTAATATCATGGGCGTTTTACTTTTACTTTCCCTATAGGACTTAAGGTCAATCTCAAAGGCCGTTCTTTCACGGCCGTTTACGAGCAGCTTCAGATACAGAAGACCCTCGGCAGTATATTCACCCAGAATATCGATATCCGGCTCACCCGCTTTTAAGAGCGGGATATCCCGCACTATGAACTCTTTTAGAAGCATATTATCATGCCGGACCAAAAAAATTCTGATCCTGCCTGAGTGCTGTAAGTCATTTGAGGTAGTCAGACGTATCTTGTTATTACCGGGCCTGTCCAGGGGCAGGAAGGCTCTCAATTCATGACCGAGGAGCTCCACAGATATCTGACCTTCCATATGTCTAGTTTAATATTAGTCAGCTTAAGATCAAGTCTAAAAAAAAAATTAAAGACCCCGGGATAAGGTTTTTTATTAAATATATATACACGGGCCTTTAGGACCTGCCCGGATGACTCACAAAAAGTCCTTGCCTGTAGTTGTACTTATGAATCGACCGTGCTTGACTCCTTTTATGCTGATTAAAGAATCTGCAATGCTCTGAATCTTTCTGGCCTTACCCTGCAGGACAATAACCTCCAGGCAGTTATGTTCATCCAGATGAATATGAAGAGTAGAAGTGATAAAGCCGTGATCTTTATGCTGTAAATCAGTCAGCTTCTGTGACAGTTCCTGGCGGTGATGATCATAAACCAGCACAGCTACCCCAGCAGTTTCCGCATCCCCATCAAGCCACTCCCGCTGAACCATGGTGTTTCTTATCAGATCCCTGATGGCCTCGGAGCGGTTCGTATATCCTTCCTCACGGATCAATTTATCGAAGGAGCTCAGAAGATCTTGTTCCAGCGAAATACTGAATCTCTTTAACACAGTATTCCTCCCCGCCAGTGATGTAGTGCAGCTATTATTATATCATGGATTTGGCTTATAGTGCATATCGACCCAGGAACCTTTTCTGCTGCTCTCTACTGCTTTGTGGATAAAGTGTACGCCTATAGCGCCATCCTGCACGGTGGGGAAATCGGTATCAAAGGCACCAGGCTTTGTGCCTTCAATCCTGGCAGCTATGGTTCTGGCCGCATTGCGGTAGATATTGGCAAAGGCCTCTAAATAGCCCTCAGGATGGCCGCAAGGGACCCTTGTATTGTGCTTGACGATCGGCTCCAGATACTCGTTGCCCTTTTTATATACCTTCTCAGGTGCATCAGGATAACGGAGAAACAGGTAGTCCGGGTTTTCCTGCCGCCATTCTAATGAGGCTTTGTTTCCGTAAACCCTGATACTAAGGTTGTTTTCCTCACCAACGGAAATCTGGGAGGCATAGAGTATGCCCCGGGCGCCACCATTATAGCGGACTAAGATATTGCCATCATCCTCTAATTTTCTGCCAGGAATAAAGGTAGTCAGATCAGCGCATATCTCTTCCATGCGCAGGCAGGTGATGTAGCGCGCAAGGTGCTCTGCATGGCAGCCGATATCCCCGATACATAATGAGATTCCTGCCTTTTGGGGATCGGTTCTCCATGCGGCCTGCTTGTGCTTTGTTCCTTCAAGATAGTTGTAAAGCCATCCCTGGCTGTAGGCGACCATGACTTTCCTTATTTTGCCT
This sequence comes from Spirochaetales bacterium, assembly GCA_030615505.1. Lineage (GTDB taxonomy): Bacteria > Spirochaetota > Spirochaetia > SZUA-6 > DRHE01 > JAUWZD01. The sequence continues at coordinate 13,024 of JAUWZD010000069.1, read as the reverse complement.
AAAACGCCCTTTCTAATCAGCTCCCTTGCCTGTTTTACCATAGGGTAGCCTGTATAATTATGTGTAAGAGCGAATATTGTGTTATATTTGCCGACAAGGCGGCAGAGTTCTTCTGAATCTTCTAAGCTAGTGGTCATTGGTTTATCACAAACAACATGGAAACCGGATTCAATAAAGGTTTTAGCAATGGGGAAATGTAAATAATTTGGTGTTGTAATGGATACAAAGCCGATGCGTTTATCCGCAGATAGTTTCTTTTCTTTTTCAGCCATTTCCTGATAAGAGCTATATACTCTGTCTGGATCGAGATGCAGTTCCCTGCCCGTTATAAGAGACTTTTCAGGGGATGAGGAGAAGACTCCGGCTGCCAGATCAATTTCTCCATCCAAAGCGGCAGCCATGCGGTGTACCTTGCCGATGAAAGAACCAGGCCCGCCTCCGACCATTGCATAACGAATCTTTCTTTTAATTTTCATTCCCAGCCTCCATTTAAGCTTTCAGTCAGAAGATTATCTAATGCAAGCAGAGCGGCTCCACAGGCCTCCTGGTTTGATGAATATTCGGTAAAGAGAATTTCGAAATCAGTTAGCATTTCCGGAATAACCCTCTGATTGATAACCTGATGAACCGGTTCTCTAAAAAAATCTTTAAATATCGAAACATATCCACTGATGATCAGGCGCTGGGGGTTGAATAGTTTTATAAGAATGGAGCAGGCTTCACCCAGGAACCGTCCTGTTTCAAAGAGCGTGGATTGAGCCAGTCGGTCTCCCTCCAGGGCTGCGGCTAAAATCTTTTCGATAGTCAAATAGTCTCCCCCCTGAGTATTACATTTTTGCAGAGTAGAGATGACTCCTTCATTCAAGCGATCTTTAAAAACCCTTAAGATTCCTGGGGCAGAGACAACCGTCTCCAGGCAGCCGACATTGTTACAGCTGCACCTGTAGGTATTATCTGCATGAATGATATGGCCTATTTCTCCGGCTATGCCGTGAAAACCCCGGTAGATCTTATTATCAATAACAATGCCTGTGCCCATGCCTAAACCTAAATAGATCAGGACAAAATTATTGATTCCTTTGCCAAAGCCTTTAAGTTTTTCTATATATGTTAAGGCCCGTGCGTTGTCTTCAATAAAAATTGGAATTTTAAACCTGTTCTGTAGTTCTGTAGCTATATGAACATGAGTTATACCGGTAAGCTGCAGACCCTGCAGCCAGATTTTGCGCTGAGTATCAACCATTCCGGGCAGTGCAAGACCGATTGAAATAATGGATTTTTTCTCTGAGAAGCTGGCGCCTATCACTTTATCCAGTTTTGCAGATACTTGATCCACTATGTTTCTAATATGGCTATCCTGATCCGAGGAAAGCTTGAGTGCAAATACTTCATCATATATTAATGTCTTTGAAAAATCGATCACTACGATCCGGAAAGATTCAAGCTCTAATAAGACTCCTATAGAGCAGCCTATTTCAGGCTGAAGCTGGAAGATATAGGAGGGCCGCCCGCCTTTGGTTTTAGTTTTTCCCGCCTTTCTAATGCAGCGCTTATTTTCAAGAATATTCAGAATGGAAGAGATTTTAACAAGGCTTAGCCTTGTTTCCCTGGCGATTGCCGTTCTCGTGGGGTTTTCCAGTGAGAATATTGATTTAATAATTCTTATTTCACTCTTGCTAAAGCTTCTCATCTAACATACTTTACATTTTGTGATGATAATAAGTTTATATTAATGTAAAATAAAAAGAAATTATTTGCAAGCGATTCTTATTAAGTAAAGTTTTTACTTAAATACTCAATAAAATAATTGAAATAGCCATATTTATGAAAAATATTAATTTAATTACTTGACATTTAAATTCTGCTAATTTAGAATATTTAAAAAAGCCACATAACGGAGTTTAATATGCCTGGTCCCGGCTATTACTGGATTGGAAAAGAAGAGGAAGAAGAACTTATCGATGTTATCCGTGCAGGTTATCTTTTCAGATACGGCGATGTAAAGGATCCGAGTTTCAGGCATAAGGTAAAAACCCTGGAGGAGGAGCTAAGCAAGAATTTTAATGTAAAATATGCTTTGGCCGTTTCCTCAGGCACAGCGGCCCTGATTACGGCCATGTCTGCTGCCGGCATCGGCCCCGGGGACGAGGTAATAGTTCCGGGTTATACTTTTATCGCTTCCATCTCCTCGATTGTTTTTTGCAATGCTGTGCCGATACTCGCGGAAGTTGATGAGAGTTTGACTTTGGATCCTGCGGATGTAGAAAAGAAGATAACGCCCTACACTAAAGCGATAATGGCCGTACATATGATCGGGAATCAATGTAATTTAGAGAAGCTTCAGGAACTGGCTGAGAAGAACAAGCTGTTACTAATAGAGGATACTGCCCAGGCCTTCGGTGGCTCATACCGGGGAAAGCGCCTGGGAACTATTGGGCTCCTGGGCACCTATTCATTTAATATTTTTAAAACCATCAATGCAGGCGACGGCGGTCTGGTGGTCACAGACGATGAGGAGCTCTATAAGAAATCCTTTGCCTTCCATGATCAGGGGCATTTCCCATTAAGATGCGGCGTTGAAGTTGGCAACCGCTCCATCATCGGTCAGAATTTCAGGATGACCGAATTAACGGCCGCAGTACTTCTAGCTCAGTTCCGGAAGCTTGATAAGATTATCAAGCGCTTAAAGGCCCTAAAAGCCCGGTTTAAAGAGCAGATCCGGGATATCAAAGATCTTGAGTTTCGAAGAATAAACGATCCTGAGGGAGAGTGCAGTACGATTCTTACTGTTTTCCTGCCGGACAAGAAGAGCGCCGATGCTGCTGCTGAAAAACTTAAAACCACAACTGTATCCCACTCGGGATGGCATGTGTACAATAACATGGAGCAGATTCTGGGTATGAAGACCATCAATCTCAGGTCCAATCCCCTGAAAAACCAACACTACAGGGGAAATGCCACATACGCTAAGGGGATGCTTCAGCAGACGGACCGGCTTCTGGAGCGCGCCATCAATATCTCCGTGGGCGTTGTAGATGCAGGATTGGGATCAGCTTTCGGGATCAACCTGAACTCAAGCGAAGAGGAAGTGGACCAACAGGTTAAGCAGTTTAAAAGAGTTCTTGAAGAGGTGCTCTAATTCGGGAGAGTAAAAATGATTAAGGTTGGATTGATTGGTGCCGGATATATCGGGCCGATCCACCTTGGCGCTTTAGCCCGCATAGGCGGGGTCAAGGTCAAAACTGTTGTAGATGTGAACATCAATCTGGCCAGAAAGGCTGCTGCAGCTTATAATATCGAGAATTCGGCCGGCGATTATCGTGAAGTGATCAGGGATCCTGATATAGATGTCATTCACAACTGCACACCGAATAAATATCACTACCAGATCACCAAAGAGGCCCTTTTGGCAGAAAAACAGGTTCTCTCCGAAAAGCCGCTCGCCATGACTCTCTTAGAAGTGGAGGATCTGGTGAATATCGCTGAAAAGAAGGGAGCTATTACAGGAATTGATTTCTGCTATCGCTACTACCCGGTGGTTCAGGATATGGCTGTTCGGATCCGCCGTGGCGAGGCCGGAGAGATTCGCATGGCCACGGGTTCATATTTCCAGGACTGGCTCTCTACACCGGATGACTACTCCTGGCGTCTGGAAAAAGCCGAAGGCGGCGAGTCGAATATCACTGCTGACCTTGGCAGCCACTGGTTCGATCTTATCCAGTTCACCACAGGCTTGAAGATAAGCGAAGTGATTGGCGATCTTTGTACGTTGATCCCAATTCGCCGCAGACCCACCCGGCAGGTCCTGGCCTTTGAAGAGGTTAAGGATGTGGAGTCTGAGGAGTACGAGGTAGAGCTGGAGGACTATTCGTCGGTGCTCTTCCACCTTTCAAACGGCGCGCCGGGATCCTTTACTACGAGCCAGGTTTGTGCGGGGAGAAAATCCGATACTGAGTTCCAGATCTACGGCAGCGCCTGTTCCATGGCCTGGAACCATAAAGACGCCACTCGACTGTGGATCGGCTATCGTAAGAAGCCGAACGAGATTCTGATCGAGAACCCGCTTCTGCAGGATCCCTCTACTGCTCAATACGCCGGTCTGCCTGCCGGACATCCATTGGGATATCACGATGCTGTGCTTAACCTTTTCAAACATTATTATCGAGCCTTTGAGAATGGCAATAAGAAGGGAGAGAACAGACCGACCTTTTCTACAGGATTGCAAGAGATGAAGATCTTAGATGCGATTCTGGAGAGTCATAAGAAAAAAACATGGATAACAGTAAAGGATTAAAGGTATGAGAGAGATTCGCTACGAGCGATTAAGACCCAAGCAGCTGATCGATGAGCGGGAACGCAGCCCTCTGATCTTTGTTCCGGTAGCCCCTTTAGAGTACCACGGACCCCATCTGCCTGTGGGTATGGATCCTATAAACGCTACCCATTGTGCTCTGCTGGCTTGCAGGCGATTGGGAAAGGGAGTGGTGCTGCCCACAACCTATATGGGTACCGAGCGGGAGCGGCCGGAGTGGATGCTTGAGAGTTTGGGATTTAAAAAGGATGACTGGGTAGTTGGCATGGATTTCCCCACTGCACTCTGGCCGAGTCATTACTGCCAGGAGCACATCTTCGCTTTAGTTATGGCCGAAAAGATCGAGATGCTGATCGCCCATGACTATAAGGTCATTGTTATCGTCAATGGCCACGGAGCCTGGAACCAGATGGAAACAATTGACCGGCTGGCTAAACACTACTCTCATACCACGGACAGTCTGGTTGTCTGGAAGCTGGCCTTTGTACTGGAAATATCCGAAAAGAATCTGGCCGGTCATGCAGATATCTACGAAACTTCCCTGATGATGTACTTCCAGGAGAAGTTCTACGATTCCGCCTCTATGGTGGATCTGTCTCAATTGCCTGAGAAGGATGTGCCGATCCACTATAAGGACTTTTCAATTGTTGATGGGCCAGGATTCAGCGAGAATCCGAGTCCTGATCGTGTTGTTCAAACCGATCCCCGGGATGCTGCGGCTTCAAAGGGAGAGAGGATCTTTGAAGATACGGTCGAGATGTATATTCAATTGACTGATGACGCCCTAAAAGAGAAAGGGCTTATCTAGATGAAGATGAATAAAAACTTAAAAAGGTTCAGGCAAGCAAATTTTAATAACAAACTGCAGCCGCAGGAGGCTGCAGAAAAAAAAATATCGGAAATATTCCGATCAAAAACAAGGAGGCACTATGAAAAAACGTGCACTATTTCTGGTTTTGGTGCTGCTTGTAGCGGCATCAGTGATTTGGGCCGGTGGCCAGAAGGAAGTGGAGAAAAAGCGTATCGTCCATTTCCACTGGACCGAGACAACTTACGACAAGATCAACCACCAGGCTGTTGATCTATTCCAGGAGAAACACCCGGAAGTTGAGGTTAAGATTTTGCTTCTTCCAGATGGTGACCGGGCTGCCAAGATCCGCACGGCCCTGGCCGCTGACGGGGAAATCGACTCCTTCGCCCTGAACAACGGTGAATCCGCCGAGTTCCTTGGAGCAGGTCAGATGATCGAGATCAAACCGGAAGGATTCGGTAAAAAAACGGTTGACGAAGTGAAAGACATGTGGACTCCGGGGGCTATCGAAACCTGCGGGGGCTTCTGGCAGGGCAAGTACTACGGCATCCCCTTCGAGCTATCGAATTACGTGGCCTGGATCAACACTGCCTATATGAAAGAAGCAGGTTTGAACCCCGCCACGGACAAGCCCAAGACCTGGGATGATTTCACAAGCGTTTGTAATAAGCTGGTCAAGGAAGAAGGCGGCGTGCGGGTGCGCAACGGCTTTGCCTGTAACTCCAAAGAAGGAATTTTTAACTTTCTGGTCGTCCTGGCCATGATGGAGCAGTTAGATTTGGATTGGGGTACCGAAAGCGGCTTTATTGCAAGCATGGACAAGCCTAAAATGCTGGCAAAGGGCCTGAAGACTGCCACTGATTTTGCAGTTAAAGACAAGATCTGGGATCCTGGTCTGTTCGACAACGATCGCGAGGGGTTCGGCAATGGCAAGACGGCCACCTTCCTGACCGGCGGTACCTGGTACTGGGGTGTGCTGGATACTTATTCCGTGCCAAGGAAAGATGTAGAGCCCTTCCCCTATCCCCGCTTTCCGGACGGAAAAGATCAGGGCGGTGTGGGATACGGCTACTGTGTCTATGTGTCTCGTCTTGCCAAAGATCCAGTCCTGACCTGGGAGTGGCTTGACACCCTGGCAAGCCAACCGAATGAGTTTATTAAATTTGGTTATCACCAACCGCGAAAGACTCTTTCGGACGGTTCCCATGGCCTGGATGCTAAACTGGCCAAGGATTCTATTCCATACTACGATGAGGTCTTCAAGGGTGAGCTGGCCAGGCCGGCGGTCTGGCTGTCCTCCACTAAGGGGGCGCAGGTCACAGATGCCGTTTGGGGGGCTATTTCCCGGATAATGTATGAAGGAAGCGCGGTCGAGGATTCCGTTAAACAGCTTCAGAAGGATATCCGCTCTATCCTGCAGTAAAAAGCCAGACAAGGAACGTCCCCGGATTGGCCGGGGACGTTCGCTTTATAAAGGGAGAGCTCATGCGCAAGGTCAGTTATTCTGTAACCCGGCTGCAGAGGCACGGGTATGTGTTCATTCTGCCAACCTTGATCTTTTTCTCAGTTTTTTTGATCTACCCTATGATCAGCGCCTTTCGACTGTCTTTCTGCGAATGGAACCTGCTCAGCCCGAAGGTGTTTGTGGGATTGAAAAACATTAAGACCATGTTACACGATACACGGGTGATCAACTCATTCTGGCGTACAATCCACTTTAGTGGAATCAGCGTTGCGGCTATAAACCTTTTGGCATTTGCCTTCGCTATTATGTTCTCCAGCCGCCTGATCCGCTGGAAAAACTTCCTTCAATCTATGATCTTTCTGCCGGTGATTCTCTCGATTGTGGCTGTCGGTGTGGTCTGGGAATACATGTACCAGACTACAGGTCTTATTACAATTATTTTTCGAAGACTTTTCGGTGTAACAATCCCCTGGCTCGTAAATACCCGCGTCACCCCCTATGCAATGATTATCATCTACGTCTGGAAGGCGGTTGGATATTATATGGTTATCTACATTGCCGGACTGCTGGACATACCCGACAGCCTGTATGAGGCAGCCCGGATCGACGGCGCCGGTTTCTGGGGGCAGCTCTTATACATCACCATTCCTTCACTGCGAAATACCATAACCCTGGCCGTTGTATCCTGCGTGATCTTTTCTTTCGGACAATTTACCATTCAGTATGTAATCACCAAGGGCGGTCCCAGCAGGTCTACAGAGATCCTTGCCCTGCTCATCTTCAGACAAGCCTTCGAGTTTAGCAGGTTCGGCTACTCCGCCGTTATCTCTGTTCTGTTCTTCCTGAGCCTGCTGATATTCTCCCTGATTCAGCTACGGCTCTTCAAATCCGGTGCGATACAAGGATAGCTTTATGGTGTCCTATCGATCTAAAGAAAATATCCAGAGAATCATTCTGTACGTTGTGATTGGGGCGATCGGTTTCGCCTTTGTATTTCCCTTTTTCTGGATGATCATCTCATCTTTAAAGCTCAACAAAGATGTTCTTTCCCTCCCGATTCGTTTTTTCCCTCCGAAGTGGAATTGGAGAAGCTATCGAAACGTCTTCTTCGAGTTTCCGGACTTTGATTTTCCCCGCTACATTTTCAACAGCTTCATAGTAGCAGTTTTCGCAGTCCTGTTGTGTCTCTTCTTTTCTGCAACTTCCGGCTACGGTTTCGCCAAGTATAAGTTCAAAGGTAATAATCTGCTTTTTACAATAGTGCTCTCTACAATAATGATCTCCTTCGAAGCGATCGTGGTTCCCCTTTTTATCCTGGTGCGCAGAATGGGCATGCAGAACTCTTATCTCGGCCTCATCATCCCGGAAAGCCTGACCGCGTTCGGCGTATTCATGATGCGCCAATTTTTTTATGCTGTTCCGAATGATTTTATCGAGGCAGCCCGAATCGATGGGGCCAATGAGTATGCGATTTTCGTTCGAATCGGTATTCCCATGGCTAAGACTGCCCTCCTGGCCCTGGTAATATTTCATGCCCAGTGGGTGTGGAACCTTCTCCTCTGGCCGCTGATCCTTATCTCCACTCCGGAGATGAGAACACTGCCCCAGGGAATTGCACTGTTTAAGGGTGGTTATAACACCCCATATCCGGAACAGCTTGCTGTGAGCGTGATCGCCTGTATTCCCATTCTGATTCTTTACATCTTTCTATCAAAGTACTTCGTACAGGGCATCACAATGAGCGGATTGAAGGGATAGAGTTAATGAACTACACAAAAACCGACCTGGCTGTTAACGGTGGGCCAAAGGCAAAAACAACACCTAATCTACCAATGTTCCCCGGGGGCCTGGAAATAGGAGAGGAAGAAAAAAGGGAAGTTATGCAGGTGTTGGATGCAAAATACCTATTCCGCTACTACGGACCGAAGGATTTTCCATCCAAAGTGAAAAAGCTCGAAGAAGAATATAAGTATTTTTTAGGTAAGAGATACTGTCTGGCGCTCAATTCCTGCACATCCGCATTGATAAGCGGGCTAATTGCTGTCGGTGTTGAGCCGGGAGATGAAGTCATTGTTCCAGCCTACACTTTTTTTGCCACCTGTGCTGCCGTAGTAGCTGCTAAGGCTGTTCCTGTTGTGGCTGACGTGGATAAATCTCTTACTGTGGATATAGAAGATCTTGAGAGAAAGATAACTCAAAAGACAAAGGCAATTATCCCAGTGCATATGCGCGGCATGCCTGCCAGGATGGATAAAATCATGGAAGCAGCCAGTAAATACGACCTAAAGGTGATCGAGGATGTTGCCCAATCCAATGGGGGTAGTTACCGGGGGCAAAAATTAGGATCATTCGGGGATGCAGGATGCTTTTCACTTCAATATCATAAAATCATAACCTCCGGAGAGGGAGGAATACTGGCGACCGATGATGACTTAATTTATATTAGATCCCAGGCCTATCATGATGTGGCCGCCTGCTGGAGAAAAGACCGTTTTGCGCCTCCTGAGTTTGAGGGAGAGATATTCTTTGGGGTGAACTTCAGGATGAGTGAATTGACGGGTGCCGTTGCGCTGGCACAGTTTAGAAAGCTGAATCATATTGTTCGACGTATGCAGAGAAATAAAGCATTGATAAAAAAAAACATAATTGATCTGCCCGGTCTTGATTTCAGAGAAATAACCGATAAAGAGGGTGATACGGCAGTCTGCCTTATCGTCTACCTGCCTGAAACTGCTTTGGTAGAAGATTTCGTTACGGCGCTTAATGCAGAAGGCGTGGAAGCAGGAGGTATATACAATAAGGGGGTTCCCGACTGGCATATATACCACCACTGGAATATGCTTATGGATAAAATGATGCCCACTAAAAAGGGATGTCCGTTTAACTGTCCCCTCTGCGGTCCAGCGCCTGAATATTCAAAAGATGATTGTCCGCAGACGATAGACTGGCTTTCCCGTTCCATTCATTTTGATATCCCTCCACAGTTGAGCGAGGAGGACTGCGCGCAGATAGCTGAAGGCATAAGAAAAGTTGCATCAGTGATGCTTTAATGGAACCGGGAAATCACAAGGAGGATAGCCATGAGCAAGATAGGTGTTTGTATTGAGACATTCTTTTCTGATCTTAGTTATAAAGAGCGAATTCAGAAAATACATAGTATTGGATTTACTAACTATGAGTTCTGGTTTCATAATAAGCGGTTTGACGGCAGACAGCTCATAGATGAATCTAAAGATCTAAACATGATTGAGGAATTGAATGACAAGTATGGTCTTATTACTACAGATTTTGTATTCAATCACCCTGACGGTGGAATCGTTGGCTCGCTGATCGATAAGAATGACAGGAACCTTCTAATTGACAGTCTCGGCGAAGTGATCTCCATAGCAAAAAAGCTTAACTGCAAGAAATTAATTAGCGGAAGCGGCAACAAAATCAGCGCTCTTCCAAATGAAGAAGCCCTGGATAATATGATAGAGATCCTCATAGCAGTGTCTAAGATCTGTGAAAAAGATGATATAACCATCCTTTTAGAGCCTTTTAATACTAAGGTGGATCACCCCGATTATTTCCTGGATGATCCCTTTACATGTCTCAAGGTTCTGAAAGCGGTTAATCATAAAAACGCCAGAATGCTTTTCGATATTTATCACATGCAGATAATGTCAGGAAATATCACAGGCTTTATAAAAGAAAATATAGAGTATATCGGGCACTTCCATGTAGCCGGCGTACCCGGAAGACATGAACCGGGTAACAGCGAATTAAATTATCCATTTATATTAAGTGAAATTTATAAACTCGGATACAAGGGCTATATCGGGCTTGAATACTGGCCAAGTATGGATCATACAGAATCGCTAAAACAGACCAAAGAACTGTTAGAAAGGGTTTGACAATTAATTGGAAGCCACAAGCAGTCCAGGTTTATAAGGAGGTTACCTGATGTCAGATAAAGCACAGTTCAGATTCTCATTCGGACCTTGGAATATTCACGAAGGGGCTGATGTCTTCGGTCCGAAAGTGAGAAAAACAGTTTCTTTTGCAGAGAAGCTGACGTTGTACAAAAAGCTGGGTTTTGAAGGTATACAATTTCACGATGATGATGCCGTATCAAGTGTGGATGTCCCCCGCGATCAAATAGTCAAAGAAGCAGAAGAAATGAAGAGGATGATTGATGATGCGGGGTTGATCCCTGAGTTTGTCGCTCCGAGACTATGGGAACATCCCCTCACCATTGATGGAGGCTATACAGCAAATGATCCAATAGCAAGAGAGTATGCTCGTGAGCGCTCTAAGAAAGCCATTGATATTGCCAATATACTCGGAACAAAAAAAATTGTGCTCTGGCCTGCCAGAGAGGGTATATATGTGAATGAATCCAAGGATCACAGGCTGAGCAGTGAGCGCTTCGTAAAAGCCATCAATGCAATGCTTGAGTATGATAAAGAGATCATGATTCTCGGTGAGATGAAACCCAATGAGCCTATGGATCATGCTTATATGCCCACAACCGGTCATTTTCTCTCCGTCTGCTACAAGACCATCGATCCTGACCGTGTAGGAGTACTGATTGAGAGTGCTCACGCTATTCTGGCAGGCCTAGACCCGGCCATAGAGATGGGTTTCGCACTTTATCATAAGAAGCTTTGGAGTGTTCATTTAAACGATCAGAATGGGTTAAAATTCGATGAAGATAGAATCTTCGGAGCTATTAATTTGAAGCGTGCCTTTGATCAAGTCCTCGTGCTATACGAGAATGATTACGGTGCTGATGGTGAATTTGTTGGGTTGGATGTTAAAGCTCTTAGGACTCAGAAGGATGAGTCAGCCACACAGCATTTGGTTCACAGTAAACAGATCTTTCTCGACTTGCTTGAGGTAGCAAAAAAAATGGACAGGAAAAAATTGGAAGAACTCTGTGAATCAAGAAATTATGAGGATCTGGAGTACTTCATTATTCAGAATATCATGGGAATAGTTTAGCAGTACTTCCGGTTTTTTTAGCCTCAGATTCCGCAAGATGCTGAGCTGGCATTCGTTTCCACTACCAGATCACCAAGAATTGTTTTAAGAATATTATCCTGCGGATGCCCGCTGCCTAAATGCTGGATAAAGCATTCTCCATACTGCCTGCCTATCCGCTGTCCATCAGCTTTACTGGCTTGCTTCATTTTTTCAGTATAGGCATCCCATTTGGTGATGTATTTCAGCCATTCAGCCTGAGACTCGTGGCAGCGCAGCATCTTTTCTTTTGTAATCATCATAGAGCTAATGTCAACACCAAATTGAAGGGGTAATGGCCGGCCGAAGATATCCTTTCCTTCAATCGCATTCCAGTAGTAGAGATAGGGAATTTTTCCCATTGGGGTGATGGAAACACCACAGTCGAACAGTGGAACCGAGGCAATAAAGGCTGCGTTGCGTACCAGCTGGGATGTGATCTCATGGTCTACCAGATAGTCCATTGGAGGACAGGTAAGTACAATCTGGGGATTTACCTCCCTGATTACCCGGACCGCAATCTTCCGATAGTGATTGTTGTACTCTAACTCCAGATCAAATCCGCCTGCGAAGTGATAATAACCTCTCAATATCCTTGCTGAGCGTTCCGCCTCTTTCAGGCGTTGGGCTCGAATCTGCTGGCTGTTCAATGTGGGTGAGCCCACCTCTCCACCGGCCATGGTAGCCAGATGGATTTCGTAGCCTCGCTCCGCAAGCAGCGCCAGGGTTCCTGCAGCCATGAATTCAATATCGTCGGGATGACATCCAAAGGCAAGTACACGTTCCATAGGTTCCTCCGTTCTCCAAATCTGATATATGTGCGATTATAACATAATGCTGTGCGGGAGAGACCTAAAGACCAGGTGGGGCATTTGGGTTGATGTGCACTGTAAAATTTTGACCTGGAGTTGCTTCTTTAACTCTTGGATTCATAATACAGCTCACTTGAGCGGATCAATTTTGAATATTTCTTGACCGTTGGCTGCAAGCTCCCAATCCGCCATCAATTCTTTTTATGAATTTCGATCCAGGCTTGAACGAGCTTCAATTTGTTGGGCTTCAATTCCCCTTAAATGAGTTCTCCTTCTGAAATTGAAAATACTGCTTCCTGATCTTGATACTTCACATGGATATGTGGCAGTTTATGCTTTTTTTTATCGAAGAAATACATTAATATTTTTATACCATTATGGGCTAACGATCAAGCTCACCTGCTGCTATGGAGCGCCAGCGGAATAGCGGTCAGGTGGAGCGCCTTGTTATCTCAGCCCAAAATTATATACTACAAATCCAGCGCAAATAGTATAGCTCTATGTACTTGTGTTAACCTCTCTGAAGAAAGTGTTGTAATAAGGGAGCCAATTTTCCCTTTTGAGATTGTCTGGATGTGATCCAAATTAATGACACAGTCTTTTTGCATGCCATCAAGCTT
>JAUWZD010000103.1 GCA_030615505.1 Spirochaetales bacterium | reverse complement strand
TTGAAAGAATGAGGGAAGGGGAGAAGAGAGAGCGGGAAATAGTCAAAATTAATAATGAAGACCTTCTGCTTTAAGTGGAAGGTTAAAATATGATGGAGAGTTTGATCCTGGCTCAGAACTAACGCTGGCGGCGCGTATTAAGCATGCAAGTCGGACGGTAGTCCTGCTTTCGGGCGGGATGAGAGTGGCGAACGGGTGAGTAACACGTAGGTGATCTACCTCTGGATGGGGGATAGCCCATGGAAACATGGGGTAATACCGCATGAGGCCCTTAGAGTAAAAGGTTTAAGGGTGAAAGGCGCAGAATGTGTTGTCTGGAGATGAGCCTGCGGTCCATTAGTTAGTTGGCGGGGTAAAGGCCCACCAAGGCGACGATGGATAGCCGGCCTGAGAGGGTGCACGGTCACACTGGGACTGAGACACGGCCCAGACTCCTACGGGAGGCAGCAGCTAAGAATCTTCCGCAATGGGCGAAAGCCTGACGGAGCGACGCCGCGTGAACGAAGAAGGCTGTGAGGTTGTAAAGTTCTTTTCTTAGTGAAGAATAAGGTGGGGAGTGGAAAGCCCTGCTGATGACGTTAGCTAAGGAATAAGCCCCGGCCAATTACGTGCCAGCAGCCGCGGTAACACGTATGGGGCGAGCGTTGTTCGGAATTATTGGGCGTAAAGGGCGCGTAGGCGGTTCAGTAAGCCTGGTGTGAAATGCTCCGGCTCAACCGGAGAATTGCGCTGGGAACTGCTGGGCTAGAGTTCAGGAGAGGGAGCTGGAATTCCTGGTGTAGGGGTGAAATCTGTAGATATCAGGAAGAACACCGGTGGCGAAGGCGGGCTCCTGGCCATGGACTGACGCTGAGGCGCGAAAGCGTGGGGAGCGAACAGGATTAGATACCCTGGTAGTCCACGCTGTAAACGATGTGCACTGGGTGTTGGTGCTTATAAGGCATCAGTGCCGCAGCTAACGCGATAAGTGCACCGCCTGGGGAGTATGCTCGCAAGGGTGAAACTCAAAGGAATTGACGGGGGCCCGCACAAGCGGTGGAGCATGTGGTTTAATTCGATGATACGCGAGGAACCTTACCAGGGCTTGACATGCGCATGGCGGTCTGTGAGAGCAGGCCTTCTCTTATGAGACGTGCACACAGGTGCTGCATGGTTGTCGTCAGCTCGTGTCGTGAGATGTTGGGTTAAGTCCCGCAACGAGCGCAACCCCTACCGTCTGTTGCCAGCATTAAGTTGGGGACTCAGGCGGAACTGCCGGTGACAAACCGGAGGAAGGTGGGGATGACGTCAAATCATCATGGCCCTTATGTCCTGGGCTACACACGTGCTACAATGGTCGGTACAGCGCGCAGCGAAACGGCAACGTTGAGCCAATCGCTTTAAAGCCGGCCTTAAGTTCGGATTGGAGTCTGAAACTCGACTCCATGAAGTTGGAATCGCTAGTAATCGCGCATCAGAATGGCGCGGTGAATACGTTCCCGGGCCTTGTACACACCGCCCGTCACACCACCCGAGTTGGGGGTACCCGAAGTCGCTTGTCTAACCTGTAGAGGGGGACGGTGCCGAAGGTATGCCTGGTAAGGGGGGTGAAGTCGTAACAAGGTAGCCGTACCGGAAGGTGCGGCTGGATCACCTCCTTTCTAAGAGAATTATATTCCCATCCTTTTCTTCCTAACCCTATTTTTTAAGTATCATTAAGCGAAGAAATATTACAAAAATAGATAGAAATCCCTGGGGGTATAGCTCAGTCGGCTAGAGCGATGGCTTTGCAAGCCATAGGCCTGGGGTTCAAGTCCCCATACCTCCAATTAATAGCAGGTCCTTTTGATCTTTTAATCAGCTAATATTACATTACAACCCTTCAGGTCGAAAAAGTTGGAAGCTTCAAGCAGATGTCGGTCGTTACTGTAGATTTCAGAAAAACCGTTATCCCGTGCACAAAAAAGGTGAAGCGCATCGGCAGCACGGAGGAATAAAGATTCCGGAACGGTTCGAAAAGCCTGGCAGATAGATTCTAAAAGACGGGTAGTAAGCGGGAACCAGTGCCAGAGGTGCTGTTCATCATCAAGCTCCATTTGTTTGAGGATAATATCAAAAGTATCTCTGGCGATTTCAGCTTCTCGAAGTTTCCTGTGAAGTGCAGCAAAAAGCTCCATTTTGCCGTATATAGAGCAAGCTATACCACCACCTTCGTTTGCCAACTGGAGTACCTTGTCAGAACCCTTCTCTTTTACATAGCACTTAAGGAGATAGGAGGTGTCGAAGTAAGTCATTACCGGTCTCGGTCTTCTGAGATGTATTGCGTGGAATCACCTTGAAGGGACGGTAAGGCTTTAAACTCCGGAAACATCTTCCGTTCGCTAAATGGTGTAACACTATCATCAAGTTGAAACGGTACTATAGTAGCGATCGGCCGGCCGTGATCTGTAATAACGATCCTTTCCTCATCAACAACCCGCCGCACCCATTCTCCGGTTTTAATGTGGAGTTCACGAATAGTAATTTGTTTCATGTGCACAATGTAACACATATAAACCGATTATTCAATAAATAAAAATGTAACCAAATAAACTAAATGTTGTTTTTCTATTAAAGAGGCGTTTTAAGGCGGTTTTATTGCACCGTCGGGTAAGTTTCACCTCCTTTCCTTGCCCTTTTTTTTGCCTCAAAGCAGCACAAGGGGATAGATCGACGGATCTATCCTCTTTTTTTATTGATATAAGCGTAATTTAAGGCTATATATATAAAAAATGAAGCTGTTCTTTATTTGCCCTATTCCTGTTGAATTCAACTCCTGCCGTGAGATTCTTCGTCTTCGGGATACTTCTCCCCTTATGGGATGTAAAACTGGGAGATGTGTTATCGGAAATAGTGAAATTATTGCCATTGAATCGGGTCCGGCAAAGGCCAGAGCTGCGAGTGCTACAGCCGCAGGGTGCATTCATTATTGTCCGGATTTAGTCATTGATTCAGGAACCTGTGCTGGTATTGAGCCGGGAGCTATTGTAGGTCAAATCATAGTCAGTGAGTGCTGTTATGAGTATGATATTTCCGGAAATGGATTTCCAGCCAAGAGCATCCCTGAAATGAAGCTGCCTTCAGGATTCAATATACTTTCTTCTTCTATTAGAGAATCTCTTCAGAGAGATGCCGTTCTGAAAGGGCGCTCTTCGGGATTTTCTGTACGGGTAGGAACCCAGGCTTGCGGAGAGTATTTAATCGGATCCCTTTCCATGAGGGAAGCTTTATTTTCTCTATTTCATGTTTCCGGTTCCAACTGGGAAACTGCAGGCGTTTTTATTGCTGCCTTGAAGAATAATATACCTCCCATAAGCATCCGCGTCGTTTCAGACCTGGGAAATGAAAATACACTGAGAGACTTTCGTAAGAATGTAAAAAGAAAATCAAAAGATCTATATAGGTATATTCAACTGCTTATTGAAACAGGCTGGTTCAGTAGATTTATTGAGGCCTGGATGAGGATTGATAAAAAAGCGATCAGTAAATTGTCATCTTACGTTTTGCCATAAACCGTTGAAGATTGCTCATATAAGGATTAAATTATATATAAACTAGGGCGGCCTTCGGCTGCACACAAAAAAACCTATGAGGAAAACCTTACTATTTTTACAAGGTTTTTGGTAATCATTTTATAGAGGAGGTGTATATTGTCCAAAACATATGTGGAAACCTCAACCACCCTGTTGGAGGGTATTGATGAAATGGTTCGAGAAGGTTTTTATCATAACAGAACAGAAGCAGTCAACGATGCACTCAGGATGCTGTTAAAGCGGTATAAATTATCCAAGTTGCGCGCCAAGGATTCCCGCGCAAGCGCGGATGAAACCAACTTAAGCGAGGGGGAATTAACAGCAGGTGATTAGGCAGTTGGCTGTTGGAATTGACGGCTCAGATTACGACTTTACTGCGAGCAGCTATGAAGGCGTCATCTTCCGGTTCTCGTAGTTTATTGAATCTGATATGCCTGCAGGAGTAAGCCTTGAAAATTGAATATCCTGACAACCCTGATGCGAAGCGCATGGTAAAATTTCAGATCCATGTCCGAGGCTTGCGAGATGAGAGAGTTAATGAGGTAATGGAGAAGATTCCGAGGCATCAGTTTATGAGCGGAAGGCGCATAGAGGAAGCCTATGGGGATTATCCTCTCTCCATAGGTTACAATCAGACTATTTCCCAGCCCTATATGGTAGCTTTTATGACCCAGAAACTGAAGCTGCTGGGAAAAGAAAAGGTATTGGAGATCGGAACGGGAAGCGGATACCAGACTGCGGTGCTGGCTGAGCTTGCCAGGGAGATCTATACCATAGAGCGCATCTCTTCCCTTACCAAACGGGCTAAGGCTCTGCTTGTAAAGCTGGGCTATAAGAATATATACTTCATGGTGGGGGATGGATCAAAGGGGTGGAAAGAATATGCCCCCTATGACAGGATCTTAGTAACTGCTGCGGCATCATCCGTGCCTCGTCCATTAAAGGAGCAGCTGGCCGATAACGGCATCCTCGTTATACCCATTGGAGAATCCCATAGTTATCAGAATATCATAATAATTCGAAGGCTGGGTAATCGGTTTGAAAGCTGGGAGAGTATTGGCTGTCGGTTTGTTCCGCTTGTGTGTGATGATGAGATCGACTAGGTAGATGACAGGTATTATACCCTTATTTTTAAGGAGGAACTATGGCCGGGCAAGATGAGCAATTACAGTTGGTAACATTCCGGCTTGGAGATGAAAAATACGGCATTGATATAATGGACGTTCAAGAAATAGTGAGGGATCAGGAGATTAGGGCCATTCCCAATGCCCCGCTTTATATTGCGGGCATCCTTAATTTGAGGGGGTCTATCATACCCATTATCAACCTTCATGAGCGTTTTCATTTCAAGAAAGTACAGCTCAGTGCAGGAGAGGAATTGTTGAGCGGTATTATTATTATTAAAATCAATCAAATGCAGCTCGGCGTGATTATTGATAAGGTTTCAAGGGTAGTAACTATTGATTTAAAGATAGTTCAGCCTGCGCCGCAAATGATCACCGGCATAGGTTCTGAATATATACAGGGGGTTGTCAGGGAAGAAGAAGGATATCTGATCATATTAGATATTAGCCGTCTTTTTAATCCCCGCGAACTCCAGCAGATCAGTGATATAAGCAAATAGGAAACCAAATCTGTGGCAGTACCTGTGTATCGTCCTACAATAAAACGTAAAAATATGGACAGTGTGTTGACATGTATGGTATCAGATCATATCGGACCCGGGTCTCATAATCGTGAGTTGGCTTCAGCACTGTCAATTTTTCTGGATATGGTGGGTGGATATTGTCTTTCAAGCTATACAGAAGCTATTCATTTTGCTTTAGATTCTTTAGAATTACATAACACTGATGCAGTGGTGATCTCGGCACTCGCTCCCTCTCTATACCTGAAGCTATTAAAGAAGAGAGGCTTAGTTCCACTGATAGCAGATGTGGATCCGGATTCAGGGGTGCTTTTAGCCTCTGAAGTTGAGAAGTGTTTATCTAAAAAGCCAAAGGCTGTTATCCTTTATTACACCATGGGATATATCCCGGACGTAGAAGCGATCACGAGATTTAAAATACCCATTATTGAAGATCTAACTCAGGCTCTTGGTGGGAGAGCGGGCGACCGGCGCTGCGGCAGTTTGGGTGATGTAAGTGTGATTTCTTTGGAGCCGGAAGGTATTATAACTGCCGGAGGCGGGGGAATACTCTTAGCCAGAGATAAAGGAATAAAAGGGAGAATTAAGCAAATTATAGAAGAATACAGCTCAAACATCCTTTTACCAGACATTAATGCAGCCCTGGGACTGTCTCAAATGAAAGATATCAATAAGTTTATTCATACAAGAGAGGAGATTGCCGAGGTATTTTCACAATCTCTGGCGAAATCAAGGCATAGAACCCTGGTTCAACCCGGAGAAGGGCATAATATTAATGTTGCCTTTCCAGTCCTTATTAATAACGGCTTGAAAGAGGTTCGTCAGTATGCCATGAGAAAAAACATAGAAACCATGCCGGCATTCTCAGATTCGATTATAGCCATGGCCGAATCTATCCGGGACCCAAGGCTTAAACAAAAATCATGTCCAAACGCGCAGAATCTCTTCTGGCGCTGTCTGCTGTTCCCCCTATACCCAACATTGGGCAGGAGGAATGTTCAACTCATTTCTAAAGTTCTTTCAACCCTGCCTTAAACAACTTTGGCTTTACAATTAAAATCTGAATGGGTATAGTCTGTACTATGATGGCCTTAAATCTTGTTATTTTACCCACAGGGTGGAACCAACAAGGTTTTTCTTTAAAATTCGTTTGGATACGGCCGAAGGCCGCACTAGTCTATATTTTAAAAAAATATGAAAATAAAAATTAGCAGGGTCATTATTGTAGTTAATCTATTAAGAGAAGAGGCGCGTTTACTGGCAAGGGAGGCAGAGTCTTACTTTCATGAAAGAGATGTTGAGATAAAAATACTTCCAGTCCAAAATGATTTTGATCCTGATCTGCTTCCTGGAACGGATTTAGCGATTACCATAGGGGGTGACGGCACATTACTCTATTGTGTCCATATACTGGCAGGAGAAGATATTCCTATCTTAGCTGTAAATCTTGGGGATATTGGTTTTATAACAGATGTGTCCAGGGGGGAATGGATTGAGGCCCTGGAAAAATATCTGTCCGGCTATCTCGGAATCAGCAGGCGCTTAATGTTTGAAGCAAGAGTGGAGCGTGAAAGTGTGAAAATTGCCTCTTTCAGAGGCTTGAACGATGCAGTGATAAGGAATTCAGGAGCATCCAAGATTATTTGCCTTAGGGTTCATCTCTCCGAAATATATGTCGGGCGCTATCGAGCAGATGGTCTTATTGTTGCGACGCCGACGGGGTCTACAGCCTACTCAATGTCCGCAGGCGGACCAATTTTACATCCGGAAATGGAAGCCTTTATTCTGAATCCTATCTGTCCTTTCACCCTGTCAAATCGCCCCATAGTTGTGCCGGGAGATGAAATTCTTGAAATTGAGGTGGAAGAGGAGCAGAAGGCAAATATTACACTTACGATCGATGGACAGGATGTATTTGAGATCTTACCCGGGGACCGCGTGATTTTGCGCAAATCGGAAAAATATTCGCATATCATTCTTTCGGACAAGCGTAACTTCTATGAGGTATTGAGAGCCAAATTGAACTGGGCCGGAGAACCCAATGCTTGAAGAGCTGATTGTTCACAATTATGCACTCATCGATCAGTTAAATATCCGTTTCTTTGCGGGATTGAATGTGCTGACAGGCGAAACCGGAGCAGGCAAATCCATACTTATAGGGGCTTTAGGCCTAATACTCGGACTGAAGGCCGATACGGAGACAATCCGATCCGGCGCCGATGAAATGGTTATTTCCGGTGTTGTCCGCGTAGCTGACAATCCTGATGCTTTGAACTGGTTAGAGGCCCACGGGCTTAAAGTGGAGGATAGCTCAATAATCATCCGGAGGCTGGTGAAAAAAAGCGGCAGGGGTTCCGTTTTTGTGCAGTCTTCGCCCTTTACCCTCTCTGATTTGAGAGAGCTGGCAGGTTTTCTCTTTGATATGCATGGACAGCACGAGCATCAGTCCCTCTTGAATCTGGAAAATCATCGAAAGCTTCTTGATCGGTACGGAGGATGCGAAGATTTAGCCGGTGTTTTCTATTCACTTTACACCCGACTCTTAAAGCTTAGGGAAAAATACTCAGGTTTGATTGCTAAAGAGCAGGAACGATCTCGTATGATTGATTTACTGGAATTTTCCATTAAAGAAATCCAGGACGCGAAGTTAAAGATTGGTGAGGATGAAGAGATTGAGAAGGAACTGAAGATACTCTCGAACTACGAAAAACTTTCCCATTGCCTGGAGGAAGTATATAACGGTACGGCTGAAAGCCGGGGGGGCGCGCTTACATTTTTGCGAAAAGCCAGGGCATCCATGTCGGAAGTACTCCGCATCGATCCCGGGCAGAAGGAGCTTTCCAATCAGCTCGACAGTGCTTTTTATGAAATTGAGGATTTTGTTGAGAGTATAGGACACTATAGATCGAGTATAGACTATAATCCCGCGCGACTGGAGAGTTTGGAGGAGAGACTGGCGTTGATAAGAAAGCTCAAAAAAAAGTATGGTAATACCATCGGGGAGGTTTTAAAACACAGCGCCCATTGCCATGAGGAGCTCAAGAGAATCGAGAATTGGGAGGAGGATAAAAAAAATTGTGAAGCCGAGATTACTTTTGTAGAGAAAGAATTGAGGCAGAAGGCGGAAACTCTCTCCGGCATGCGGCATAAAGCAGCGGAAAAACTCCAGATAAGAATAGAAGAGGAGCTAATACACCTGGGCATGCCCAAGGTGCGATTCAAGGTTCACACTCAGGATAAGGAGAACGAGTCCGGCAAACCCGTTTACACTCCATATGGCAAGGATAAAGTGGAATTTATGATTTCTCCGAATCTTGGTGAACCCTTCAAGCGTTTGGCTCAGATCGCTTCAGGGGGTGAGATCTCGAGGATTATGCTGGCCATAAAATCCATATTAGTTGAATCGGATCATATTAATGCCTTAATATTTGATGAAGTAGATGTCGGCATTGGCGGAGAAGTAGCCCTATCCGTGGGGGAAAGATTGAAAACATTGTCTGCCCTCAAGCAGATACTCTGTATAACGCATCTTGCCACGATCGCGGTTCGTGCCGATAATCATATCAAAGTTGAAAAAGTAAATAAACAGAACAGGACAGTAACCCTGGCTGAAAGAATCACCGGGCGTAAAAGGCAGGAGGAGATTGCCAGAATGCTTTCAGGCGATAAAAGGGGAGAAACATCTCTAATGCATGCGGATGAATTATTAAAAAAGTATGGTACTTAAAGAGGCGGGTAACGGATGGAAAAAATAAGCGCTGAAGCAAAAAAGAGATATTCAGAGAAAATAAAAGAGCATAAACAACGTATAGAAGAAATCCAGATAGAAACTAAATTACTGGAAAGTGAAATTGAAAAAATTAAAACCACTGTTGAAAGTGAAAATGCACAAAACGGACCCAGGGGTGTAGGCTACATGCAGCTTCAGCTTGCAGAGCAGTATCTCAATCAGGTATCCTATTATATTCTGACGAGCGCACTGTCATTAAGCCTCTTAGGGATAAAGAATGAGGGTTACCTCAATGAGGCTAGAAAATGCTGTTATAAATGTATCATATGCTTAGAAGAGATTGTTACACCCTACCTGGACGTTCCTTTTTCCGAATATGAAGAAGCCTTAGCACGTGTCGAGGAGTTTAAGGATAAGCAGAAATACGATTTAGCCAGGAAGATTGGTTTCTCGATCGATTCAGTGGTCGAAGGATTTGGAGAAAATTCAAAATGGAAGTGGTCCTTTGTAGAGCTGGAAGGTCGTTATGCAGTGATCACCAAGAATTTAATTAATATGAAAACATTTATTGCCAAGCTTGATCCCAGAGTAGAAGGATATTCAGATAGGTTATCACACCTTAATTTAGCAAAAAGGCTCCTTCAACAGGCCTCCGACCGGTACAGGGAGAAATATGAGCTTTCAACTATGCGTTTGGATGATATCAAGCAGGGCATCCTCTTCCTGGCGGCTTTGAGAAGGCTGCACATCCTGCTTGGTGAGGCTGACAAGGCGGAGGTGATAAAAAGGAAGATAGATATCTGGAAAACGAAGATGGAATCTGATCAGAAGAAAAAGGAGCATGCCCGTAGGATGGAGAAGCTGCAAAAAACCGGGAAACTCAGCAAGTGAAGAAGGTTAATTGAAAAAAAGAAGACAGAGATATCTTCTCTTTGTACCCGTTCTGCTTCTCCCGGTGTATCTCTTTCTGTTTTCCTATCCCTCAGGCAAAGAGCTCTGCTTAAGACCTGTATGGGCTATCGATCTGTCCTTAAAAACTCGCTATAAAAGAGTGCGTACGGATAATCCCTTTTCCTGGTTTCGTGCGGGGAACCGGTTCGGTTACTTTAGTTTAGAGGGCGAACTTCATTACTCTGATGAGGTTCTTTATGACATTGCCCTGTCTGATTCCGGTTTTATCAATTTTGCCAAAGTATCAGATAATAAAGTTTTTAGAGATCCTAATGGCAATTTTATATTCGGATACAAGAGTCATGGATACCCGCTGCTGGATAGCGAGGGAAAGAGACTCTTTTCGGTGAATACGGATCTATCCGGCATAAAGCGACTAACAGAAGAGGGAGAAATCCTATGGTCAAACGATTTTTCTTCGCCTATTACTACGTTAAGCTTTGCAGAAGATGATTGTGTCGCCGGGCTACTTGCAGGGATGTTAAAAATAATAAATCCTGATGGGAAGGTTTCCTTTGAATACAAACCCAAAGGCAGCCGTATTCCCGTGATTCTGGGTACAGCCATATCTCCGGATGGAAAGCAGGTAGCCGTAATCTCCGGGATCGATTCCCAACAGCTTTCTATTCTTAATAAAAAGGAGTATGTATTTTCCCATTCGTTTACATTGGAACTCGATTCGGATTTCAGACGCGAGGTGATGATTCAATATTCTGAGGACAAAAGATTCCTGCTTTTTGAGGATGCAGCCGGTTTAAGCGTTTTAGAACTTAAGCGAAAGAATTTGGCTCACATTGAGCTGCCGGGGCAGATACAGAGTATAAGCACTGCAAAGAATGGAATTGTTTCTGTAAGCACAAGGGTGAAAAGTAATTCATATCTTTTTGTATTTCGTCCGCTTAAAACCATACTCTATGCGGGATCGATAAAGAGTAAAGACGTTTTTTTAAAACAGATTGAAAATCGCATCTTTATAGGAATCCAAAATTCTCTTTTAAGGATCGATGCGCTGGAGGATTAATGAAGAGCTTCTTATTATCATTTCTGCTTCTTTCCGCCGTACCTCTATTCGCATTTGAATGGCCTGTAAATACTATTATATTAACGGCCACATTCTGTGAGAGCAGGGGCGATCATTTTCATACAGGGCTGGATATAGGTGGCGGTAAACAGATTATCACACCCATATCACCCGGAGAGATAATATTTGCTTACGAAAAGGATGAAGATTATACTTCTGTGCCGGTTGGTTTGGGTGATTTCTGTGTTTTGCAGCATCAGGGAGGAATTCGCTCACTTTACTCTCATCTTGAAAAGAACAGCATGGATAGGGATCGAATTAGATTTAACCATGATGAGCCCCTGGGAAAAATCGGTGATACAGGGCATTCCTACGGCAGGCATCTTCATCTTTCCATTATTGACTCTGAGATGAATACCATTATCAATCCTCTCCTGGTATTGCCGCCAGTTAAAGATTCCCAGCCCCCTGTAATCAAGCATATCTATCTCAGGGATGGGGAGAATTTAAGGGAAATACGGAGCGGTGAAATCGTGGGCCAGGGGGAAACGGAATTGCTGGTGGAGCTTTATGATCTGAGGGAGGATGTTCCTTTTATCTGGAAGTTTGCCCCGTACAAAATATTCCTCTATAAGGATGGAAAAGAGATCTCAAATATTATCTTTGATTCTCTCCATGAGAACATGAGTAGGGCGCCTGCAGGAATACTGGAAGGCGATATTTCCGGGAAGCAAGTGCCACTGCGGGGGAGTATTGAGATTGCTTTAGTCCATACCGATTTAGTTTACCGTGAGGTTTATGAATCTGAATGGATATACCGCCTGGGTATAGTAACATTCGTTCCCGGGAAAACCAATCTGTTAGTCATTTCAAGCGATTTCGCGGGAAATGAAATCTCTGAAGAAATATTTCTAACTGTAAGTGAATAGAATAGATGAAGACCTATTCAGCAGGCCCGGGTCAGGATGAAGTCTACGAGGTTGCCTGCAGTCTCTGTAATTCTAAAAGTTACAGCCTTTTTCTGAAAGGTGAGGGTTTTAGATTTGTAAAATGCCGGCAGTGCGGCTTAGTGTATCAAAACCTTCAGCCCGTTATCAGGGATCTTGAAAACAGGTATAGGAATAACTATTTTCTATATGAAATTAAAAACGAGAAAAATTTTTTTAATCTAATGAAACTGGGGCTTAAGGATATCAATTTCGATCGCTTAACCTCCGGTTTTGCCCGGGGCTCTCATTTCCTGGATATAGGGTGCGCCACAGGTATGCTGCTTGAGTATATGCGTGGGAAGGGATGGGATGTAAGGGGTATTGAGATCTGCCGGGAGTCTGCGGAGTATGCAAAAAATGAGCGAAAGCTTTCCATTTTTATCGGCACCTTGAAAGAAGCGGCATTTCCGGATTCAAGTTTTTCAGTCATTCATCTATCCCATCTTATCGAGCATGTACCCAATCCGAAGGAATTCATGGCGGAGGTAAGAAGAATACTGGCTCCCCGGGGTTTTGCCATCATAACCACCCCCAATATAGCGGGCCTGCAGGCAAGGATATTAAAAGGAAAATGGAGATCTGCAATACCTGATCACCTTACCCTGTTCTCCAAAGCCACCATGAAGCGGATACTGGAGGAGTCGGGATTTCGGATTCTGAAGGTAAAAACCTGGGGTGGTATGGCTAAAGGCATGGCCGCATGGTGGATTAAATGGCCCATGGACAGGCTTGCGAAAATATTCGGTTTTGGCGATGTTATGCTTCATCTGGTATGCTCAAACTCAGCCTCAACTCTTAAAGGCGTGCGCCACTTCTGATTCCAGCCCTCTTGTGAACCGGTTGTACATCCGCAATCGCGATACCACCTGGCCATCCCATGATTACAGTTCTATTAAGTACCGAGATTATTTTCTCCGGCCTTGAGCTATCGCATTTCCGTGCCCGCTAAATTTTTCCCGGCTTATAGAATCGGCCCATAAGATCTTAGCATAGGAGCGATTTCAAAATGTGTATAAGATTCAACTCACAAAATAAAATCGCTAATACATTCAACCGGGGTTGACATGGTTTTTCCAATTGTCTTAGGATTAATTATTGACCCAGGCGTCATTGTACAGCAGATGTCATTGGATAAAAAGGAGGTCTTTATGACTAAGGAGCGTCTCCTGTCTGTGTCCATGGAGGAATTAGAGCGCATAGCAATAAGTAGAGGCCTTTCAATAAGGGAGGACTTGAGTAAATCGGCCTTAGTTGATTCTATCCTGGAGACGCTTGAAGAGGTAAAGAGAGAAAGGGATGAACAGAACAATCTCCCAATTCGAGGTGAAAAAACAAAATTTATTATTACCGAAGATGAGGAGTTCGATACTGTAAAACAGGATGAGTATCCAATTCCGGAAAGATATAATGAAACAAAAGTTGTTTTTATGGTTAGAGATCCAAACTGGGCCTTTGCGTATTGGGATATAGAAGATCAAAATATAGAAAAGATTAAATTGGATTCCGGCTTTGATCAGTTAATTTTACGTGTTCACAATTTAGAGTCGGCGCAATTTAACAACAGTAATTCAAACTCTTCTTTTGATATTCCGATTCAGTTTCATGATAGATCCTGGTATATCTATTTGCCCTATCAGAATTGTTCGTATGTGCTGGAGTTGGCATATCTGTCTAAAGGAAAGTGCCATATATTGAGCAGATCGAATAAGATAAAAACCCCGGGAGGATCACTTGCCGATATCCAGGACCCGGATGATGAGGACACCTCGCCTCGGCTTACTGAGTCTGAGTCATTCAAATCCCATTCAAGCCGGGAGATAATCCCTCAGAGGATTATCTCTCGAGGTAGAGAGTAGCGAATGTCTATGGGCTGTCTGTCTTTAATTCTGCACTCCCATCTCCCATTTGTTAGACATCCGGAATGTCCGCGATTTTTAGAGGAAGACTGGCTGCTTGAAGCAATTTCCGAGACCTATTTACCTCTGTTAGACGTTTTTGAGCGGCTTGAAGCAGACGACATTCCTTTCCGTCTGACCGTCTCAGTCTCTCCCACTCTCACCGCGATGCTGCAGGATAAATTGCTGCAGGAGCGCTATATAAATCATCTTCAGAATTTAATCGATCTGGCTCAGGCTGAGCTCAAGCGTACAAAGAATGATCCTGAACTCAATAAATTGGCCGGGATGTATCTTAGGCGTTTTGAGAACTGCTTTAAGAATTTCACTGATAGATATAAACGCAATATCATTTCACGCCTGAAATATTTTCAGAGTAAGGGTTATTTAGAGCTCATTACTTCAAGTGCGACCCACTCTTTTCTTCCTCTCCTGCAGAATGTACCCAAAGCAGTTAAAGCGCAGATTGAGGTTGCGGTAGATTCTCACACTGAACACTTCGAAACCAATCCTGAAGGAATATGGCTGCCTGAGTGCGGATATTTCCCCGGTGTAGAGGACTACCTGAAAGCCAGGGGTTTAAAATACTTCTTCATGGAGGCCCATGGAATTCTATTCGCCGATCAAAGACCGAATTATGGAGTCTATGCTCCCCTGTACTGCCCCAATATGGTAGCTGCATTTGGACGGGACCCGGAATCTTCCAGGGCAGTGTGGTCATCGGAAGAGGGGTATCCGGGCGATAATGTGTATCGGGAATTCTACCGGGATGTGGGATTTGATCTTCCCCTGGAATATATTGAGCCTTTTATCCATGATGGGGGTATCAGGGTTAATACTGGTATAAAATATTACGCTATTACCGGCCGTACGGATCAGAAAATTCTCTATAATCGTGAGAAAGCCATGAAAAAAGCGGAAGAACATGCCGAACATTTTTTGACAGCCAGGCTTATAAGAATTGAACAATTGCAGAAATCCATGGATCGCCCTCCTATCTTTGTGTGCCCTTATGATACAGAGCTCTTCGGTCACTGGTGGTTCGAGGGACCTGCATGGATTGAATATTTGATCCGAAAGGTTGCCATGGTGCCTGATCGCCTCAAGATGATTACGGCCAGTGACTATTTGGCAGAATACCCGGAGAACCAGGTGTCAACACCGTCTTTTTCCAGTTGGGGAAACAAGGGATATGCAGAGGTCTGGCTTGAAGGGAGTAACGACTGGATATATAGGCATCTCCATAAAGCGTCTGAAAGAATGGTTGAATTATGCAGGCGATTCCCCGGAGAAAAAGGTATTTTAAGAAGAGCGCTGAATCAGGCGGCCAGGGAACTACTTCTCTGTCAGGCATCGGATTGGGCCTTTATAATGAAAACAGGCACTACCGTCCCTTACGCTGTAAAACGCACTAAAGAGCATATATACAACTTTAACAGAATATATGAATCTGTTATGGCAGGAAGCCTTGATAAGGAATGGTTAAAGAAAATTGAAAGCAAGAATAACCTTTTTCCTCATATTGATTATCGCGTCTATGCATGATATCAGCATACTCTATAATGTTTTGTGCTGAACTCGTGTGGGTGAAAAATTACATTTCTAAAACACCAAAGTTTTTATTTCCCATTGACGAAAAGATAGACGGTTATTTAAATGTTCTTCTTTGGTGTTTTACGTCCTTAAAAATTCTTATCCGGGAATTATTGGTCACAACAACAGATTATTTTTAGAATAAGGTATTATTTTTTAGGTTCATTCTTCCGTATTAATACGCCAGTCTATCATTATGCAGTTTTCCGGTAA
>JAUWZD010000156.1 GCA_030615505.1 Spirochaetales bacterium | reverse complement strand
TATAACATCAGAAGGTTGAAGGCAATATTCATTCCAGTCCTTTGTGCCTCTTATTTTTTGTATTTTTTGTGTGGTAAAGAAATATTCAGCAGGCCCGGTTCTTTTTATGGTATCATCCCCGCGGATAGCAATAGCCGTACCGGCGCCCTCAAGATCGACAGTTTTAATAAAAGCTCTTAGGGTTAGCTTTTTCCCGATCGGAATATCTTGAGTTACCGTCTGAAACCAATAACCCCAGTTCTTATTTGTATCGGGATTGGTAATCTTAAGAGATCGAGAGCCTGAGTAAACTTCTTCCATGGCCCATTCAAGCTTGCACGCAGTACCTGTTATACTCTTCCCGGACATCCGCCAGGATGACGGGATTAAGGATCCATATTCGATTGTACTGTTTTCAATAAGCTGTATACTACCGGAGTGAGCAAGCTGTATAACGGGTAATCCAATGTTTTGGTAGATATTGTCTCTGTCAACAGTCGGATGTTGAAGATAATTAGTCTCTGCAGCCACAGACCGGGCCACAAACTCCCTCATTTCTTTAGTTGAAATAAGACCATCCTTATTTGTATCCACGGAAATGTTCGTTAAGCAGCTTATAATTTTTTCTGTAAAAATCCCATTCTGTATATCATCCCTTTCATAGGAAAATTCTCCACAATGAGAGGAAGAAAATACCACTGCGCCTGATCTTCTTAAAAGGTCATTATAGATATATCTATTGGTATCATAAAGATGCGGTCTTTTTTTAATATCATGACCGTTTTTACCGGATACTGTTAAGCCCTTTACTGTCCGGGGTATCAGCCCCCTGCTTCCCGCTTCAGTATAATAACGGCTCTGTATCTGATCCTCAATCTCACCTGATTCGCAGGTATCGATCAAGAAGAGTTTGTTTCTGGGAGCAACATCCTGTAAGAGGTTTTCTACAAGCTCAAAATCAGCACAGGTTTGTGAGATATTTTCAACTGAAGCGTTATGAGTAAGATAATAATATGTGGCTTCATTATCTCTTTCGTGCAGGCCATGACCGGATATAAAGAGTATAAATGTATCATCAACCTTTGCATTCTTTAGAAAGCTTTTTGCATTTTTAATGTTTTTTCGAGTTACATCCCGGTTAATATAGGTCCTGGTAAATACATTCACGAAAGCTTTCCCCTCCATTTTAGAAAACAGATCGGCCAGGTCAAGAACATCCTTATCAGCATAACGCAAGTTAAGTGAATCATCCTGATACTCAGAGATTCCAAAGCCCAAGAAGTATAGATTTTTCTTTACTTTCTCTTTTGATTCAACGAAAGCCATCTCTCTATAGGATTCAGCCCCTTTTTCGTTGACACAGGAAATCTCAATCTTGTTTTCCCCGAAGCTAAGCTCTATCCTTGCTTTTAGATTAAGTTGTTGCCCTGATATATCTTTTCCATAAGCGCCCAGAACAGGTATATCATTCACATAGATATTGCACCGTCTCAAAGGGTAAAGATCATCTGAGAATGTAAAGAAGAGCTCTGCAAATTTTCCAGATACCCGGATGTTATCAATTTTGACCCTGGGGATGTGCAGCTCCGATGAGAGCTGCTCTTCGCTTAAGCCCATTCTTCTTAACCTTTTTAAGTATTGGCTGTAATAATGCTCTTTCAATCCCCTGCTGCCCAGTTCCAATCTTTCAAGAATGATGTCGGGGCGGTTGTAGCGGGAGGCAAACTGGTCAATCCCGTAGGTTGTAAACCCCTTAACCATGGAAACCAGGCTGCCGCCGTTTCTGGTTGAATCAAAATAACCATCAGGGGTGTACATAACCCATTCATCTTCAGAAAACAATAGCGAATAATTATAATCGGTTTTTATATTATGTACATTAACAGCATTATCTGTGGAAAATATAATATAGCGCCCGTCAGGTGAAAAAGCAACTCCATCTACACCCCCGATCTTATTTTCGATGGATCTAATCAAGGCGCCCTCAGAACTCCAAAGCATTACCTCTCCATCCAGGCTGCCGCTCAGGATAAATTTTCCATCTGCGCTGTATGCCAGGCTGTTTATTAGACCCGAATGTCCTTTTAAGGTTTTAATCAACTCACCATCGAGGCTCCATATCTGGATATTGTTATAGTGTCCATTAGCGATGAAATGACTGCCGTCCGGGCTGAATGCCAGGCAGCTCACTCCTTTGGAGTGCTTCATACTCTTAACCAGGCTACCTTCGACAGTCCATATTCTTGTGGTATTATCATCTCCGGCACTGATAATAAATCTGCCGTCCGGGCTGAATGCCACATCATCCACGCTTTTACTATGCCCTTCAAGAGTTCTGATTAGCCTTCCGTCTACACTCCATAACTTGATAGTTTTATCATTGCTGCCGCTTACGATATACTTTCCATCATCACTGAACACCGCTCTGTTGATATAATGAGAATGCCCCTTAAAGATTTTAATCAGTTTGCCATCGATTCCCCACAGCCTGACTATCTTATCAATTCCACCGCTGATGATAAAATTTCCATCAGGGCTAAAGGCCACGCTATGAACCGTAGAACTAATGTCTCTTATGGGTATGGTTCTGACCAGCCTGCCTTCCAGGTTCCATAACCTGATAGTGTCGTCACCCCCGATAGCCAGGTTACTGCCATCCGGACTTATCGCTATACCATTAATATCCGTATCAATCCCACCCATTACCTTTATTAGAGTGCCCTCGGTATTGTATAGACTAATGTCTGAACCGCAGACGGCAATTATTTGTCCGTCAGGACAAAAAGCAATGCCGTTTCCACCTCCGTAATCCGATAAATTTATTTCCAGCTTACTGTCAATCCTCCAGAGTTTAGAGTCACCGTAACCTTCGCCGCTGGCGATGTATCTGCCATTTGGGCTGAATGCGATGCTCGTTACTGAACTGTCATGTCCCTCATAACTTCTGATCAGCTCTCCTGCCATGTTCCAGATTTTCACGGTTTTATCCCGACTGGCGCTTGCCAGGTGTTTTCCGTCAGGACAAAAAGCCACACTTGTTACAGATTCAGTATGCCCGGTAATGGTTTTGATTAGCTTGCCATCTATGCTCCAGAGCTTGATGGTATTATCCACACTGCCACTGGCGATTTTCCCATCAGGGCTGAAAGCTACACTAGAAATAAGTTTATCATGCCCATGAAAGGTTCTGATAAGACTTCCATCCAAAGTCCAGAGTTTTATTGTCTTATCAAGGCCGCCGCTCGCTATATACCTGCCATCGGGGCTGAATGCTATACTATATACGGATTCTTTATGGCCTTCAAAAGTCCTGGTCAGCCTGCCATTTATGGACCACAACCTGACAAGGTTGTCCCAGCCACAGCTTGCAAAAAACCTACCATCCGGGCTGAAGGCAATACCTTCTACCCATCCGGAATGAGCCAACAAATTCTTGACAATCCTTCCATCGCTGACCCTCCAGAGCTTAACAATTCCCTCACTGCCCCCGCTTGCTATATACCTGCCATCGGGGCTGAATGCCGAATCATTGATATAGTTATGGGGCGACTGTATTACCATTTCGATTGGCGAATCTTTTTCATAGGCGGCATAATCCAAGGAAGGGATTGGCTCTGCCTGTGTATGACCTATTGTTGAAATGAAAAGAAAAAACAGAAAGGTAAAAATAGCGGCTTTGATTTTGAAATTCTTCCTGCTATTCATTCAAAACTCCTTCAACTAACATCAATTGCCTTAAAAAAATCCTTGAGTGAACTTTCTGAAAAAATGAAAGCTCCTGCATCAGCTCTGAATATCTTCGATATAAACTTAAGCCCCTCTGTCTATAATCTTCATCCTCCATTTGAATCATAGACAAAGCAACGTGTTCCACAAGAAATGGCGGCTGCTTAATAAAAAACTCAATCTTGCTCCTGGCAAAAGATTTATTTAATTCATTAATAAACTTATTGTACTCAGAGATTATGTTTTCGGGACCTTCTTCCTCATACCCCTTTTCTTTTATTCGTCCGAACAGTCTCTGCCAGTATTCCTGCTCTTTAAAAATGAAAAACGCGATTCTAGCAAATCGGCCCAGGCTTTGTATATCATCGCCAAGGGTTTGCTCCAGAAGATATGCTGTTCTTCTACTTCTCGGTGCCATATACCAGGCATTTATAGCATGTTTCTTTGCTTTATTGATTTGATCAGATAGGATGAGAATATCTGCCCTTATTATTTCAGCCTCACGCTGAAGCCATTCATCACCGCTAAATATATCAAAGGGGTAACCCTTCAACCTCTCTATAGCCTGTTCATACGCCCCTTTTTCAAGAAGCTTCCTGGACTCTATAAAAGGAGCAATTTCCTCTTTTATATTCCCCATAACAGGGTCTTTTTCCCACTCCAGTACCTTATCCATCAAGCCCCCCTCGTACAAACACATGTATCCAATAAGCATGCTGTAGATATCCTGGTGAGCCAGGAATCGTTCTCTAAAGCAGATAGCTGCCTCATTAAAATTGAATGACTCCCTTAGACTCAAACCAAGATCCCAGGAAAGCCAGGGTTTTTGACTCTTCGAAGGATTTTTAAGACCATACCGGCTATATGCAATAGATTCTGCCAATAAACCGAGATCCCAGAATGCCCTTGATAAGGCCTCCAGGGGGTAATCATATCTACCCGTGCCTGTCTTAAAACCGGAATTGAGGGCAGATAGATATAATGGAATGGACTTTTCATGATACCCTCGATTTTTAAATTGAAAGGCCAAATTATCGATAAGATAATAAGAACGGGTGTACTCCTGGGTGACAGGTATTAGGGCATCCAATTCGCCGATAGAATAATCCTTACCACTTATATTCAAACGTTTATAGATAATTTCAGGATTTTCCGGAATAATGCTTTCAGCATAGTTCAGCATGTTATAGAAATTCTCTACCAGTTTTTGGTCAGTGCAATCGGATGGAGAAAATTCATTTAAAGCCGGCATAATGAGATGGTCGACTAAAGACTTTCCCTTTCCGATTTGAGCGGCCTTAGAATCACCGGTCTCCCATCCCTTCTGGTTTGCATACCAGAATTGCACCTCTCCAAAGCTCGGATCTCTTTTCAATATCTTATCGTAAATATCCCATTCGGCCTGGGCATGCCATTCCACATCAAAAGATTCTCCATACCATCTGACAGTTTCCATATCCCGGCACATGGGTCTCTCCAGCTCTTTCAGCAATCCGGGCGATATTTTCTGGTTGCGATAGTTCATCCAGGTTTGAACCAGCTTTCCCATAAGTTCGAAATAGGGCATTACTTCTTGATATTTCTGTCTTATGATCTCTTTACCCTGAGAATCAAAAACAACCAGAGTACCTCTGTAACCATCTTTGCCCTGTATCAGCTCGCCTCCGATAGCATGCGTAGCACTCCATGTTTTAATATAAGAGGATATACTCTCTTTTTGATCCTGTTTTATTTTTATAACATCCGGGTACCTTCTGAAAACAAAAGCTGGATGAAAATTATTAAAATTATCAGGCACAAAATCAAACTTAAAAGACAATAAGCAGGGAAATGTTAAGGACTGTTTCAAGTCCTCTTTACCGCCTTCATAGGTATATTGAAAACTGAGAAACATAGGGTTAAACATACCAGTACCACGAGTAACGGGCAGCGCATACCAGGGTTTTATAAAATCTTCCACTGACAATTTTCTAAGAGGTTCCGCTCGAACATTATTAAAGACCGATGACTGATGTTCAATTTCAATTGAACTTAAAGCATTTATATTTTCTCTTGATTGTTCAGCCATAATTTTACTGTCATCCGGTTTCAATTTCTCTGGTTGACTTCCGCACTCAACCAGCATAAAAATAGCTATAATAATCGAACTTAATTTTCGTATTCTATTAATCACATTAACTCTCCTTATGAGCTTGATAAAAACGATAATACTCTAAGTCCTCTCTTTAATGAAATAGCACCTACAAACTTAAGTTTTGCTTTTGTGATTGGAAAAGGGCGATTTTTTAGAGATTTTGCTTAATTCTCTTTACTTTTTAAAGCTTGAGATTATAATTTTTCTTATAATCCCTCCAATGAAGGGCGGGG
>JAUWZD010000059.1 GCA_030615505.1 Spirochaetales bacterium | reverse complement strand
TCATCGCATATCTCCTCTCATGCCTTTCTTATCTTAAAACGCTTCAAGCTCAATGAATTGCTTACCACGGATACGGAACTGAAGGCCATGGCTGCGCCTGCTATAATGGGGTTCAGCATGCCAAGGGCCGCAAAGGGAATGCCCACGGCATTGTAGAAAAAAGCCCAGAACAGGTTCTGCTTTATCTTGCGCATGGTTTTCCTGGAAAGCTCTATCGCGGCTGCTATTTTGGAAAGCTCCCCGTTCATCAGGGTAATATCCGCAGATTCCATAGCAATGTCTGTGCCCGTGCCCATGGCCATGCCGATATCCGCCGCAGCCAGGGCCGGGGCATCGTTGATGCCGTCCCCCACCATGGCCACTACAAAACCTTGTTTTTTAAGCTCCTCAACCGCCTGTGCCTTGCGCTCAGGAAGCACTTCGGCCATGACCTTATCAATTCCGGCCTGCCGTGCTATGGCCCGGGCGGTCTTAAGATTATCCCCGGTTATCATGTACACCTCAAGCCCCATCTTTTTAAGCTCAGTAATAGCCGCAGCAGAACCCTCCTTTATTTCATCCGCCACGGCGATCAGGCCTTCCACACTCCGGTCAACGGCGATCAGCATAACCGTTTTTCCTTCCTCTTCCAGCATGAGCATCTTCTCTTCGGCTGCAGCTCCTTCAATCCCGGCTTCCTCCATGAGCTTCCTGGTGCCCACATAGACCGTCCGCCCGTTCACCACGGCTTTTACCCCCCTGCCCGGAATGGCTTCAAAAGACACGGGATCTGCAACCTCCCCGGCTTTCTTTCTTACAGCCTCATAGATGGTGACGCCCAGGGGGTGCTCGGACCTCTTCTCCGCTATCCCGGCCAGGGTGAGCAGCTCCTTATGATCCCGGCCGTTTAAGGAAACAATATCCGTTAAAGCCGGTTCTCCGCGTGTGATGGTTCCTGTTTTATCCAGCACCACCGCACCCAGAGTGTAAGCCCTCTCCAGGCTCTCTCCGCTTCGGATGAGGATCCCGTTTTCTGCGCCCTTTCCTGTACCCACCATAATGGCTGTCGGAGTGGCAAGGCCCATGGCACATGGGCATGCAATCACTAAAACAGCCACAGCGCTGATCAAGCCCATGGTGAGATTACCCGCAGCAAGCAGCCATACGAGAAAGGTAACCGCAGCAATAGCTATGACTACCGGCACAAATATTCCGGCTACCCTGTCCGCCAGCCTCTGGATCGGTGCCTTTGAGCCCTGGGCTTCTTCCACCACTTTAATGATTTGTGAGAGAACCGTATCTTTTCCTACCTCTGTCGCCCTGAAGGTAAAGGTTCCGTACCTATTGACAGTAGCCCCGATAACCCGATCCCCGGCTGCCTTCTCTAAAGGGATGCTCTCCCCTGTAATCATGCTTTCATCCACAGCCGATGCCCCTTCGGTGACCTCCCCGTCTACCGGAATCTTCTCCCCCGGCCGGACTACGACAAGATCGCCTGCTGTGACTTCATGGATCAGGATATCCTCTTCCCGGCCATCGCGAATAACCCGCGCGGTTTTAGGCTTTAATCCGATCAGGCGTTTGATTGCTTCTGAGGTTCTGCCCCTGGCCAGGGCCTCTAAGAGCTTTCCCAGAAGAACCAAAGTGATAATAATGGCTGAGGCTTCAAAATAGAGACCGGGATTTTCACCCTCGGCCGTAACTTTGATGAAGCCATTGTAGATGCTGAAGAAGTAGGCGGCGCTGGTCCCCATGGCCACAAGCATGTCCATGCCGGGGCTTTTCGCCCGAATGCTGTGAAATGCGTTCTTATAGAACCTGTAGCCTATGATAAACTGCACCGGTGTGGCCAGCAGGAGTTGGATGAGCGGCTGGTGCAATAGGCTCAGGCTGTGTATCTGAAAAATATTGACAAACATGGCTAAGACAAGGGGCAGACTCAAGATTGCCGAGGCTATGAATGTAACCCTTAATTTCCTGATTTCCCGCTCATGGAGCTCCTTCTTATTATCCGGGCTTTCCTCTTCAATCAACTCAGCCTGATACCCGACTGCCTGCACCGCCTTCAGTATCTCAGAAAGCTCTATCCTCTGAGGGGAATACTCTACTGTGGCTTTCTCACTCGCAAAATTAAC
Organism: Spirochaetales bacterium; assembly: GCA_030615505.1. Lineage (GTDB taxonomy): Bacteria > Spirochaetota > Spirochaetia > SZUA-6 > DRHE01 > JAUWZD01. Next base: position 24,963 of record JAUWZD010000059.1, on the reverse strand, counting down.
AGCGCTCCTTTCCACTCCATCCAGGGAATTTATTTTTTTCTCGATCCTGGCCGCGCAGGTAGCACAGGTCATGCCTGAAATAATAACAGATGCTTTTTCACTCATTTTTCCCTTCTAGCGCGTCATCTTTCCAATGGTAGTCATCAGCTCATCGATGACCCCGTACTCACCCTCTTTAATCTGCTCCACTACGCAGCTTCTGATGTGTGCTTCCAACAGCAGTTTCCTGACACCGTTCATGGCCGCTTCCACCGAGGTTATCTGGTTCAGCACATCATCGCAGTAGACATCCTCATTGACCATCCGGGCAATTCCCCGGATTTGCCCTTCGATTCTCTTAAGGCGATTAATTATATCGGCCTTGGTTTTTTCCGAATGATGAGCCATTCTCTTTTCCTTCATACTATACCCCCCTACCCTATCAAAGATATTAAATATTACTTAAAGAGTCAATATTATTTTGCATAGCAACCTTGAGCGTAAAGACTGAAGTCAAAAAAAATATCTCAGTTATTTGCCATAACTGATCATCCGATATTGACATAAGAGCAGTATTAAATTAATAACTAATGCCTATGTTTGATTACCACATACACACCCGGCTCTGCAGGCATGCCACAGGCAGCATGGAAGAGTATGTAGAGGCTGCGGTAAAAAGAGGACTTAACGAGATATGTTTTACGCCTCACAGCCCCATGCCCGGATTATACGGAACGAATCTGAGGATGGATTTAGAAGAGTTCGATATCTATCTTAACGATATTGAAAGGGTAAAGAAGCAGTTCAAAGAGATCAATATTCTAACCGGCATTGAAGCGGACTATTATGCCGGATACGAAGATTTTTTAGCCGGTTTCCTCTCTGGGTATCCATTCGACTTAGTGCATATGTCAATTCATTTTATCCGCCACTGGCCAGAAGGACAATGGGTATTTAATCTTGACCCTGCCAGACCGCTGCATGAGATCTATAGAGATTATTTCAATGCCTTAGAAGAAGGAATCAAAACCGGACTATTTGATTCAGTAGCGCATTTTGATCTGATAAAGCAGCCGGGTCATCCTGTGCTGAAATCCAACATAAAAGATGTTGAGAAGATTATCGACCTATGCTGCCGTAACGGCTTAAGCATTGAGATCAACACAGGAGGCTTAAGAAAGGAAATCGGTGAGATCTTTCCCTCTACTGACATTATCGGCTTGATGATCTCAAAGGGTGTGTCAATGACTTTAGGATCCGATGCCCATACCCCGTCTCAGGTAGCCTTTCGATTCGAAGAGACGGCTGAATGGCTGAAGAAATATCCTGAAGCTAAGATGGTCCGGTATAAGAAGCGAAAAGCTTATTCATATAGATACGCTTGACCCTGGGTAACAATTAATCACATATTGAGATTTTAGGAGGAATACCTTAATGATCCCTAAATCATCAACAGGAGCTGAGGAGGTTGTCTGGGACTTGAGCGATCTTTACGCTTCCCATGATGATCCCAAAATCGAGATCGACCTAAAGGAAACGGATAAACGCGCGGAGCAGTTAGCCCGGGAGTACCGCGGAAGAATTGATTCTATCACTCCGCAGGAGCTGCTCAAGCTGCTTAAGGATTATGAAAACATACTGGATTTGGCAGGCAGGATCAGCACATTCGCCTGTCTGTACTGGTCCACCAATACGGAAGACCCTGCCCGCGGGGCCCTGCTCCAGAAAATAACCGAGCGTTCTTCTCTTCTGAAACAGAAACTTCTATTCTTAGAGCTGGAATGGGCCAAGGCGCCGGATGAAAAGGCTAAAGAATTAATCAATCATCCCGACTTAATTCCCTTTCGGCACTGGCTTGAGTTGATCCGCCGCTACCGCCCCCATCTTCTCACCGAACCGGAGGAGAAGATACTGGCTGAGAAGGCTGTTACGGGAAGCAGCGCATGGGGCCGCTTTTTCGAAGAGGTGCTCAGCGCCGCCCGCTACGAGCTCGATGGGCAATCCCTGCCCCAGCAGTCAGTTTTAAGCAAGCTCTACGATCCTGACCGCAGCTTGAGGGGGCGGGCTGCGGAATCCTTCAGCAATGGGCTTGAAACCATCAAACGAACCACGACCTATATCTTTAACAATATCTTAGCCGATAAATCATCGGACGACCGCCTGCGCACCTATTCAAACTGGATAAGCGCCCGCAACCTGGACAACCAGATCGATGATTCGACCGTTAACGCTCTAATCCGGGCTGTCACTTCTCGATACGAAATTGTATCCCGCTACTATCAGCTCAAGCGCAGGCTGCTCAAACTCCCGGAGCTGTACGATTACGACCGCTATGCGCCCCTGCCCGCTGCAGACAGGACCTACAGTTGGATCGAGGCTGAGAAAATTGTGCTAAGCTCCTATAATAAATTCCATTCCCGTATGGGTGAAATCGCTTCCATGTTTTTTGAAAAACGCTGGCTAGATGCGGCTGTTAGGCCCGGTAAACGGGGAGGCGCCTACAGTCATGGGGGCGTTCCCTCATCTCACCCATACATCTTTATGAACTATGAAGGCACTCCAAGAGATGTTATGACCCTGGCCCATGAACTTGGCCATGGGATACACCAGTTCCTCTCCCGGGAACAGGGACTGCTCCAGGCTGATACCCCTCTGACCACGGCTGAAACAGCCTCGGTTTTCGGAGAGATGCTCGTATTTGGAAATCTCATGGACAGCGAGGAGAATCCACAAGTTCGGCTCTCCATGCTGGTACAGAAAATTGAAGATACATTCGCCACGGTTTTTCGTCAAATCTCTATGAACCGCTTTGAAGATGCTATCCATTCTGCCAGGAGGTCTGAAGGCGAACTGACATCAGAGCGCTTCGGTGAATTATGGATGGAGACCCAAAGAGCCATGTTCGGGCCCAGTGTAACCCTTACGGACAACTACAGCACCTGGTGGAGTTATATCCCGCACTTCATCCATACACCCGGCTACGTATATGCATATACCTTTGGTGAGCTGCTGGTACTTGCCCTCTATGCCAGGTATCAGCAGGTGGGCCGTGTCTTCTCAGACCTCTACCTGAATATGCTGAAAGCAGGCGGCTCGGATTGGCCTGAAAAACTTGTAGAGCCTCTGGGCGTCAATTTAACGGATCCTAAATTCTGGGATAACGGTCTTAAATTGATAGAAGATCTTGTGAACCAGGCAGAAGATATGGTAGAAAATTAATCTAATAAGAGGTCTACTATAAGCGTTTTTTCTCTATTTTTACCCGTCCTATATACTCTGCTGCAGATCTTTTCTCTCATTGCCTTGGGCTTTCTGCTCTCCAGGTACTGGGGCTGGTCACAGCGGTTCTTCCAGGGCCTCAGCCGCTTCTTAGTAAAGATTGCCCTGCCCCTCTATTTCTTTACCAGGATCAGCGCCACCAACCTTAAGGATATCCGCACAGGACTGCTTTTCCCCTTTGCTGCTGTTGGGATAATATTCTCCGCCTTATTGATCGCCTGGGGATTATTCTTAAGCTTCCCCATTAAGAAACAGGAAAAGCGGGCCTGCATGGCCCTGTCATGTTTCGGGAATTCGGCAATTATTCCCCTGATGATGATAGAGATATTCCCCGTAACCCTGCCCCTGATTGCCGAAAGGTTCGGAACGCTAACCCCTACGCTTTACGTGGGAATCTACGTCCTCGTTCAAAATCCCCTGCTCTGGACTCTGGGGAATTTCTTAGTAAGCGGTAAAGGCAAAAAGCCCGCATTGAAAGAGCTAATCACACCGCCTTTAATCGGAATCCTGGCCGGATTACTTGTTGTCATAACCGGACTTAAGTCCATACTTTTTCAGGAGCAGCTCCCCTTCTATCACGTGTACGGGGCTCTCTATCGACTGGGACAGGGAGCTTATCCGATGATTCTGCTCTGCCTCGGTTCTATGATAGCAAATATTAAAGCAAAGGAGGGCAGGAAAATACTGCTTAAGCAGGCCTTAACCGTTTCTTCAGTCCGCTTTCTTATTATGCCCATGCTCTTTTTATGCATCTATTTCCTACTGCTTAGAAGGCTTGAGCTCTCACAGGCTCAGATATGGATGCTTTTTTTAGAATTTCATGTTCCGCCGGCCACCAATTTATCGATAATGGCCTCCCGGAGACCCAACGAGAGCCTGGTATCCTTCACCATACTCCTTACATATGCCGGGTATTTAATCATTCTCCCAGTATTTCTTCTTATCTTTCTCAGCCTGCCGGGAATACTGTAGACAAAGCATATTCTTCCAGGCTTTTTTATTTCTCAAGCTTTTACTTAAATTTTATCATTCAATTATCCATTCAATTAGATTGATATAATGTTTGAGCCATCTTGTTTCCCCTCCCAAATTATCTTCATAATTTATCAATTCTCGTCCCAACTCATTGCAGAAGGCCAGAAATAAACTTGACAAAAAATAGAAGTGAAGTATAGTAAAAAGGGATAAATAAAAATTGTATGTTTAATGTGAACGTTTACAAAAAGGTAAACTCAATACAACAATCAGCGAAAGGAGGTTTATGAAAATATTAGTTATTACATTTTTAAAACAAAATTATTAACAGATGAAGGAGGAGAAAATGAAACCTAAAATGTTGCTATGTATATTACTGCTGGCAGCACCCCTGGCTCTTTTCGGTACAGGGGTAGCTGAAGAGGTGCCGGAGATCACTCTGATCGATACAAACTCAGGCGCGAATTTTCAGTGGTACTGGCAGACGCAGGTAATCCCTGCCATTAAGGATCAGTTGGGAGTTAAAGTGAACTATATTGTCTCCAAGGAGGCTCCGCTGATCGAACGTATGAAGGCATGGGAACCCGGTAAAGGGGATGCTCATCTGCTCTTTGTCAAGCCGGGTACGATTCCTAAGGCCCTCGACGGAGGAGTCGATCTTGAAACCCTATACCCCGATAAGGTGGATGTCATCCCAAACTTAAATAAGTGTCCGAAGGAATACTTAAAGACTGTGTTGGGAGTCAGCATTGACGGGAAAGGCGCTCTTTACTGGAGGAGCCAGTATGCGTTGATCTATAACTCCGATTATATTAAAGAACCGCCCACCTCCTGGAAGGAATTTTACAATAGAAGGGCGGAATGGAAGGGACACATCGGCATTGTCAGGCCCGATGCCAAGTCCGGCTCTTCTTACCGCATACCATACAGCTTTCTCAATGCCTACGTTGACATGGTCGATGCCCAGGGGAAAGCCATACCTCTCGAAGATCTCCAGGAATCAAATGAGGGGAAGGATGCCTTTGCTAAGCTGATTAATTTCTACACCTATGCCAAACTCCCGCTTCCGGCGGAGCCCCCAAATATGTTCGAAGATTTCAATGCAGGGGATACCTGGATCAGCTTCTATGCCATGGACTATTCACTCTGGTCACGTCACCAGGGAACAATGCCCCCCAGCATCAAGTCAGGCTTCCTTGAAGAAGGCATGGCCGCCGGCTCCGACGGATATCTTCTTGTACCTGTTGATATCCCCGAAGAGTACAAAGCGACTGTTTATAAGGTAGTAAATTTCCTTCTCTCAGACGATCAACAGATCAGACTGATAACTACCATGTGGCAGTACACCGGTACGGACATCTGGGATAAGATTCCCGGCATTGTCTGGGATACCATTCCCCCATGGGAGAAGATGGAGCAGTCAAGGTTGAGAATCGGCAACAGTGAGGTGAAGAACTTTATTAGAGAAAAGGGCGCGGATATACTTATTCCCTAAGATTAGATAGGGAAGAATAGTGGGCTTCCAATAAAACCTTCCGAAATTACTCTTTGCAGGGAAATCTGCTGCGGCTTAAAAGCGGGGCAGGTTTCCCTTTATTCGAGATAAAGGAGAGCCATATCGTGAGGCGTGGATCAAAGCTGCGGTCCACAGGAGTAACCCTGTCACTGCTCCTGCCGGGTCTGGCATGTTTCTTCGGTCTCTTTTTCTACCCTATGATGGTAACCGTAGTGCGCAGCCTGCGGCCCGAAGGTAGCGATACAGGCTGGACCCTTGTAAACTATATTTCATTCTTGAGCACAGCGAAAGCGCGAGATGTGATTGTGCTTACCTTTACGCTCTCCCTCTCTGCAACTCTTCTATCCATTCTATTTAGCGTTGCCTTAGCCCTGATACTCAGAAAGAAACTGGGAGGTCATCGTTTTTTCCGGCTGACTATGATCATTCCCAGGGTGGTGCCGGGGCTGATCGGGGCTTTGGGTCTTCTTTTATTCTTCGGTTCCAGAGGCTGGTTCAACCTTTTAGTGATGGGGGTCTTTCCCTTTGTTGAGAAGCCGATTCAGATCAATTACACGGTACCCGGGCTCATTCTGTTCTACACCTGGCTCTACTTTCCCTTTACAGCCCTGACTACACTCTCGGCCCTGGAAAGTCTGGACCCCGGTATAGAAGAAGCGGCAGATGTAGCAGGAGCCAATAAATGGCATGTCTTACGATATGTGATCCTGCCTCTCATTATGCCGGGAATATTAGCCGGCTCTGTATTAACGTTTATGGCAGCCTTTGGGGCCTTCAGCATTCCGCTTATCGCCGGAGGAAACTACCGTCCTCTCTCGGTTGAGATTTATAAACAGATCGATTTAACCCCGGCGCGCTGGTCTGCGGCCAGCGCCCGCGCCATGATTATGGCTATGCTTCAGGTTATTTTCCTTACAATCTACATGCGCATCCTTAGGAGACGATCCAGATGAATCTGCTCCGCATATATGTGAAATCAATCCTGAGGGGCCGCAAGGTTCTTATCTATACATTTCTCCTCTGCTTTGGCCTTATTATCTATGTGCCTTTCATCGTGATTATGCTCCGATCAGTGGGCAAGAACTGGTTCGGCCGCCTGTGGCTGCCCCCGGAGCTTACTCTGGACTGGTATAGGTGGGCGGTTGAGGTAACCAAAATCTTTAGAATAACTTTAAATACCCTGATTATTGCAGTCATTGCCGTGGCCATAAGCACCTTGATCGGTATCCCCACAGGCTGGGCATTAGGGCGCAGGAAGATACCAGGCAAGGAATTGCTTATGGCTATGATTCTTCTCCCAAGGATGATCCCTCCCATTGCCTATGCACTGGGTATCGCCCAGGTCTTTTACCGCCTGCATCTGGTAAATACACACTTCGGTGTAGCGCTGGCTCATGTGGCTATCTGCGCACCCTATGCCATACTCGTACTCTCGGCTACAATTGAGGGATTGGATGAGCGTGTGCTTGAGGCTTCAGCCGTGTGTGGGGCAAACCGCTTTAAGACATTCTTCCATGTGATTCTACCCCTGATCCTTCCAGGGATTCTCACCTCCATAATTTTCACATTTACCGCCTCTTATAATGAGTTTACTCTGACCCTAATGACCTATGGAAAGGACACAGTTACTCTTCCGGTTCGAACCTATTTGGCGATTGGAGAAGGCTACTGGGAAGTAACCAGCGCCATGAGCATTATTCTGGTTATTCCATCTATATTTGTTTTATTCATGATCCAGAGGCAGGTGACACCTGAAAAACTGGTAGGGGGCTTTAAAGGGCTTTAGATGAACGATTACATGATAGAACTCCGTGATGTAACAAAGCGTTTCGGTTCCATCGTCGCCAATAACAGGATCAATCTGGGCATCCGCCGGGGAGAGCTGATGACCCTTCTGGGCCCTTCAGGCTGCGGAAAGACTACTTCGCTCCGCTGTATAACGGGTCACAATATCCCTGATGAAGGAAAGGTCTTTATTGACGGCATTGATGTAACCGATATCCCCACTCACAAGAGGGAACTGGGTATGGTATTTCAAAACTTTGCCCTCTTTCCTCACATGACTGTTTTTGAGAATGTAGAGTTCCCTTTAATGATCAGGGGAATCAACAAAAGGGAACGGGAGGAGCTTGTGGAAGAGGCTCTTCAATTGATCAGGATGAAGGAATACGAGAGCCATCACCCGCGTCAGCTCTCCGGAGGACAGCAGCAGCGGGTAGGGCTGGCTCGTGCCCTGGTATATCGCCCAAAGGTGCTCCTCCTTGATGAGCCCCTCTCCAACCTGGATGCAAAACTCAGGGAGGAGATGCGCTTCGAAATCCGTGACCTGATTGACCGTATGGGAATAACTGCTGTATACGTTACCCATGATCAGGCTGAAGCGCTTGCTTTATCCGATAGAGTGGCTGTTATGAACAGAGGAAAGATCGAGCAGATCGGTACACCTACCGAAATCTACGATTCTCCTCAATCCCGTTTTATTGCTGACTTTATCGGACTTTCCGATTTCCTTGAAGGCACTGTTTCTTCAATCAGATCGGATCGTGGGACGGCGATTGTTAAGGTAGAGGGCCTGGAGATTCAGGTAGTGGCCGGCCCAAATATGGAGGTGGGGAAAAGGGCTCTTCTCTTTATACGGCCCAACAATGTGGAGTTGTTTAACAAAACTCACAAAGGGGGAACCAATACTTTTCCCGGCGAGGTGGAAAAAATAACCTACCTGGGCGATCGAAATGATTATCGAATTAAGCTCGGTAGTAACATCAGGCTTCGTGTGCAGTCGGACAGCAAAGTTCGGTTTAGAGTAGGGGAGGAGGTGAAGATTTGTATTCTGCCCGATCAGTGCCGGGTTATTGTGTGAAATGTTTATTCGGTTAAAGGATTAATAAAGCTCTCAGTATCCATAGGCTGTGAAGCCGTAGTATTGCGCTCCAATAACGATCCCAACGACCCTGAAGATGCTCGACGGATGTACTCAGAAAAACTTTCGCCGTGTCATATAGGCGGCGAGACAGGTATCCTCCCGGCCCGACCAGCTTCCTGGGGAAAAAGCCCGCCTTGACTACCCGAAGGAATCCCTGCTTGTCTCTTTTTTGTATAATTCTTTAATAATATCCGGGCCGATTTCACCATGCATTGAGCCGCCTATAACAATGTTTTTCGCTTCCAGGTTTTGTACTTCCCCGGGCGTAAAGGCGCCTGCGCTGCTTGTTACAAATATTTCCCGTTCATCCGGGTTGGACGAAGGGTACTCCAGGCTGAGACAGGTTGAGACCGGAGTAGTTCGAAATAAAAGATCCACTATGAAATATTTAAGTTCAACTGAAATTACAGTGTGACTTATGTTGTTTGATGAGTTCAGATTAAATGGTCCGGTCCCAACACGAACGGATCTTTCGCAGGGATTCATAGGAATCAGCTAACGGGGAATATTCAAAGCCGACAAACCCCTGATATCCGCAGTTTTTAATAATTGTCAGCAAAGTAGCCCAATCAGCTGACCCGGTACCAGGCTCATGTCTTCCTGGAAAATCGGCAATATGTATGTAGCCAATATCATCAATATAATAGGTCAAGAGCCTTTGCAGATCCTGGCCCATAACTCCCAGATGATAAAGATCACAGAGTACCTTAAAACGCGGATTATTTATTTCTCTAACAAGAGAAACAGCGGTCTCCATATCGGCCAGAAAATAACCGGGATGATCTACCCTGGTATTTAAAGGTTCCAGTACCAGGGTGATTTCCTCTGGCACTACTGCCAGAGCCTTTTTCAGCCCCCCTTTTAGATTAAGGTACTTTTTTTCCGCCGGTATATGGCTGTAGCTATTCACAACTCTGCCATCTTCATCTAGGGCATTGGAAAGTACCATCAGTATGGAACAATTTAGAGTATTTGCCACTTGAACCGCTTCTTTTAAATCCGATAAGAACAGCTCATGTGTTTCCGCAGCCACCAGGCTTCCTCTTCGGTGGCCGCTTAAGTTCGCCACCCCAACTTCATTTTGCCGGCAGACTTCGGCGATAGCGGGAATATCCTTATCTCGCCACCCCCAAAATTCCACTTTGTTGAAACCAACTTTGGCAATATGTTCTATCTTTTCAACAGGCGAAAGACCAGGATAAAGCATTTCAAAACAAATAACCGGCTGCAAAGGACTCCCCTTTATTCTATTATAATCATTCTTTCTAGAGAAAGGGGTGACCATGTATAGGATTTTCCATTTCCGTATTGCGATGTTTTGGCTTGTGGATGCTTAGGATATTTTAGAGTATGTTCATTGTAATGCGCATTTCGTTATACCGCAAATCTTTCTTATGAGATCAATCCGAGCTCTTCCTGCTCCTCTTTTTTTAGTTAAATCACTATGTTTGCCCCAGGATCGGGACCTCCCGGAGGTGATCGAACACAACCTATCAACATGATCGCAAAGCGCCATAGAAAAGTTAACGTTCATCTACTGCAACACTCCAGGCAGTTGATGAAACTCTAAAGAGTTTATTGTTCCGGGATAAATACTCTTACAGCTCATCCTGCCAGGGAAAGCAGAACTCCTGCAGCTATAGCCGATCCGATTACACCCGCCACATTCGGACCCATTGCGTTCATTAGCAGAAAATTACCCGGATTTTCCTTCTGCCCAACTTTCTGCACAACCCGGGCAGCCATGGGAACGGCCGAAACCCCCGCGGCCCCGATCATTGGATTTATCTTACCCCCGGTAATCACACACATCAGCTTTCCTAAAAAAACACCGGAGGCTGTACCGATAGAGAAAGCGGCCAATCCTAAAACAATAATCGTTATAGTCTTCACATTAAGAAACTCTTCTGCAGACATCCTGGAGCCCACAGCCACACCCAAAAAGATAGTGACGATGTTTATCAGTTCATTCTGTGCTGTTTTGGAAAGACGCTCCACAACACCCGATTCTCTGAACAGGTTCCCAAGCATCAGCATCCCGATTAAAGGAGTCGCCGCCGGAACGAGCAGGGCGGAAGCAATGGTGGTCAGTATGGGAAAGAGAATCTTGACTCTCTTAGACACAGGCTCTACCTCGGACATAACAATCAGCCTCTCCTTCTGAGTAGTCAGAAGGCGAATAATCGGAGGTTGAATAATGGGCACTAAGGCCATGTAGGAATAGGCTGCCACTGCAACCGGCCCCAGGAGATGATCCGCTAAACGAGAAGTAAGATAAATAGCCGTGGGTCCGTCTGCACCACCGATAATAGCAATGGAAGCGGCTTCTGGGAAAGCAAAACCCAGGGCCCTGGCGCCGAGCAGGGTCCCGAAGATTCCGAACTGCGCGGCTGCACCCAGCAGGAAGGTCTGGGGTTTGGACAGCAGTGGACCGAAGTCGGTCATAGCGCCTACGCCCAAGAAGATAAGGGGAGGAAAGATCCCGGATTTTATTCCGAAATAAAAGTAGTGCAGTAGCCCACCCGGATCGCGAAGCCCGGCTAAGGGCAGGTTCACAAGAATGGCTCCAAAACCGATAGGCACTAAAAGCAGGGGCTCGTATTCCCTGGAGATTCCCAGGTAGATGAGCAGGCCGCCAACGGCTATCATGATCAGATTTTCTAAAGAAAGGGCTGCAAGTCCCGTGGAGCTTAAAAATTCCAGCACAAGGTTCCAGATGCTCATGATCATTCCCTACTGAATCTTCATCAGCTTCTGGTTGGCCTGAACATTATCCCCCGGCCTTAAAGATATTTCTGACGCCACTCCGGACACATGTGCATGCACATCGATATTCATTTTCATGGCTTCCATGATTAGCACTACCTGTCCCTGTTCGACACTCTGCCCGTCAACAACCTGTACCTCTTTGATCACCCCAGTCATGGGAGCAAGGAGATAACCCTCTCCTAAGCCAGTCGTCGTTTGGGCCGGAAGCGGTATCGGGGCAGAGCGTATAACTTTGGCTTTTTCGTTATTGGGGCGCTCAACTTCAAGGGGCTTCTCCTTTATCTTCTCTTCAGGCAGGAGGGTTACAGAATAGCTTTTCCCCTTCCAATCCACGATTATTTCATTTCCATTTCTTTCCACATCAACAGTATAGATATTGCACTCAAATTCAAAACGAAATCTCTTCTTCATCTTCTATGCTCCAATTATTCTCTTGAGGAACTTACCCCCCAGCACCCAGGGATTCTCCTGCTCCGATTTGCCGGCCCTCCATGCTCCGGCTGAAGGCGGATAAAACTCTTCCTCTTCAACCGCCATGTAGGCCGATACTGCGGCTATAATCCACTCCGGCCTGTTCTCCGCTTTTTGAGAATCTCCGGCAGTCTTTGCATCCTTACCGGTCTTAAGCATTTTCTCCTTAAATATTCTTTTTAAAAAAGCCATCATTAAGCTTAAGAAACCTAAGAATATAAAAACAACAAGCATGCCGAGTATTGCAGCGAAAATACTGTATGGATAGGACTCTATATTCATCAAAGAGGTATATTTCCGTGCTTTTTGGAGGGCCTGTCCTCCCGCTTCCTGATATTCATTTCAAGTGAGCGAATCATCTCAATCCTGGTATATTCAGGATCGATGACATCATCCACATAGCCATAACCTGCCGCAATGAATGGATTCATCACCTTATCCTTAAACTCGGCTATTTTCTCCTGGCGCATCTTTTCAGGATCATCGGCAGCTTTTATATCCCTGCGGAAGATAATATTGGCCGCACCTTCAGCTCCCATGACCCCGATCTCTGCTGTGGGCAGGGCTAAAACCCTGTCATACCCAAGAGCTTTGGAGCACATAGCGATGAATGCTCCACCGTAGGCTTTACGGATGATTAATGCTATCTTGGGCACCGTTGCCTCAGCTATGGCATAGAGAATTTTGGCCCCATGCCTGATTATCCCGCCGTGCTCCTGAGCAACCCCAGGCAAAAAACCCGGCACATCCACTAAAGACACAATAGGAATATTAAAGGCATCACAGAAGCGCAGGAAACGCGCCGCCTTATCTGAGGAATTGATATCCAAAGCGGCAGCATAGAACTTCGGCTGATTGGCAAATACTCCTACCGTCCTTCCGCCTAATTTAACAAAACCAACCACAACATTAGGAGCATAGTCCTCCTGTACTTCCAACAGGGAGTCCCTGTCGAATATTTCTGAAATAAAATCCCGCACATCGTAGGGCCGCTTTGGATCGTCCGGGAGCAGGTTCATAAGACCGGCTGTTTCCCGGTCAACCGGATCTTTAGTCTCAACTACCGGCGGGAGCTCCATATTGTTCGACGGCAGGTAGCTTATAAGCCTCTTTAAAAAATCCATACACTCCTGTTCGGTTGAGAATCTGAAATGAGCGTTTCCGCTTTTTGAACAGTGAGCCTGCGCTCCGCCCAGGGCCTCATGGCTGATATCCTCTCCAGTCACAGCACGGATAACATCGGGTCCTGTAATATACATGTTGCTTACATTATCCACCATCAGGATAAAGTCCGTAATGGCAGGTGAATATACGGCCCCGCCTGCACAGGGGCCCAAAATCACGGTGAATTGCGGGATAACCCCGGAAGCGATTGTATTTGCCTTAAATATTTTTGCATATCCATGAAGGGAAAGAATACCCTCCTGAATTCGAGCCCCGCCTGAATCATTTATCTGTATAAAGGGGGTGCCGTTTTTCAATGCCAGCATCTGCGCCTCTACTATGCGCTCCGCCTGCATCTCTCCTAGAGATCCCCCTAAAACAGTGAAGTCCTGGGAAAACAGAAAAACCTGCTTTCCGCCTATTTTCCCGGAACCGCTGACAACCCCGTCACCTGAAAACTTCTTATTCTCCAGGCCGAAATCCGTTGCCCGAACAGTAATATAGGGCTGCTGCTCTATAAAGGAGCCTTCATCAAGCAGGATATTGATGCGTTCTCTTGACGTCAGCTTACCTTTTTTATGCTGGACTTCAATTCTATCAGCTCCTCCGCCTTCAAGCATTTTAGCCTTATGGTCCTTAAGCCTCTTAACAGCCTGCTCGTTAGCCACGTTTTCCCCCTAAAAAATTGTTATTTCCGGCTTAATGCACTTTAAACTATTAATCCTAAAAATGGACAAGTTATTCGCTGGTCCGGGGTTGTGTCTTTTTATTCAGAAGGTTGACCTTTATGGCTTCAACCCACTGACTCGGATAGGGTATTCGAAAAGCCGCTTTTTCCTCTTTGTCCTCTGCATTTAAAAACTGGATAACAATCACGGTTTGGTGCAGGGATTTTTTCTTATGGCTGTCGGTTATCCCGATATAAGTAATCGCAGGACCTTGTATAAACAGCTCTCTATTTGCAAAGCGTGCCCGGTAGTAAAGACCGTCTTTTAGAAGGACTAAAACCCCGGAGCTCCTCAAAGGTCCGCCGGGTTCTGATTCTAATCCGTAGTAATTGACCCCGAAACTGCAGATAATAATGCTGTCTTTTTCAAACTTTTGGCTTATCCGTTTAGATTCTCTTTGGCGTATAAAGGCTAAGAAAAATATAATTCCCAGGAATAGAACGGCTAATACCAGCCAGCTTGGATTAGTTAAGCCTTCAAGCGCATTCATTCTATCTTTGTAAGGTAGTGTAAAACTCTTCTTTTGGCAAGGGAGTAGAGAAATCCCTTTTTTCCCCCCAGCTCTTTAAGAAAGGACTCGGCAATCTGGTCATCGCTTTTTCCCCTGCTTCGCAGATCCAGGATATGATCCCTATTAATCTCTAACATATGCCTTAAGCTGTTTTCCCTTCCTGCTGTAAGCATGATAACGAGCAAAGCAACGATAAGGGAAAGCGCTATTGTGATGGTGATGTCATAAGAACTGTCTTTAATTACAAACCTGAAGAATGAGTTGGGATTCCCGGCATTAAAAATAGAGTAGAAGGTAAGCAGCATAAAAATGACCAGAAGTATATAGAGGGTTTTTCGTACAGAATTCTTCACCGGCACTCCCTGAATCGACATCCCTTAAAAAAGATATGGGACAGAGTCATCTGTCCCATATCCGTTGATCCACATAAAGATGATTAACCAGTACTATTCGATAATAATTTTTCTCTCTTCGCCAACAGCCATCTTCTTCCATTCGGCTTCAGCCTTTTCCCAGGCCTCATCTGTGGCTTCGGTTTCCCAAACTACAAGACCTCTCTCTTCCCTGGTTGCACCCGGAAGAGTATTATCCAGCAGGATACCGACAATAGCGGTTACAGACATACCTGATGTAAAGATAGCCTGTAGAATATTTCCAAGAATTTCCGGAGCTTTACCGGCTGCAGCCCAGTTAATCGCGGTAGCATTGAAGTGCGCCGGAAAGCTTAAGCCTACGAAGAAAGAAATACCTAAGACGAACAGGTTCCGCGGGTTGTTCAGGTTAACAAACTGCAGGTTAGAAAGCCCCACTGAAGCAATAAGACCGAAAAGTCCTACAAACATGGCGCCTACAACCGGCATGGGAAGTGTAGCTAAGGTAGCGCCAAACTTGGCAATAACAGGTATGATCAACATTACTACAGCACCGGCCCTTATAACTCTCCTGCTTGCTGTTCTTGTAAGACCTATAGCACCGATGTTCTCTGAGTAGGTCGTTGTTCCATTACAGGTTTGAAGAATACCTGCAATAAAACATCCGAGACCCTCTGCACCCAGACCTCTTGAGATCATCTTCTCTGTGGGAACGGGGCCTTCTGAAATCCTGGAACAGGCATAGTAGTCTCCTATGGACTCTATCATTGAAGCAAGATATCCTGCCAGCATACCGAAGGAGCCTGCCACCGTGATGCTGGTTAATGTTGGTAACCCCCACTTGAAAGGAACGAGCGGGCGGAAAGAAATCCAGGGCGCTGCCTTGATACTATCCAGCTTACCCCCAAGCAGGTATGCTTCATTAGCTGCAGGAATCCAGCCGATAAGGGAACCGATAAGAGAGGCAATCCATCCTGTAAGTATGGCGAGCAGAACGGGGAACAGTAGGAATACCCTGGATTTTCTTGAAAATACCTGTGAGTAAATAACCAAAGCTACTAAAGTAATAAGAGAAATGATCCAGTTAGTAGCCATCCACGGCGCGCCGATTCCGTAAAGAGCCAGACCTATCATGGCAATTGTCGGGGCAATTACAACAGGACTGATTGCTCTTTTGATGTAGCCCATTAAGCCTGTGTACCCAAGTACAATCTCAAACACAGAAGCGAACATAATGGCCGCCGCAATCTGCTGGACCGATACCTGCCAGCCGAGCTTCTGTGCTCCTACCATACCTATAATGGCAAAGGTAGGACCAAGGAAGGAGAATGTACCTCCCTGTATGACCGGCAGCCTGTTACCTATAGGAGACTGCTGGATCAGGGTACATAGACCGGATGCAAAGAAAATTGTAGAGATGAGAAGAGCCAGTTCTCCCTGGGGCATTCCCATCCCGCCGCCGACTATGAATGGGATAAGCACTGTGGCACCAAACATGGTGAGGTACTGCTGTATCCCTAAAAGGATGGCCAGTCCCATTCTGGGTCGGCTGCCGATTGGGTAGACTACCCAACCTTTGGCTTCCACTTTTGCACTGTCACTCATAAAATGACCTCCGTTTAAATTTATTTTATAAAAGTATTCCCCCCCAACAGAGGAAGAATGCTTTTATAGCACCAAATTATTAGGGAAGCTGCCGGCAGATTTCTGAATACATTTCCGGTCTCCTGTCCCGGAAAAACTGCCAGCCGTCCCTGACCTCCCGGATCACATCTAAGTCCAGATCGGCAATGACTACTTCGTCCTTATCTTCGCTTCCCTTGACCAGCAGTTGGCCGCGGGGATCTACAAAATAGCTTGAGCCGTAGAACTGACCGAATTCCCATGGCTTTTCAAGACCTACCCGGTTATTGGCACCGATGAACACTCCATTGGCCACTGCCTGGGCAGGCTGCTCCAGTTCCCACAGGTACCGGGATTTCCCCCTGGTAGTGGCCGAGGGATTGAAAAGAATCTCGGCGCCCTTTAAGGCTAAAATACGGGCGCACTCCGGGAAATGACGGTCATAACATATAAATATGCCAATCCTGGCATAAGCAGTTTCAAAAACCGGGAAGCCCAGGGTGCCGGGCTTGAAGTAGAACTTCTCCCAAAAGGCCGGATATGTATGGGGAATATGAACCTTTCTCATCTTGCCGAGGTACTTTCCATCCGAATCCACCACTGCGGCTGTGTTAAAGTAGACCCCCTCCTGGGTCATTTCATAAACCGGAATGATCATTACCATCTTATACTTGTTTGCCATTTCTGAAAGGAGCTTAACGGTTGGCCCCGGCACAGGCTCAGCAGTCTGGTACCACTTGATATCCTGCTCGGCGCAGAAATAGGGACCATGGAAGAGCTCCTGTAAACAGAGGATCTGAACTCCCTTTTTCCCGGCCTCTTCAACCAACCCTATGTGCTTTTTAATCATGGCTTCTTTTATCTCGGCCGGTGATCCCTCATGCTTTGGATTGGATGCCTGTATGTGTGCACATTTTATCACTCTGGACATAACAACTCCCCTTAATAGAAAAGATTTTATATCACCAGATAAACATACGTCAAGGATAATTCATGAAATTATCTCATTTGAATAAAAATAAAATAAAGGGCTAACCATCTAAATTTATGGGATAATTAGTTGATTCCGCTATGTATTCTCGGCCATAATACAGGCATGAAGAGAGGAATCCGGGTAGTTGAGCTGGAAGATTTTATCTGCCGCTGCGGGATGAACGATTTTGATCTAGAGTACCGGGAGAAAATCCCGATTCGGATGACCTGTAAGAAATGCAGCCGGAAGTATAAGGTAAAGAAGTATGAAAAGAAAACTAAAATCCAAAACCTTCCCATGTCATTTGGCTTCAGAAGCCTGTACTGGGATAAAATAGAGATTTCAGATCACTCAATTGAAGGGATCCTTGAGCAAGGATATAAGATTCAAGAGATCTTAAAAAAGGAGAGGCGCAATGAATGAAACTGAAAGAAAAGTTAATGAGTTGGCTAAGCACTCTTACGGTACATGGAGGAGACAGGAGTTATGGAAAACCCCAATACTGATAAAAGATGCAGAAGGGGTATACATGTACGATGATAAGGACAAACCTTATTTAGATTTCTCCTCTCAGTTAATGTGTTCAAATCTCGGCCATAAGAACAAGGCAATCATCGAAGCCATTATAAAACAGGCAGAAAAAATGCCCTATATAGCGCCCGGCTTTGCTACAGAGGCCTCCATAGCTGCTGTTGATGCTCTGCGATCAGTAGTACCCAGGGGTCTGATGAAATTTTTCTTCTCTACATCCGGAACCGAGGCTAATGAAGCAGCTTTAAAATTAGTCAGACAGTACAAAGCGCCGAACTATAAGATTATTTCACGGTATCACTCCTATCACGGCGCCACGGCGGCAGGCATAACTTTTACGGGAGACCCAAGGAGAACAATTGCGGAAAGGGCAAGATGCACTATACAGGGTGTTCGTTTCGCTCCGGACGCTTACTGTTACCGCTGTCCTTTCGGATTGAAATATCCTGATTGTAATATTCAATGTGCGCGTTATTTAGATTATATGATCAAAGAAGAGGGAAATGTGGCCGGCATCATCGTTGAACCCGTTGTAGGCACAAATGGTAGAATCGTTCCGCCCCCGGAGTACTTTTCCATAATCAGACAGATTTGTGATGAAAATAGAGTTATGCTCATCACAGACGAGGTAATGTCCGGCTGGTTCCGAACCGGGAAGGCATTTGCGATTGAAAACTGGAATATAACTCCGGATATCTTAACAACTGCCAAAGGATGCACCGCTGCCTACACACCCGTAGGAATTACTGCCACCTCGGAAAAGATAGCCGAATTCTTTGAACAGGAAACCATGGATCACGGGCATACCTATGCATTTCATCCATTAGCCCTATCTGCTATTCCTGCGGCAGTAGCTGAATATAAAAAACTGATGGATACCGGTCTTCCCCGGAGAGTAAGTAAATACCTGCAAAAGAAGCTCTATGAATTGGCCGATCAACATGAATGCATTGGGGATGTAAGGGGCATTGGTCATTTTTGGGCCCTGGAAATAGTGAAAAACAGAGAGACAAAGCAGCCCTTTGATGTAAGAGCCGATAAATTTACTCACAAAGCCCTAATGACAAATAGAATAGCGGGGGAGGCCATGAAAAACGGTCTGTATTTTGCAGCCTGGTATGATACCTTAGTAATTGCTCCTCCGTTAATAATTACAGAAGATCAGGTAGATGAGGGATTAAATACACTCGGCAAATCCTTAAGTGTTGCTGACAAAGAAGCAGTAAGCACCGGGGTTCCTGCATCTAAAACCAGCGAATACAGTAAGCGAACTTAATCTTCATACATGATGGTACCGAACAGCTCTTCATCTGACGGCTGAGTGCTCGGAATAGGATACGACACCCAGGTGTGGTTCAGCAAGTGCTCCCAGGTAACATTGCTGGTTGTGCTGTTGCCTCCCCATGACCCGCAGCCTAAGGTCATAGACATGGGCATGCCGTTGGTCCATGCGCCGCTGTTGGCAAGGCACTGGGGCTGTCTTATCATAATGCGTGAGACCTTAACCTTATGGGCAAGCTCCATGATACGGCTGTCTAAGGCTGTATGGATGCCGCAGGAATGCCCGGGGCCCGAATAATCGGTAATCCTGTTTACTAAGTCGATGGCGTCTTTGAATTCCTTCCACTTATACAGGGTTGTGGTAACGGAGAGCTTCTCTCCGGAGAAGGGGTAGCCCTTACCTACCCCGGTTTCCTCTATCATCAGAAAGGTCTTTCCCCTGGGGAGGTCTATACCAGCCAATTTTGCGATGGTTTCCACCGGCTTGGCTACAATCTCCCGGTTCAAAAGGCCTCTTTCATCCCACATGGCCTTCTGAAGCTTCGGCTTCTCTTCCGGCGGTACTAAATAGCCTCCTACTGCCTCAAGCTCTTTGACCATCTGATCGTAAATTCCATCCTGAAAGATGCAGGAGTTCTCCGTGGAACAGCTTGTAGCATAGTCGAATACTTTCGAGCGCATGATCTTATCCGCCGCATCCTTTAAATCGGCGGTTTCATCCACAATACATACGGTATTACCGGCTCCTACACCCTGACTCGGTGTTCCGCTGCTGTAAGCCGCTCTGACCATGCCGCCTCCACCTGTGGCCAGAATCATATCACACTGTTTCATGAGCTCAGTACTGGTTTCCACGGATACCTGGTCCAGATTTATAACCAGGTCCTCCGGCCAGTTCTGCTTTTTCATAACAGAACGTATCTGATCCACTGCCATCTTATTCGTATTCTTTGCACGCGGATGGGGCGCCATGATTATGGCATTTCTGGTTTTAATGGCGCATATGGCCTTTACAAAGGGGGTTGCTTCCCCATTGGTAACGGGAATAAGGGCGCCGATTACGCCCATCGGCTTGGCAATCTTGATAATACCCTTCTCCTTGTCGTTTTCCACAACACCAACAGATTTCTTGCCCCTCATATCACGAAGTGCACCTTTGATCTTGGTCATGAGCTTGCCGTATTTGCTCGGCTCATTGCCCATGCCTGTTTCTTCTACACAATATTTTGCCAGCTTATGGGCAAAATCAGGTTTTACGCCGGACCAGGCGACCCTTGTACACAGCTCATCTACCTGCTCCTGAGTGGCAAACTCAATCTTCTTTTGAGCATCTTTAGCTCTCTTAATGAGGCCTGCTATGTATTTAGCAGCTTCCTGCGCATCTGCCATGATAAAACTCCTCCTTACTTAAATTCCAAGGTACGCTTTTTTTACTTCTTCATTTGCAAGGAGCTTCTTGCTGTCACCGCTCAACACTATTCTTCCGTGTTCAAGGACATATCCCCGTTGTGCAATTTCTAAGCTTTTACGCACATTCTGTTCCACTAATAGTATTGTTACGCCCTCTTTGTGAAGAACCTTAAGCGATTCGAATACAGTCCCCACGATCGTTGGCTGCAGCCCAAGGGAGGGCTCATCCAGCATCAAAAACGGCGGTCTCGACATCAAGGCTCTTCCAATAACCAGCATCTGCTGTTCTCCTCCACTAAATGTACCGGCCAACTGGCTCTGCCGTTCCTTAAGTTTTGGGAATAAACTAAAAACCCATTCGAGATTTTCTTGCACTTTCTCTTTCTTCTTTACTGTATAAGCGCCCATCTCAAGATTCTCCCTTACCGTCATATAAGGAAAAACTCTCCGGCCCTCAGGGACTAAAGCTATACCCTGTGAAATAACTCTGTGAGCAGCCATACCCTCTATGTGCTGGCTTTCGAAGGTAATGCTGCCGCCCATTTGGCGGAGGAGACCGGCAATGGTTTTAAGCGTGGTAGTCTTACCTGCCCCGTTTGCACCCACCAGGGCCACGATTTCACCCTGTTGCACATTCAGTGAGACATCCCAGAGAATCTGGATGCCGCCGTAACCGGCGCTTATTTTGTCGACCTCAAGCATACTAAGCCTCCTCCCCTAAATAAGCCTCGATAACAGTTTTGCTATTTGCAACCTCTTGCGGGGTCCCCTCGGCTATTTTCTCACCATAATTAAGAACGATTATTTTTTTACAAAGCTCCATAATCACTTTCATGATATGCTCCACAACGATAAGGGTAATCCCCATCTCCTCGTTAATCTTGCGCAGTAATTTAAGTGTTTCATCGATCTCCACAAAGGTTAGGCCGGCCATAAGCTCATCTAGAAGGAGTAGCTTTGGTTTCGTTGCCAGGGCTGTGGCTAACTCTATCAACTTTTGGGAGGCTATTGTCAGGTTCTTTACCGTCACATCCCTAAAATCCTGTAGTTTCGCTAATTCGAGTATACGGTCAACCTCATGATGCTGGTCTGCAGTAGGCGTAAACCTCAGATTGTGTGCCATAATCCCGGTGAGCACATGCTCATATACGGAGAGCTCTCCGAATGCACGCACTATTTGAAATGTTCTTCCAATTCCCATTCTGGAGATCTTATGCGGTTTAAGCCCGCTGACCTTTTTACCTTCAAATTCAATAGTCCCTGAAGTAGGCTTAAACGAGCCGCTGATCATATTAAAGGATGTCGTTTTTCCCGCCCCATTAGGTCCGATGATTCCCAGGCGGGTGCCTTGCTCCACGACAAAACTGGCGTTATCCACGGCGATGACCCCGCCGAACTCCTTCCTTAAGTTCTTCACCTCAAGGATATGGCTCATCTTTTTCCTCCTCTGATTCGTCCGACAATTCCCATAAGACCCTTCGGCTCGATGACAAGCACAACTATCAGAGCAGCGGACCAGATGATGAATCTATACTCAGGCGCAAAACGCATAAGCTCAAGTATAAGGGTTATAATTCCGGCGCCGATTATTGGGCCAAACAGGGTTCCCAAGCCTCCCACCAGGGCCATGATCACCACCATTTCCGAAGTCATCCAGGTAAATGTGCTCGGGTGCAGGAGGCGGAAGAAGTGGGCGAAAAGGCTGCCCATTAGACCGGCAATCCCGGCGCCTGTGCTGAAGGCCAAGACCTTATAAAAGGAGGTATTCACACCGATAGCTTCAGAAAGTTCCTCGTTCTCTCTAATCGATACCAATAGCTTTCCAATACCCGACCTGACAAGGAAGAAAAGAAACACAACCGCTAACAACCCAAAAAATAATATCAGATAGTAGCTTGCTTGCAAGCTGCTGAAGTCAATACCAAGTATACTTTCAGGAGGCTTTATACCTCTCAAGCCCATTGGTCCATTGGTCAGTTTTACTGAGTTTAGGATGATGAGATAGATAAAATGGCCGAAAAAGAAGGTTGTAACTGCGAAGTAGTGTCCTTTGAGCTTCAGGCCGGGATAGCCGACAACTGCCGCAAAAAGGAATACAATGATGCCGCTTACGGGGAAGGCTACCCAAAAGGGAAACCCGGCCTTAAGCGTTAAGAGGGCGGAAGCGTAGGCTCCTATTCCGTAAAATGCTCCATGGCAAAAGGTCAGAGGTCCCGTATATCCCGTGGTAAGGTCATAACTACCCGCCAACACGGCATATATCATCGCAAGCACAGCTACGTATATAATATAATCAGATGCAAACTGCGGAAGTAACAAAAGAACAATAAGAACCACTGCTATGATAATCACATTTCTGATCAAACCTGGTTTTGATTTCATCTTTGCTGTTTTTTCTAAATTATTTTTCATAGTGACTACGCCTTTCCAAATAATCCCTTAGGGAAGAACAGCAGTACCATTATTAACACTATGAAGGTAAATCCGTGCTGGTATCCCGATGAGATATATACAGCCCCCAAACTCTCAATAAGCCCCAACCCCAGCCCTCCGATGAGAACACCGGCTACACTGCCGAACCCCCCCAGGATAACAACCACTAAAGACTTGAGTAGAGGTAAGTCACCCATTGATGGAATGACTGCGTACAGCGGAGAGATCAGCGCCGCTGCTGTGCCTGAGAGTGCGCCGCCCATGAAGAATACTACTGAATTTACTGTGTCAATATTAATACCCACTACCTCGGCTACTTCTCTATCCTGAGATGCCGCTCGAATTGCCTTTCCAATTTTCGTCTTCATAATAAAAAGGTATACGAGAATGAACAGGCCGGCAGCAACAAAAAGAACTACCAGGCGTTGATAGCTAACGATGGATCCCAGAACTGAAATAGAACCTTTTAAATACGCCGGAAAAATCTTTGCCTTCGCGGTCCAGAATAGAATGGCTGCGTTTGATAAAAGAAAGAACAGGGCGATTGCGCATAAAAGCTGGATCCGACCGCTCCCCCGCCAGCGGCGATAGAGAAACCTCTCGATTAAAAAAGCTATGGCGCCCCCAACGAACATTGCCACCAACACAGCAAAAAAGAAAGGAAATCTGGCAAGGGTAACTGCAAAGTAGCTTGCATAACCCGCAATTACATAAATACCTCCCTGGGAGAAATCCGGAATGTCAGTAATACTCCAGATGATATTGAGACCCAGGGCAACCAACGAATAGGTCGAACCAATAATAATTCCATTGACTATCTGTTGAAACACCATTTCATTGTCCTCTCTTATTAGGTTTCTTTTTTTTGAGATTCATAAGAAGATATTCAAGGGGTAATGCCCCTTGAATATCTTAAGCTTTTTAAATTCTGTTTTTAAAGGGCTTTTTTTAAGCCCCTGATTGCCGACTGTATACTACTGTATAACTATTGTGCTACCCGTTTACCATTTTCCCACTTGATAAAAGAGGGTGTGTATCTGCCCTGGTTTCTGTAATTTTCGAAGTCTTCAAACTTTATATGACCCTCGAGACCTTCATGATCGGTTTTCTTTAGAGCGTCCCTGATCTTTACAGGATCAAGGGATTGGGCCGCTACAATAGCATTTTTCATGACTGTGAGGGCATCATAGCCATAGAGAATCGCGTAGTGCATTGGTGCGTTAAACTTATCCATGACTCTCTTCTCGAGATCTGCTGGAACGCTTCCCCACAGAGCTACCGAGTAGGTTCCCTCCAAAGCATCTGCACCTGCTAAGTTGAGAATCTCCATCTCACTCATTTCCTCGGAACCAATAAAGCTGATTTCAGCTGTTATCCCCACTTCGCTTGCCTGTTTCATTAGCATAGCGCCCTCTGCAGCATTTCCGCAGTAGAAGACTATATCCGGATCGGCGCCTCTGATTTTGCTTAAAAACGGCATGAAGTCAGTAGTCCCTCGCTCGAAGAATATTTTGGATACTGATTTGACTCCCGCCTCAGCCATAGTAGCTTCGAAATTATCTGCGAATGACCTGCCGTAGTCATCGTTTACAGACATAAAGCCCACAGTCTTCGGACTGTAAAGCTTCACAATTTTTGGGCTTAGCGTTGGCGCCATTAATCCCATACAAGGACGCATCCTGAAGTAGAAGTCATGACCCGGACTGGTCACGGCATCGGCGGCACACTCGATGGTCAGGCCTGGAATTTTAAACTCATCGCAAAGAGGAGCTATAGCCATGCAGCAGGAGCTGCAGTGATCTCCTAAGATTGCAACGACTTTGTCTTCTAAAGCGAGCTTGCGGACATTGGCCACAGCCTCTGTCGGTGTACAGATACTGTCATACCGTATGATCTTGATCTTGTGCGGTTCACCGTTTATGGTGATCCCGGCCTTCTCAATATCCTCCAGCGCCAGTTGAACGCCTCTCCAGCCGTTTGTTCCGAACTCGGCGGCTCCACCGGTAAATGGTGCTGTGTAGCCGAT
>JAUWZD010000119.1 GCA_030615505.1 Spirochaetales bacterium | reverse complement strand
ACCCAGACCAAAGACCAAAAAATTACACTCCGGATATTTGAGAATTGATTTTGCAATTAATAATAGCTCTTCAGGTCTAAGTTGAATTCCTGGATATTTGTCTCTTAAAACATGAATATCCGCTATATTTATTCTTTTTTTTTATTCCTATCTTTCTAAAAAATCATTCGACCATAAATCAAATGGAATCTGAGAAGTAGACTCAAACCTGTGTCAGTAGTCCTTTTCCCTCAGCACGAAGCATTTTTGCTAACCTTACAATCTCAGGCCACCAGATTAAAAGTTCACCGAACTTGTATACAAGCTTTTGAAACAGTTTTTTCGACTCTTCTTCTGAACGTCCTTCCAATAAATCACTCGGCATAATTAGCGCATCGCTAATGGATTGAGCCCGCACGGTTTCTATATGAGCTGCTACATCTTCAGCCCAGTAATCAGGGGCATAGTTATAGATTGCAAGAGTGCCTTCCAGATAGTCGATATACTGACTCAACTGGGCTAACCATTTGATTTTAATGAATTCTTCAAACTCAGAGCTTCGCATGGAACCGAGTTCGACAAGATAACGGCCTAATTCCTCAATTTTAGCCTCTGGGTCCCTTATTCCTGGTCCTGCTTCAAACGATTGAACGAGCAGGATAATAATATCAGATATCCTTGGTGCCCAGCTCCGAATAGCCTCCGGTGAAAACTTTCGTGTCTCTTTGGGATCATGTACTACCGCCAGGGGCAGATGACCGATATACCCATCTTCAAAGCAGGCCCGCAGGATAGTTGCAAAAATTCCATCCTGATTGCGTTGTACTGGAAAGAAGGGAGGAGGCAACTTACGGTTGTCTAACCCACTAATACCTGCCATAAATAATGCACCTTCACTGATGGTGTATTGCTTAGCGACTCTTAAAACCTCTCTGTTCATAAGAGCCGATTCATAAACAGATTTTGATTCTGTAACGCGATCGTGGGAATTCCCGCGTAATCCCAAAATAATTCTTGGTGATCCCATGCCTGAATCTCCGCATATCCCTGATGCTGTGGCAATCACTCTTCCTCCGCCAGCAGCCAGAGATTGAGCAAAGCGCGGGGTTATCTTGTCCATTTTTACAGGATATTCCGCTTCATGCAGGGCTAAGCAGTCTGAGATCTTTCGACCTAATAGATTTTCGTGGCAGAGAAGAAAATCCTGATCTGAAAAGCAAACTGAATCAAGCAGAGTTTTACGGTCTGGATAAAACCTAATATCAGTTGGATCCCTGAATGAAAATAATTCAAGACCCTCTTTTTTCTCTAATGGTTCTGCAAAATGACAAATCTCATCATCGTCTGTGGATAGGACCATTTCGCCAACAGTACCAAGAAGAAGGGCGTTGCGATTTGCTCCAACAGGACAGCCAACGCCTTCGAGATCAAACAGGGCAAAATCCACTACCTCCTGCGGCAGCTTTTCAGATCCTCCTGCTTGTACTAATGTTTCAGCAAATTTCCGCTTTTCCGCTTCACCCGCATAGAACATGCTTATATTTTCTGCTGAAGCCAGTGAAGAAAGCATATCACGGGTTTTTTTACTTGCCTCTTTGTCTTGGGAATCATCTAAAACTACATAATTAGGATTACGGCTATGTTTTTTATTGTTTTCAATATAGCTCTCAACGCTTCGCTTTAACTCGCTAAAACGATTGTGGGTTATCCAACCAACGGTTGAAATCTTAGGAGGTGTAGACCTATCACCACTTGTATCAACCATTTTGTTCAGAAGTTCAGTCTTGGAGAGCAGAAGTCCCTGATCAATAAGATCAACTAGATTTTTTTGAGTAGACCCAGGAACCGCCTCTTCCCAACCCTTATTCCGGAGGTTTCTTATATGATTATTCAGGGTTCTAAAACGCGTGCAGAACTGCAGAGCAGCCGACAGATGATCAGACAGAAGCTTAACAAGCTCGATGTTGTAATTATACACCAGCGTTAGGCCGTTTCCAGCCGGATATAAGTCTGTTTCTACGGCAATATATTCCTCTTTATCCTGAGGAAATGCTGATTTCCCTTTATGCTGCTGTTTCTGGTTATTTCTGCTTTTCTTTTTATCCCGATTCTCGAACAATCCAGCTAAACCCAATAGGTTATCCTAAGATGTATACAGTTACGCCGTAGCACAATTGTTTTTTTAAAGAGGTATGAATTTCCTAGCACAATTTTATTACGAGTTTACATTAACATACTAATAAAATCTGAAGATATAGGGATGATGCTTAATGATCATAGGAAAGGTAACCTTCACTTACATTACCCTTCAATCTTAGCAGCTATCTGTCCCCGTTACAGAAAATGAGAAGCTTACCTCATCATGGTCATTATTAGGGATATGTACAACAGCCGTCCTCACCCCTGTACCTAATATTGCCGATGCGCTGAGTCTGATAATAAAGTCTACTGTGTCGCCGGGATCAATGGCATCAATACCGGGCTGGCTTTCAACGATAAAAGCTAAAGCATCCGCATCTGCTCCTGTTAGATCGACTGTAGGGTCTCCGGTCAACATTAAAATTTCTAAACCCTCATTTTCAATAACAAAGGTTGTATCTAAATTAGACCCAGTGCTACCCACATTAAAGTCACTATTAGCGGGGATATCAGCACCCCCCTGCTTAACAACGATTTCCGGGCCCATCACTATTGATCTGACAACATCCCGCAGAATACTCTGCTCGCATCCGTTCACTAGGAAGAGAACCATTAAAAGTACCACTACCGCATTAATAAAGCCAAAAATTATTCTTCGTCCCATATGACAATCTCCTTTATCTTGCTTATTTCTGCTGCCCGGACAGCCTCCTCGCCCCTTAAGTCAAGGTAGGCGAACTGTGTGGCCAGGTCCGGGTCAATCTCTTTTAATTTACCGTACGATTGCCGGGTCATGCCATAGTTCTCAAGCTCATGATGGACCCGGGCAACCGCCAGCAGCACCTTGGCGTTATTTGGCGATCTCCTCTGAGCCCTTTCGTAGTAGGACAGAGCCTTGGTCATATCTTTCTTCAGATAGTAGATATTTCCCAGATTTACCAGGGCCGGGATATACTCATGCTGAGCTAGAATCCGGCTAAACTCCTTCTCTGCCCGATCATCCAGACCGTACCTGGCATACAGCACTGCCAGCCTGTTGATATACCTGGGATCATTCTGGGAATTTCTTATTTCTTCTTGAAGCCTGGAGACCTTAGAAAAGATCTCCCTGTCGGTGAAGCGCACCAGCTCCTTCTGAAAAGCACTCACCACCCTCTCTTCGGAGGGCATATTCAAAGGCACCGTCTCACCGGGGTAACCCGTCGGTTCATAGATCTGCCAGGACTGGTGGATGGAGTAGAAACCGGCCTGGTCCCTGCTCCGGTGTTCGCGCCACTGCTTTGCCGCCGCCTGCCAGGCATTTAAAAAGCCGCCCTCAACCTCCGTTACTTCAATGGGAATCCAGGATTTGTCGTGCTCGAATATAAGATCATCAGGTCTTAAAAATGACTTTCTTGCCGCATCCGGATCCATATCTAAAGAAAAAGCCATGAATATATGACCCGGTACGGTGATAAAAGCGGTCTCCACCCCCACTGCCTCAAGCAGAGCACAGTAGAGGATTGATAAATCGTCGCAGTCCCCGGCTTTAAACTCAAGGGACTGCTTCGGAAACTGCAGAAAATCTATGGCCGCTGTGTCCCTGGAGAACTCTGCGTATGGGGTGGTGGGATCTATAACGTACTTCATCCCGTACAGCGAAAGGGCTTCATGCATTCCCATGGCTACTTGCATATTCTGATTTATAGCACGGCTCCCCCTGCCTCTGATTATGCCCGCTATGTTTTTGGCAAATCTTAGTACCGTGGCATCCTTGGCGGTCACAAAGGAGCTGGCCTTACGGTCATCGTCCCAGGTCATGAAATTCCGGCCGTGTACCCGCATTGTCTCTATATGCTCAATCGTCTTCTCTTTACCCTTCAGAGTATACGACAGGGTTATCAAGGTCGACACCTTGGAGCCCTCGGATATCTCCAGGAGCTTATTGGTAAACAGCCCGTAAAAGTCCACCTCCTTCTCTTCTCCCGGCTCGATTCTGGCAGGCATCTCACTCGGCTTGGGGTTGTCCATGTACTGCTTCACAAAAAAAGTCAGCTTAATATCCTCCATTGGGTCTCTTTCCCAGTTGTGCAGGGTGATCTTCCCGACCGGATTTTCGTCATAGTACTTAAAAAATATGGGGAAAACGTTGTAAAACTGAATATCCGTAATCTCAAGACCCTTGCCCTTTTCGAACTCTTTCTTCTTGACCAGCGGCTCCGGCTTCACCGGCTTGGCGGGCCTTTTGGGCGCCGGTCGTTCGGCTCCTCTTGAAATCTGCAAGGCAGTACCTACGGCAATACCCCAGTTATTGCAAAGATTCAGGTAATTACTGTAGGAAGCTTCTATTCCAAGGCTGATGCTTGGCGTAAGCGAATAGCCCAAACCGATTCCGGAGGAAATGAAGGCATCTCCCCCTCCTGTTCCTGATCCATCGTTCAGGAAGCCGTAGTAATAGCCAATTTTGGTGTTTACATCCAGACTTAAGTTTCTTATCAGCTCGAAGTTCAAGCCGGCTCCTCCCCCCACTGAAAGGCGGGAAAGTGATAAATCGGCATCTGTCGGTAAAAAGCCGTAACCCAGATCTCCGCTCACATAGAGCAGGGGGAAGTTTGGGTTCTGAATGATACCGGAGAGTTCCAATCCGCCTCCAGGATTGAAGAGATCCATGTCTGCACCAACAGGAATCTCAATGTTCGGAGTGGCTCTGAGGGTGAATGATGCGGCACTGGTGTGGGCAGTATCGTAAAACAGGGGCTGAGCCCGTACTGGAAGACCTTCCCCCTCTTCGGCAGGAGGGGGTGCAGTGGGAGAAAAATTGAAGGCTGTACCCAGGGAAATACCCCAACTATTTAACAGATCATGGTAGATGTTGTAGGAGCCTTCAACCTCTACGCTCAGGCGGGGGGTCAGTAAATAGGATAAACCGACTCCGGATGAGACGTAAGGGCTGCTGCCGGCGGTTCCAGATCCATCGTTCAGGAACCCGTAGTAATACCCACCCCTGGCATAGCCATGAAGACTTAATCCAGGCATCAGCTCGAGGTTCATGCCTGGCCCCGCCCCTATTGAAAGACGGGAAATAGAGAGATCGGCTTCTGAACGTATAAGGCCGTAGCCCATATTACCACTGAGGTAAAAAAGCGGCAGGGCTGCCGGCCTGATTAGAGCGGATAATTCGAGGCCTCCCCCGATTTTATACAGGTCCTTATCTGCGGCTGCGGGGATTTCAAGTTTCGGGGCAGCTTTTATAGCCAGAGAAGCAACTTTATTATCTGCCTCCTCCTCCGCAGTATAACCAGCGCCGGGAGAAAGGCGAAAAGACGTACCTAATGAGATAGTCCAATTATTATAAAAATCCAGGAAACTGTTGTAAGATGTCTCAATTCCCAGGCTGATGCGCTTTGTTAGCTGGTAGGCCAATCCTAAGCCTGCTGAGACAAAGGGGTTCCCTGCACTGGTACCCGATCCGTCGTTCAGGAACCCGTAGTAATAACCGGCCTTTGTGTGCGCGAATAAGCTTAGATCGCTAATAAGTCCAAAATTGAGTCCTGCTCCTCCGCCTAAAGAGAGGCGGGAAAGGGAAAGATCAGCCTTTTTTGTCGGAATAAAGCTGTAGCCTAGATCACCGCTGAAAAAAACGAGGGACTGTCCCGCCGGTTGAAAGATAGCTGACAAATCCACACAGCCGCCATATTTGAAGATATCCCTATCTGTTCCAATAGGAATTTCAAACCCTGGGGCCAGCTTGAGGGCGAGAGTACTCTCACTTTCCTGGTACCCGGCAACCTGCCTGGCTTAATAGAAGAAATGATATAAGTCCGAAAAAGATTGTTAAAATCAGTATTTTTTTATCCATTTTAGCTTCCTCCCAATTCTATCTTCCGCATCATATCCGGCAGGGCTGGAATGATTCCTCATTGCTTTGACTTCAGGTTGTGAGTGTTGCATCGGAAAAACATTAGAATTAATGATTTCCTCTTCATGGTATATTTATATTTGGAATTTACCTATCTAAAATAATTATACATTTGAAAATGGATTTGCGCAACAATAATTTTTTTCAAAAAAGCAATTCAGGCTGTCCCGCAACCAGTAGAAGATGTATTTCTATTCATTTGACTATCAAAATGCAGGGTTTAAGTGCTATTTTATGCGCAAAGTTGCATGTATATTCGCAATCTGGGGGTTGCGGGACAGCCTGAATTATTTACCCACTTCAAAAAACATCAGGACAGACCTCCCGTACTTCCTCATGTCTACCTGTCTGAGTCTTCCTAAATGATCAGGAAATACTTCCTCTTTGGGTACATGGATGATCATTGTACCATGTTCCCCTAAGAGTTTGAGGCTTTCTATTCTACGGGCAACTTCCGCCTTTCCTTTCAGATTAAAAGGGGGATCCAGGAATATAATGTCAAATTTTCGCTTCTGGCTTCGTACAAACCTTAGAGCAGGCATAATATATATCTCAATATCAGAGGTCACAAAGGCACAGTTACTCTGTAAGATTTTTTTCTTTGCATAATCCTTTTCCACAAAAATTACCGGATTTGCACCTCGAGAGGCAGCCTCAATACCCACAACACCGGAACCTGCATATAGATCCAAAAAGCTTCTTCCATTTAAATCTCCTAAAATGGCAAAGAGTGACTCCCGCATGCGATCCATGGCAGGCCGAATAACTCCCTTAGGGCAGATAACTCTTCTTCCTCTATATATACCTCCTGTAACTCTCATTAAGTTATGTCCCTCTGCAAAGAGCCTGTTTTCAAAACCAGGCTGCAAATACGGTTTTCCGGCTTACACAAATCAGGATCATCCCTTAGAAGTCCATTAGCTTCCTTCCTGGCATCAATAAGAATCTCTTGATCTCTGAGCGGATCGGCATGCCCGAGCCTTAAAAAGCCGGACTGCTTAACACCCAGAAACTCTCCAGGCCCGCGTATGTTCAAATCTTCCTGGGCTATTATAAAACCGTCATGGGTAGTCATAATAACTTTTAGACGCTGTATGCCTGATTCAGTGAGACTGTTACTGTAAATAAGAAAAGCATAGGATTGATAAGAGCCCCTGCCCACCCGGCCTCGCAGCTGATGAAGATTGGACAGACCAAACCGCTCTGCATGCTCGATCACGATGCAATTGGCATTGGCCACATCCAGCCCTACCTCCATCACGCTCGTTGCCACTAAGATATCTACCTTTCCGGAAACAAAGGCATCCATGATCATCTGTTTATCTTCCTCCGGTATTCGGGAGTGGATTAATTTCAGATTGAGATCTGAAAAGCTCCTCTTTAATGACAGATACATGCTTTCAGCGTCCTTAAGCTGGAGCTTTGTAGATTCCTCGATCAGGGGATATACAAAATAGGCCTGTCTTCCCTTCTTCACTTCCTCTCTAACCCTATCATACACCTTTTTTTCGTTTCCCTGCCTTGTGAGATGGGTTATAACCGGCTTCCTCCCTTCCGGTTTATTTCTGATTTCCGACAGCTCTAAATCTCCAAATAAAGTCAAGGCCAAAGTTCTCGGAATCGGAGTCGCAGTAAGCAGAAGCAAATCGGGATGATCTCCCTTATCCACTAATGCCTGCCTCTGGCGAACCCCAAAGCGGTGCTGCTCGTCCACAATAACTAAGCCTAATTTTTTAAAAGCGATATCTGTGGAAAACAGGGCGTGGGTGCCGATCACTAAATCAATGTCTCCTCCGTTTAAGGCTGCCTTTAATCTCTCGCGCTGGACCCCCTTTATATTACCGGATAAGAAAGCCAGGGATATGCCCAATGGTTCGAAGAGCACGGCTGCATTATTAGCATGCTGCCGGGCTAAAAGCTCTGTAGGTGCTAAAAATGCAACCTGTTCCCCGGACTCTATAACGGCTAGAGAGGCTAAGAAAGCTATTAAAGTTTTGCCGCTGCCCACATCGCCCTGGATAAGCCGCGCCATAGGGTGATGGGAAAAAAGATCATTCTCTATTTCAGAAAGAACATGTTTCTGATCGTCTGTTAAGCGGAAGGGGAGCCTTTCAATAAGATTTGACTTTAAGGTAAGCTGTGGCTTCCGCCTATGTCTGTATATGCTCTGCCTTTTTAATCGTAATTTTTCAAGAATTAACTGGTAATAAAAGAGCTCTTCAAAAATCAGAGTGTGCCTGGCCTTCTTAAGCTGGTCCCAGGATTCCGGAAAGTGAATAAATTTCAGGGCTTGAAGCTTACTTAAGAATCTATAGCGTTTCTTAAGGGGTTCGGGAATTTCTTCAGACAGATCGGGTTCAACATATACTAAAGCCTTGTCCATCAACCGGCGCAACAAGCCTTGAATTAACCCTTCGCTTAGTGGATAGATGGGAAGAATCCTCTGAAACCTTTTACTTTTTTCCTCTTTATATATCTCAATATCAAAATTACTGCTCTGAGCCTCCCCGTACCGGTATTTAAAACTCCCGGAAACCCAGAAATACTTTCCGGGTATGAGATACTTTTCCAGGAAGTTCCTCCCGAAGCATACTAAAGATGCTTTACCGGAATCATCAGCGATGAGCACCCTCAATACTTTCTTGTATCCCCTGCCGATCCAGCTTCTGGATACGACCCGAACTAAAGAATTGATTCGTTCTTTTTTCAGTGCAGAAGCTAATGGATCTATAGATCGGCGATCCTGGTAATCCCGTGGAAAATGGTTGAGTAAATCGCAGATAGAATGGATACCGATTTGTGCCAGCCGCTGCTTAAGGACAGGCCCGACTCCACGTAAAACATTGACAGCCCGGCTGTACTCCCGCAAGAACATGCTCTGCCTTCAAGCGCTCAGTAGGGCAAAGCATAGAAAAGCCTCACCAAAAGCCCGATCAGATACCCTCCCAGAAAACGAAATATAAACAGAACTGCAATCGTCAGGTACAGATACTGAACATCATTTAACTGCCGTTTTATGGGCATATTTCGCTCAACCAGTGCAACAACCGGCTGTATCATCATACGCACCGCACCGGAGAAGGTGGATTCACTACCTCTACCTAAAGCCAGTGTAACAGCCCTGATAATTGCCAGTATTAAAAAGAGAACAAGCAGGAAAGCCAGACCCGACCAGGCTGCGCCGAGAACAGAACCCATTATTATGCCTAAAGTTATTTTCCCGAAGATCATTATAGCATTAATAAGATCAAGCATTACGACCAGTACAAGGATCGCAGCTATTGGGGAAAAATCGAACATGCCCTGTCTTAGAAATTTTATACCGTAGAATAAAGACAGGTAGGGATCCGTTACCTTAATAAGGATCTCCCAGGGTTTCCCGTAAAATGTGCCTCGAAACCAGGTGAGCAGAATTCTTACGGACAGCAATACAATATATACCAGTATTACCGCATTCAGTGTTCTTAAAATTTGCAAAATATTCCCTCCAAGAATTAATAGAATAGATATACTGCGCGATTGCGATTTCTCCCCTCCATCAGGGCTGTATAATCCTGTAGAATCTGGAGCTTTCGGAAATACCCTGTGAAGAGACAATCTCGTTTAGAGCCTTTTTTGCCTTCTTCTCTTCAGCAGGATCCACTAAAACATAAAGATTGGAAGGTTTCGATCTATCCTCCCACTTCTGATGCACCGATTCAATATTTATACCATTTTCAGCTAATAATCCGGTAACTGCAGCCCAGATTCCCGGGCGATTCTCTGTAATAAAATGGAAAAAGTAGCGATAACTGATATCTTGATAGGGATAGAGCTCACTCCTGTTGGACGTTTCAATCTGGGCGATATCGCCTTTTGTCTTCAACACAATTCTCTGAACCAGATCCCCAAGGTCAGAGGCAACAGAAGATGCTGTGGCATTTCCTCCCGCCCCCCTGCCCAGATATAAGGAGGGTCCTGCAAAATCTGATGAGATAAAAACGGCATTGGACTCATTTCGAACTGAAGCCAGGGGATGCTCTTTAGGCAGCAGTGCAGGAAAAACAGTAACAGCAGGCCTGCCGTTGATCAGCTCTGCAGAGGCAATGAGCTTAAAAATAAAACCTGAAGATGAGGCAAACTCAATCTCTTCCGGTGTAACAGTGGTAATTCCCTCGCAGAGCACTTTCCTGTAGTCGATCCATTGGCCGAATGAAAAACTGGCCAGGAGGCTTATCTTATGGGCTGAATCGCCGCCTTCTACATCCAGGGACGGATCCCTCTCCGCAAAGCCCCTGGATTGAGCCTCTCTAAGAGCCTCCTGGAACCCCATTTGTTCCTCTGTCATCCGGGTCAGAATATAGTTTGCCGTACCGTTCATGATACCGCTTATTCTTTCAACCCTGTTTCCTATCAGGCTTTCTCGAACCACCTTAATTATGGGGATACCCCCACAGACCGAGGCTTCAAACTTCAGCTTAACCCTTTTTTCGCGCGCCAGCCGGAAAAGCTCGTCCCCATGGAGAGCTAAAAGCGCCTTATTTGCCGTAATTACATGCTTGCCTTTAAGGAGTGCAGATTTGATTATTTCATAGGCCGTGTCAATACCGCCTACCAGTTCAATAACTATAGGAATATCCGGATCCTCAATAATTTCTTTAAAATTCTGCACAACTTTTTGATTGGGGAAAGCAGATAGAACCTTATCAGGTTCAATTTCTGCAATTTTAGCTAGCTCTATATTTACGCCCAGCTTCTCTTTGAATCTAATTCCGTTTTTTTCCATAAGACTGTAAAAACCACTCCCTACGGTTCCGAATCCGATT
Source organism: Spirochaetales bacterium (assembly GCA_030615505.1). Classification (GTDB taxonomy): domain Bacteria; phylum Spirochaetota; class Spirochaetia; order SZUA-6; family DRHE01; genus JAUWZD01. The sequence continues at coordinate 2,143 of JAUWZD010000119.1, read as the reverse complement.
AACCCTATTTTTACTCGCTCCATACTTCCTCCACCTGGGAATAGTTCCTTACTTGCTCTAATACTTCATCAGCGCCTGATAATGTGATTTGCGGGCATGCTTTAATCACAATTTCTTTCTGATTTTCATCTCCATTGAGGTGGAAATATACAGTGCAGTTACCCGGTTTTTCAATCATAAATTCCCGAAGACGAAGTAGATTTTCTTCATCCTCTAAATTACCGGCAAAGCGAACATGAACAGACCGGGGTTTCAGCTCTTTCATTTGAGCAACTTCAGTAATCTTTTCTACCCTCAGCTTAGGCTCCCCCCTGCTCCGGTCGATTTTGCCGTACACGCCCAGGATTCTGTCATTAACTAACAATGCTTTTGTCTTTTCAAAGATATCGGAAAATATAACCAGCTCTACAGAACCCTTAAAGTTTTCCAAAACACCGAAGGCCATCTGCCTGCCCGTTTTAGTAGTAATAATTTTCAGATCCTTGAAAATACCGATGAGGGTATATAATCTTTCAGTAGATGCCTCCCCAATTCGGCTGAGATCAAGGGTAACATGCTTGCGGATAATTGCCCTATATTTATCCAGCGGGTGTCCGGAAAAGTAAAAACCCAGGTTCTGTTTTTCAAAGTTCAGAAGCTCTAAGGAGGGCCATTCCTCTATCTCTTCAAATTTAAAACCCGGTATGCTTTCTCCCTGCAAATTATCAAAGAGAGTCGCTTGTCCATACTTCTTCGTTTCTTTGATCTGATTCACCCTCTCCAGTGTTTTATCCAGATTATGGAATAGTGTAGCCCGGTTCACCTCAAAACGATCAAAAACCCCACAGAGGATGAGGGTTTCAATTACCTTACGGTTTATTACCTTAAGGTCCACCCGCTCAAGGAACTGGACAAATCCATTATACTCTCCGCCCCTCTTTCGCTCCTCTACAATCTCATCAACAGCCGCAGTTCCGACATTCTTTATCCCTTTAAGTCCATAGATTATCTGCTTATCCTTTACAGCAAAATCTTTTTCACTTAAGTTTATATCAGGCGGCAGGATATTAATACCCATCTCTCTGGTCTCGGCTATATACTCTGACAGCTTATCCGTAGAATTGATTTCATTCGTCAGATTGGCCGCCATGAATTCTTCAGTATAGTTTGCCTTTAAATAAGCTGTTTGATATGCAAGCACAGAATAGGCTGCGGCATGGGACTTGTTAAACCCATACCCGGCGAAAGGAATTAACAGATCAAATATTTTATATGCCGTTGCCTGGGTATACCCCCTGGCCGAAGCTCCCTCGAGAAATCTGATCTTCTGAGTGGCCATTACTTCGGGCTTTTTCTTTCCCATTGCATCCCTTAGTATATCCGCCTGTCCCAGTGTAAATCCGGCTACCTGCCTGGCAATCTCCATGACCTGTTCCTGATAGACGATAACCCCGTAGGTTTCCTCAAGAATCGGTTTGAGCTCCGGAAGGGGATACTGAATAGGTTTTTTTCCCCGCTTACAGTCAATGAACTGATCGATGAACTCCATGGGTCCCGGCCTGTACAGGGCATTCAGGGCGATCAAATCCTGTATGGATTCCGGTTTTACCCTTCTTAAGACTTCCTGCATTCCCTGGCTCTCAAACTGGAATATACAGGTGCTTCTGCCTTGCCCAAGCATTTTAAATGTAGCCGGGTCATTCCTGGGTATTTTATGTAGATCACATTCGATTCCCCGGTTTTTCAACAACTTAAGGGTATTCTCAATCAGGGTGAGGGTTTTAAGGCCCAAAAAATCCATCTTAACCAGGCCGCAGTCCTCAAGATAATCCATTGTATACTGGGTAGAGATGGAGCCGGTTTTTGGATCCCGGTACAGCGGCACATAATGGGTCAGCTCATCCCTGCCGATTACTATACCTGCTGCATGGGTGGAGGCATGCCTGTTCAATCCTTCCAGCTTCAGGCTGGCATCGATCAACTGCTTATGCCTCTCGCTCTTCTTCGATATTTTTTTAAGCTCCGGCTCCATCTTTAAGGCTGAACTTAGATCTACTTTAATACCCAGAGGAATCAGTTTGGCCATACTGTCCGCTTCTGAATATGGCAGATCGAGAACGCGGGCCACATCCCTTATCACTGCCCTGGCCTTCAGGGTTCCAAA
>JAUWZD010000041.1 GCA_030615505.1 Spirochaetales bacterium | reverse complement strand
TCAGAATAACTTTCTGAAAAAATGTTATACGTCTTAGTTTTCAAGTAAGTATCAGTTCGCCAGATTTATTTGTTTCATAGGGCATCATTAATCACTCGCAGGCCCTTTACAAAAATCCAACCGAATTTTGTTTTCATAGTGGTGTATACGGTTGAAGTATTTCTAATTTATTAATCTATATACAATTATATGACTTCTTAAGTTTAGAGCTAATAAACTCACGCTAGTAGTTTCATTCGGAGTTATTGCCGATTTGGGCTAAACATTTTTCTAGTGAAGGTATTGAGGAAAACCAATTATTCATTGGCTGGGACATGCATTGTCATTAATGTTGCCATTGTTTGAATCCTATTCATTTCATATTTAGTTCATCAATTGCTATAAGAATTCTGTCCTTGTGTGTTTAACGACAAAGCTCACCGGCTGCCGGATTATACCACACAGCCCACACCAAAATATCAAAGTAGCTAAAAAGCAGTTATAATGAAGAAACAAAGAAAAGGCAGTCCGGTGCAGCGCCTTGTTATGCGCCATCCTTCATAGTAATTTCACGTCTTGCTTCAACAAAAGCACCTTCTTCTATTTCAATCCTCTCTCTGATAATTCGTGTGAGCCACTCTTCAATCCCCGTTTCCCTATGCAACTGAGCCAAGAAAGCTGCACGCGCCGCAAGATCCGCCGGGATAGACAAAGAAGTAGACTCCTTTTTATGAATATGAATTGCCTTTTCCCATGCCGAGTCATTATCAGCTTGTGCCACTACTATGTTGTCAATTTCTTCTTCAGGGAGCTTCTTTTTCATTGTTTTCCTTTCTTTCATATTCCCCATCCAGTAATGATACGGACGACGTTATTCGGCTTAAGTTGGAAAATGATTTTAAGCCTACGCCCGCCAATAGTTCTTCCAATCAGTTGATAACGGTCGCGGTATCGTTTGTTCCGGAGCAATTCGTAGTCAGAGAAGAAACATTCCACAGCCTCATTAAACTTAACATCATGAGCTGAAAGCTTATCCTTCTTAAAGTCATATTCGAAGTTAGATGGTATGAAACGATGCCAGTTGACCATTAGCTTATTCTACTCCATTTACTCAATATTTTGAAATGGCGTATAATATATTATATCAAGTGTTCCACTCAAACTACAATCAACAATCGAACGTTGCGATAAAAAGCTGATATTGAAAATAAAATATACTGTTTAAGCAGTATAACCATTTCAGTAGTTACATATTATGAGACCAGATAAGAAGAGAGGAATAAATATGCTGCAGAAAGAAGTTCTCAGGAATATGTCCTTAGAAAAGTTTCTTGGACATACCGGTAATAGATGATATACCACGATGTAATGTTTTTATAGTTTCTTGTTGACCGTCTCTATATGCGTCTCGCTGCATGTCAACGGCTATCCGTTGTCTGATGTGGTCTCGGGTACGGACACGATATATGCTCTTCTTCATTTTTCGGTGTCGCCGGTTAGCCCGTTCTAATACCATGGAGTTGGATGGTAACAAGGAACCATCAAAGAAGGTAAGAGATTTCTCGATATTTGGCAAGAATAGCTTTTTCAGGATTTCTCTCAATTTCTTGAACCGGTGAACCCGCCGGCGCAGCACAGCAAGCTTTGTTAAGGCAGTATCCATCCGACAGCAGCGATCAAAGAGCCGGTAGACTTCAACCATGATGCTTCGAAGGGTGCGTAACTGAGGAAGTCCTCTTGTGATGCGCCTCAAGATTTTCTTCTCTTTTGGGGTTAGGATGTGTTTTACAAAAAGATAGTGATACTCAGGAGAGGTCAGCGAGCTTGCTTTAGAGTCGCTTATGACAGGTATTTTTTAGCCCGTCGGAAGAATTTGTTACTGTTTTGGGTTATGATTAATCGGCTGGCAGGAGGCCGGTTCGAACTTTTTCTTCTCTTTAGTTCCGGAAGGATATTCGTTCCACGCTGAGCATATGTGGGGCCGGATCTGGGATAAGTTCAAGAGATAGCTGTGCTTGCACATAGATGTATAAAGGGCGAATCTTGCGTAATGATTTCTCTCCACCACAAAAGCCGGCCGCCGCCCCCTTGGACTGAGACAGGACGTCCCGGCCCCAGGGTAAACACCTGGCTTTGAAGATGAAAATAGAGATAGTGAACCCGGTGAAGAATTTGAGACCCGTGGGTCGAAACAGGGGAACATGAAGGGCCGCACGGAACCAATATTTTTGTAGTTGGTTGCCAACGGAGGCTGTGAGTTTAATAAGAGCGACTTTCAGTTGAACCAGGTCGCGCTATACGAATTGGCCGACCATATCGGCTGAAACCTGAAGTCGGCAACACATAAAGGCATAGTCAAGGGACTCTGACCCCTCCCAAAGGAGGCGTATCAAGTCCGGCGACCGAAGGAAGTCCTGTGGGCGCCCAAATATATTGTGGTGGACTTTTGCTTTTAGAACTGCTGAATAAATTTCTCTTATTGAGACTTCAACACTTCCAATACTACATTCGTTATTATCTGAACAAGGTTCTGATCGATCTCTCTATTATCTTCAGACAATCCGTTCCAGCCATGACCTGCTTTGACCCTTAACAGATCCTCCACCTCGCGTTCATTTAGGGTCTTAGGACCGCCGAGAAGCCTGGCTACGAGTCGTACCCTGGCATACATCTCCAGCACTTCCATGCGGTAGTAGGCTTGCATTATACTGTTTCCCACTGTAAGCGCCCCGTGGTTGGCCAGCAAAAGCGCGTCACAGTCACCGATCTCCTGTTCTACGGCCTGGGGAACTTCTTCTGTGGTAGGAGTTCCGTACTCGGCGAGGCTGATCTTTCCCAAGCCAAAAACCACCTCAGGAAGAACAACTTCCTGATCTAACCGGATCCTGCACGCAGCAAAACCCGTGGCTGCAGGCGGGTGGGCATGTACTATAGCCCTGATATCAGGCCGTTTCTGAAAAATGCGCAGGTGCATCTTCATCTCTGATGTCGGCTCCAAGCTGCCGGAAAGCACATTCCCCTCAAGGTCAACCTTTACTATCCAGTCAGGCAGCATATCCCCCTTGTTGACACCTGTTGGCGTAATGAGGATCTCCCCGTCATTTACCCTGCCGCTGATATTGCCGTCATTCGAGGCTACAAAGAACCGCTCGGCCAGCTTTTTTCCTGCTCTTAATATATCCTCTCTAACCTGTTCTTCCCTATCCATACTCAATCAGCACCTCAATCAGACAGCCTGGTACTTTGATTTGCTCTTCTGACCAGTAACAATGGCAACACTTGCGCTGACACCGATCCTTGTAGCCCCTGCATCGATCATGTCTTTGGCGTCTTCAAAACTGCGTATACCGCCCGCGGCTTTAACCCCCATATCGGGACCTACGGTACGCCTCATAAGGGCCACATCTTCAACTGATGCTCCGGTTTCAGCAAATCCTGTTGAGGTTTTCACAAAATCCACACCTGTTTTTTTCACGATCCTGCATGCTATTACTTTCTCCTCATCGCTCAGCAGGGCATTCTCTAAAATAACCTTTAAAACCGTGGTAGGACGGCAGGCCCTTAAAACCCAGCGGATATCTTCTTCTACAGTCTTTAAGTCACCGGATTTTAAAGCACCTACATTGATCACCATGTCGATCTCATCCGCCCCGTTTTCGATAGCATTTCGGGTTTCAAATCCCTTGCTTCTGCTGTCCATAGCACCTAAAGGAAAGCCGATTACTGTACAGACCTTTACTCCTGTCCCGCGCAGCTTTTTAGCACAGTAGGCAACCCAGGTTGAATTTACACATACAGAGCAGAAGTGATATTCCGCAGCCTCATCGCAGAGTTTGTCGATCTGATCCCGCGTTGCTTGGGGTTTGAGCAGGGTGTGGTCAATATAGGGAGCAATATCCGCCGGAACTCTCACTTTAGAACCTGACGATCCACTCGGTTCAGCAACAGCAGTCTGTCCTGTAGACTGTCCGGAAAGCTCCACCGTACGGTTCTGCTCATTGAGCCTGACCAGGACTTCCTTAGTAATACGTTCTACAAGTTCTTTTTTATCCATAAATCTATCCCTTCTTACGTTCTTTCCACTGCCATCATCTTATTGATTCTTGGCCAGTGCCTGCCTCCGGTAAAACGGGTTTCCAACCAGACTCTGGCCATTTTGCAGAGCTCATCCTTAGTATGGAGCGGCCCTCCAAGGGTAAGCAAATTGGCATTATTATGCTCCCTGCTGTTGATAACGGTCTGGATGTTGTAGCATAGGGCAGCCCGGATGCCCCTCACCTTATTGCAGACCATGGATGAGCCAATCCCGGCTCCGTCAATCATAATACCCCGTTCACACTCACTGCTTGCCACCTTACGGGCAACTTTTACAGCAAAGTCAGGGTAATCCACACTATCTTTACTGAAAGTTCCTACATCGGTAATCCTGTAGCCAAGGGTCTTCAAATAGGCTTTAAGGGCCTCTTTAGTCTCGAAACCGCCGTGATCCGAACCCAGTGCTACACGGAGCACGTGGTCTTTCAAATTATCAGTATCCGAACTTTCTTTCTTCATACCGAGTGTATGAAGACCGCTCACTATATTCTGAATAATTTTTCCTCTATCTTCTCTATCTTCACTCATCTATCCTATTTACCTCATCCACAATTCCTACGATCACTGTCCTGACCGGCGCCATGGGATCCCCCAGGATCATTCTTCCCGAGTTCCCTTCATCGAGCACTAGAACTTTGTCGCCTTCCCCGGCCTGGACCATATCCAGGGCAAGCAACGATTTTCCTATAGGCCTTTCATTTGGATCTATAGGCTGGACAATAAGAATCTTATAACCTTCCAGGACTCTCAGCTTAATTGTCGATACAACATTACCGATAACCCGGCCTAAGATCATGACCCGCTCCTGTTTACCTGATCCACAATACCCATGATCGTTGCATCGGAAGGATTAAACCAGTTTTCCAGACTCAAAGCAGCCTCCCTTCCTCCTTCATAGATCAACACATCATTCAATCCTGCCTGCACTGCATCGCAGGCTACAATAGGATCGCCTGAACCCTTTAGCTCCTCTGAAAGGGGCTGAACCAGAAGAAGCTTAATCCCTTCAAAAGAACCCTCCTTCTGGGAGCACACGACAGTTCCTATTACCTTGCCAAGCTTCATACTCTCCTCATACGATCCGAAAGTAGTCGATCAACGCACAGCGCCTCTCACGTGTAAAGGTCCGTGCCCTTGTAAAGCCCTCGCCTGTTGGACTGGCTATGGTAAAGGATGTAAAACCTGCCCCTCCAAGACCAAGCCCGTTGTAAGCCGACCCATTCTTCACAAAAAGTGAACAGTTAATTACCTTAGCCATCCGGGAAAGCTTCTCAATGTTCTTCGAATGCATCACTGCTGTATGTCGGAAACCGTGCTCGCACTGAACAGCAAAGTCTATAGCTTCATCCACATTGCTCATGCGGACTAAAGGAATCACAGGCATCAACTGCTCTGTCCAGACCAGGGGGTGATCCTGTCCAACCTCGCAGATGAGTATCCTGGTTTGTTGAGGAATATCGAGTCCGATTTCCCCGGCAATTACCGCTGCATCCTTGCCTACATACTTCTTATTGGCTGCGCCTTCATGGCCGGGCCTCCCGGGGTCTGCAATAACCATTTTAGTAATCTGATCCGTCTGCTCTTTGTTGAGCTCAAAAGCACCGTTTTTTATAAGCTCGTTCTTCAGGGAATCGACTATAGAAGAAACAGCTAGAATCTCCTTTTCACATATACAGATAATATTATTGTCTATACCTGCGCCGCTGACAATATCCCTGCCCGCTTTGATCAAATCGGCTGTTTCATCCACCACACAGGGGGGATTCCCAGGTCCGGCTGCGATCACCTTCTTTGTACTCTTCAGGGCTTCCCTCACCACCCCCGGCCCGCCTGTTACTACGAGCAGGGCAATATCCGGATGCGCCATCATTCTCTGGGCTGTCTCTATGGTCGGATTTTCAATAGTGCATATCACACTGGCAGGACCGCCCGCTTGCTGTATCGCCTGGTTCAAGAGGGAAATCGTGAAACAGGAGACCCGTTTTGCTACAGGGTGAGGATTAAAGACTACCGAGTTGCCCGCGGCTATCATACCTATACAGTTGCTTATAATAGTTTCAGTGGGGTTTGTGCTCGGGGCAATTGCGCCTATCACTCCAAATGGCGCGTGCTCAACAAGGGTTAAACCGTGATCATCTGTATAGGAAACAGGCTGAAGATCCTCGATGCCTGGGGTTTTTAGTGCGGCTACCCGGTTCTTCTGCACTTTGTCCTTTTTGCGGCCCATACCTGTTTCCTCAACAGCCATACCGGAGATTTCTTCCAGATGTGATAGAACAGCTTCCCTCATGGCTGTGATCGTTTCTCCCCGCTTCTCCAGGGCCAGGCTCATTAGCTCCCTGTGGGCTGTAACTGCCGCTTCCACCGCTCTATTGATGTCAGAATAAACACCGTTTAAGCTTTCCCCGGATTGATCGATTCCATCCAGGTCGAGATTCTTTACAACCTCTTCAACGAGAAATCTTACACTCTGTTCACTTATCTCCATAATCACTCCTAAGCTGCAGAATGAAAGGCCTGATATCAGGGTGGGGCTGCGGGATCACTACCTTCCTGCAGAGCAGACCCCTTGCTTGCACTACCTTTACCCCGGCCCGCATAGCTGCTTCTACCGCTTCAATGCTGCCGATCATCTTTACATAGGATTTCCCGCCAATACTCTCAGCCAGCCTGATATCAGGTATCTTGACTTGAGCTTCTTTGGCAGCAGTATCCCCTGCCTCAATGCTCGCTGTGACTGAAAAGGACTCTATCACACCCAGGGCATCCCATATATCTATTCTCTGTATGCGCTCCATGGCCGGAATAATCTGCTCGTTTAAGTTCGGAATGAAAAGCTCATCTATCAAGCAGCCCGGTTCGCTTTCTTTACCTGAAGTTAAAGATGCATCCACTGAAGCCACATCCCCGGTTACAATTATTACATATTTCCCCGGGCAGATTGTCTTTGCCATAACTATCCTAATAGGCGCAGCTTTTACCATACTGTCCAGGGCATGTATTCCAACTGCGATGCTGTTAAACTCAAGTACACCAATAACTGCATTTTCCATCTGTCCTTTCTTAAGCTGCAATAATGATCCTCTTTTCATCTACTAAGGTGACTGTGCCGCTGATACTGGCATGCAGTGTTACATCCCCCGGATCAAGTCCTCGCACAACGAGATCTCCCTCACTAACCTTATCTCCTACCCGAACAAGGGGAACCGGGTTTGAGCCGACCTGCCTTAAGAGCAGCTCTACCTGGTCCGGGTTTGCTTCACAGCTCCTCACCCAAAGCGGCTGGTTGTATTTCTGAAGATCAAGCCTGTTGATAACCACTTGGGTCGGAATTCTGCGGAAGCTCCGAACAGAAGCCATATTTAGAGGCTTCCCTCTTTCCTTCTCATTGTTCTGAGAAACTCCCCTGTCTCTCAAGCTCTGCTGGATGGTCCTGATAATGGATTGGGGATTAAGCCCCACAGGACAGATTATGTCGCACAGACCGCAGCCTATGCAGAGCATAGAGCTCAGGATACAGTCCTCCTCGCTGACAGTTCCGGAGATGATCTGCCTGATGATCGTATGCGGGGTGAGTTCACAGCCTGTAAGGTACACAGGGCAGAGCTCGGTACAAAACCCACACTGAGTACAAACCGATTTTATCCTCTTGATAACGAACTCTACAGGCATCAGAGCTTTTCGAATCAGCTCATGATCACGGGCCAGAACGAGGATCCCGCTTGTTCCCTTTTCAACAGGTGTATCTATATCTAAAATTACATCACTATGCATGGGATTGCCGTTCAGAATAACAAACTCGTCTGTTGTCGCACCTCCGCAGAGCTCAATAAGCTCTCTGAAAGAAGTCCCAAGCGGGGCAATAATAATAGAGGGCTTTGCGACCTCACCTGTACAGCTTACAAGCTTCCTGGTTACAGGTATCCCTCTCTCCCGGGCATCGTATAGATTGGCCAGGGTTTCCGGATCATATGCCAGGCAGTCATCTCCAGAGAGATCGCTATTCAGCAATAGATATGAAGCAGGATAGAAATCCTCAAGCAGGTGAGCTCTGATATTCGATCTATCCTGCAGGATTTTATCCAAAGCCGCAAAAGCCCCTGTTATCTTTACTGCTACAATGCCCTGCTCAGCTCTTAAAGCTGACATGGCCAGCTTAAGCCCCTGAACAACCTTCTCTCCTTGTTCTTCGAGAAGATATGTATCCACATGGCCAAAAGGCTCTTTAGAAGCAACAATAACTGTGCTGCAAAAATAGGTTCCCGCCCGATGTGGCCTTACCGGGATTATCACACCCATACTCCGGGCGCTTTCAAGAGCAGGAAGCTCTTCTGCTTTACTTTCTGAATACAACTTTGCCCTGCTCATCTACCACATCCACGATACCGACTACTATTGCATCTACAGGCTTATTCTTACTGATCTCCGTCTGCCTTGCTGAGCTTCCCTGGGAAAGGATAACAAGCTCACCCTCGCCTGCTCCCAGGGTATCCAGGACCACAAGATAGGTTCCCTTTCCTTTTCCCCTACATGTGCATGTTTCAATTAATAAATATTTTGCGCCGCGGATATGATCGCTTCTTTTAGTGCTTACAACAGTACCTGCAATTGTTCCGAAGATCATGACCGCTCCCGATCCTTCCTGTATACGGGCTGCCCCTTCAGATCTATATTGTCTACGATTGCAACGATTGCAGCATCACTGGGTTTGCCTTCAGTAACCCGGGTCATCCTCGAGCTGCTGCCTGAAACATAGAACACGATCTCTCCCAAACCTGCTCCAACACTGTCCATAGCCACGACGTAATCCTCTTTTCCATCCATTGTGGCAGGATCGATCTTTTCAAGGAGAAGAAACTTGATTCCTTCAATCCTGGGTTCTTTACTTGTGGAGACAACTGTACCTACTACTTTAGCCAATACCATATCGTATTGTTTAACCCTTATTCATGCCCGGAGCTTTAGAGCCGGCAGACACCGGTCCTTTTCCCAAAGGAAGCACCTCATCCACATTACTGTGGGGCCTTGGAATAACATGTACGGAAATTACCTCTCCCACTCTCTCAGCAGCCCGGCTCCCGGCATCAAGGGCAGCCCGGACTGCTGCTACATCTCCCCGGACAATAGATGTAACATAGCCTCCGCCTGTCTTCTCGTATCCTGTTAATTCTACCCTAGCTGCCTTGACCATGGCATCCGAGGCTTCAACCATAGCTGCAAAACCCCTCGTCTCTATCATACCCAAAGCATCTAAATGCACATCAGCCATTTCATATCCTCCTAATCCTCCTAATGGGCTATTCCTCCTGACCTTCCGGTTCCTTGCCGGAAACACTGGCCAGACGTGATTCCACAATCTCCTTGCTTATCAATACTTCCGCTTCTTTGCCCGCAATATAGATGCGGCCGAATCTTCCGAATCCACTCACATTAATGATGTTAATGTGAGAAGCTTTTTCAGCTTCATTCGCCGCATAGTAGGCATAACCTGCCGGCTCTATCTCCAGCACGTATAGTGTGTCGCCCTTTAAAACCATGTTGCCGTAGCGTATCTTATTGATAAGCTGGGCGTGATGATCGTCGATGTTTTTTATGAGCTGGCTGGTCAGCACGCGCGGCTTCATCCGGTCTTCTTCGGTTAAGCCTAGTTCTTTAAGTATCGCAGCTCCGGCCTGCCTGGCATCCGCCTGATTGTCTGAGTGCACCTCCAGGAGTCCGAATAGCCTTTCGACGATCTGTATGCCCGGTGTGACATTTGTGGCCTTTAAAGCGATATCCGTAAAGCGGTTTATCTCAATACCCGGAGATATCTCCACAATCATGCAGGCCTGCTCAGCTACAGGAAAATAACCCTTTGAGACTGTTGCAAGAAAGGAAGCCATCTGGTACTGAAGAGAATCGAGAAAAATGTAGGTCCTCAAGTCAATCATTTTCTCAACCCTTCTTTGGTCTTCTTCCCAAAGGAAGAACCTCATCCACATTACTGTGGGGCCTTGGAATAATATGCACAGAAATTACCTCTCCCACTCTCTCAGCAGCCCGGCTCCCTGCATCAAGGGCAGCCCGGACTGCTGCTACATCTCCCCGGACAATAGATGTAATATAGCCTCCGCCTGTCTTCTCGTATTCTGTTAATTCTACCCTCGCCGCCTTGACCATGGCATCCGAAGCTTCAACCATAGCTGCAAAACCCCTCGTCTCTATCATACCCAAAGCATCTAAATACACATCAGCCATAACTCCTCCTAATAAACCTTACTTCTCCCAGATTTTGCACAATCGAATGTGCGATAATTAACATAATAGCCCTTTAATATTGTTATAATACCATATATATTTATAATTATTACATATAATTGGGTTTAAATCAAGCTTTTTTGTTATTTTTTTAACATTTTTTAGTTTTTTTCTTGAAATTGGACAGAATCTTCAGTATAATGCACTCGTATATTACGGCATACAGATTATGACAGCCAGAAAAAGGGAGCGAATCACAACAATTATTAATACACTGCTGCTCGAAAATGCTGCAAGCATCCAAGAACTTGCTAAACGCTTAAGCGTCTCGGAAATGACTGTGCGAAGAGACCTGAATATATTGGCTAAGGATAATATAGTGAGGCTCATGCACGGTGCAGCAGTACTGAACCCGGGCAGCCGGCCGGATAGACGACAATATGCGATTACTCAGCAGGAAGCTTTAAACGCAGAAGAAAAAATGCTAATCGGCCAAAAAGCAGCCTCTATTCTGGAGCAGAACGATATAATCATCATCGACTCGGGTTCGACAACGGATTATCTTGCTAAAGCGATTCCGTATGATATGCCTTTAACGGTTCTCTGCTTTGCTTTGAACATATTGATAGAGATCCATCGAAAAAAAGGCTGCAGCCTTACCTTTGCAGGGGGAATTTTTCACAAAAACACCCTGATGTTCGAAAGTCCCGAGGGAGTTGAACTGATCCGTCGTTACCGGGCAACCAAAGCCTTTCTATCAGCCAGCGGGATAATGTCCAGGCTTGGCGTGACCTGCTCAACCCAGTACGAGATAGAATCCAAGAAAGCAAGCATGAACTCTGCTTTGAGCAAAATACTCCTTGCGGATTCGAGCAAATTCGGGAGGATACTATCCGCTTATTTTGCGGATCTAAAGGATTTTGATACGATTATCACAGATTCCGGAATCCCTGAGGAGTACAGAAAAATTATAGACAACCTGGGTATTGACCTTATTATCGTATAACCCTACTCCAACGCCGCTTAAAAATTGGTATAACATAACGTCTGGACAGTGGAAAAAATCCGGCAGACACAACACTGGGGCATGAAGATGTACAGTATAGCCAAGGCAGATTAACCGGGGCTCATTTCCACTTCAGCCCTTAGTTGGCAGCATCCGGGATTTCTACAATACCTTTTGTTCATCCTCTCAATGTTCATAATTTACTCAAGCGCATAATTGGTTTTATGAGGAGAAAAATTACTAGTTTTAACCGTTGTTTTTTACAGAGCATGATTTGTTCTTCCGGCAATATCTAGAGCGTTCAACGATAGGCAAAAATTCAAGTGAGCAGAAAGTGCAAGAAAGCCTGAGAAAGTTTAAAAAAACGACCGCAAATTCACTGAAAATAAAGCATTTCTGAAAAACATCAGGGTCAAATATTGAATTATATACTTCTGAGCTTTCAGGTTCGTATAATTAGACAAATTTATATCCTTGCTTTATGAAAGTAAGGGAATATTAGCTTTCCTGGAAAAAATACTACTCGAAGTTGACCTCATAGCTTTCCAGGATTATAGTTGTTACTGTTATTTTGAAATATTTAAGTATACAACCGAAGTTGCACTATCGTACCCTAATGCACCTAAGTATTTGCATGAAGTGTTTTATCGTATATAAATTCGATAATGATTAAGGTTGTGTGAAATTTGTCCGGATTTAAATTCCATAGCATTTTCAAACCAGTTATTTAAAGAGGTATACAATGCAATCCGGTCCGCCCAGTGAAGGAGAGAATCGAAGGTACAAGCATTATGGCGTTCCCAAATTGCGGAACCATGTAATCCAAAGGCTTGCCGAAGCATATTCAAACAACGAGCTTGAATTGACTGAATATGAAAGAAGAGTTAAGCTTGCGCATGAGGCACAAACAGTTGAAGAGTTGCAGAGCCTCTTAGAAGATTTCACGGACCAAGAAGTACGATTATCCGACACCTATCAAGTCGTAAGCAAGACAGGTAGACTTTTTATCACGCTTATCGGAGACCGTGAAGTATTTGCTGATGATTTCATAGAGAACAAAATAACTATCCTTACAGCGCTTGGCGACCTGACTATAGATCTATCTTCGATAGAAAGTAAAAAGAACATATATAATATAACAAATATTTCTCTAATAGGCGACACGCGAGTTATTATTCCACCCAACGTCGATCTTGTGAGACACGTCTTTACTTTAATAGGGGATTTCAAAAGAAAACGTAGAAGAGAGACAAAGACGGTTGATAAGGATTGCAAAGTTATACTGAGAGGGCTTAAGTTGCTAGGTGACGTGGTCATAATCGAGCGGGATTCACTAAATGTTTAGAACCGGATAAACTTCGCTATTCGTTCGGTTAAACCGCGATCCATGTTAAAAAACGTAATACGATGATTGTTATATGTCCAATTTAGATAAACTGTATCGATTGACTCTGTCTGAAACAGGCACCGAAGGCTTTCTTCAATGACCATGTTTCCGTATATTTTTTCCCTAATCCAGATGATCGTGCTTATAAGCTTAAATATGCATGTGAATATATGATCCGTTATGGTGTACTATATATGGTACATCACAGAGACTTGAAGGACGGGACTAACAAACGGATACAAAACGTAGAAGTCGTAGACGAACTGCGCGCTGAGATCAAGCGTTTGCAGTAATAGCTTTCTAGAACTCCCTGAATTCTGTATAATGCCGACTTAACTATTGGAAGGGGAGCGCCGCAGATGTTATCCACTACCCACACGATTCACCATACAGACTCACGAGATCTAAACATGATCGACAGTGACTCTGTAGACCTGGTCGTCACTTCTCCCCCGTATCCCATGATAGAGATGTGGGACCGAGCGTTCGCTGATCTCAATCCTCATATACGCAAAGCGATCGACGAACACGATGGCCGCTCAGCCTTTGAACTCATGCACCAAGAGCTTGACAAGGTGTGGTCGGAAGTAGCTCGCGTGATGAAGACGGGCGCATGGGCTTGCATCAACATAGGCGATGCGACTCGAAAAGTGGGTGATCGTTTCCAGCTCTACTCCAATCACACACGGATAACAAATGCGTTGTTTTCCCTTGGCCTCGACTCGCTTCCTGTGATCCTCTGGAGAAAACAAACTAACGCGCCAAATAAGTTCATGGGATCCGGGATGCTTCCCGCCGGCGCTTACGTCACTCTAGAACATGAGTACATCCTCGTCTTCCGTAAAGGCAATAAGAGAGTGTTCAGTAGCCCCGCAGAGAAGCAGAATCGTCAAACGAGTTCGTTCTTTTGGGAGGAACGTAACATCTGGTTTTCCGATATCTGGGACTTCAAAGGCATTCGCCAACCTCTAAGCCACTCTGCCCTGAGGGATAGAAGCGCAGCATTCCCATTCGAACTCGCCTATCGTCTCGTAAACATGTACTCCGTGCATCACGACACTGTGCTTGATCCTTTCCTGGGTACTGGAACGACGTCCTTTGCCGCAATCGCTTCATGCCGCAACAGCATAGGCGTAGAGATCGACGATAATTTCGATGGCCTAATATGCTCGGGAATGGATAGCGCCGTACCGTTCGCGAATTACTACGTCTCAAGGCGTTTGAACGATCACCTTAAGTTCATCCAAGAATACGAGGAAAGAAAGGGGAAGACAAAGCACCTCAATAGCAACTACAGTTTCCCGGTAGTCACTTCCCAGGAAGTCACCCTTGCACTCAACTACGTACGCGAGGTCCTCCGGGAGAACGGGACCTACCGTGCTACGTACGAAGAAGACTACTCTATTCGGGACGTATCATCATCGCCGCCGTTCCCTAACACCACTTTGAGCAAGGATCAGCTGACGCTCTCATTCTGATAGAAGCTATTTCGATCTCCTCGGCCATCGTCTAACTCAGGTTCCAATTAAAAATACCACTAGAAGTTGACCTCCCAGCTTTCCAGGATTATAGTTATTACCATCATTTTAACCCAGGGAATGGTAATGTTGGATTTCCTGCGTAGAAAAATGTTTGACCGGGACAAAGGATGGTATAATGTTCAATCCAATTGTTATTGAAGCTGCTTTAGGAAAAAGAGTTTCAGATTTGCTTTTAACGAACTGCAGAATCATAGATGTGTTTAGCTCCTCCATTCTGGAGGGAGATATTGCCATTTATAGTAGCTTTATTGTAGGGATTAATGATGATCTATCTGCCAAAGAAAAACTCGATTTAAAAGGCGCTTATGTTTCACCGGGATTTATCGATTCTCACGTACATATAGAATCATCTCTGCTTCCTCCGCCTGAATACGCTTATATCGTAGCTCCCAAAGGAACAACTTCGGTTATTGCCGATCCCCATGAGATTGCAAATGTATTAGGATATGAAGGTATTAAATTCATGATTTCAAGCTCAAAAGATATACCGATCAATGTCTTTTTCATGATGTCAAGCTGTGTTCCTGCGACTAATCTCGATACATCCGGTGCGTCAATTTACGCTTCGGACATGTATCAGTTTAAAAAAGAAGATACGGTCAAAGGCCTGGCCGAAGTAATGGATTTCCACAGCGTTATAAACAAAGTACCACAGCTAATGGATAAGATTGCCTTATTTTCCGATATGACAATAGACGGCCACGCACCGCAGCTCCAGGGGAAAGAGCTGTCTGCATATATTTCAGCAGGAATAGGATCCGATCATGAGTGTACTTCTTTTAAAGAGGCGAAAGAAAAGCTCTCCAAAGGCATGTACATAATGATTAGGGAAGGAAGTACTGCAAGGGATTTGGAAAGCTTATTTCCCATTATTTCTGAAAAAACAAGGCACAGGCTGCTCTTATGCACAGACGATAAAGATCCGGATGATCTTTATTATGAAGGTCATATTGATTTTATTTTAAGAAAACTCATTAAAAGGGGAGTCGATCCCTTAATTGCAATTCAAATGGCTACATTAAACCCGGCAGTATATTTCGATCTCAAGCGGTACGGTGCCATAGCACCGGGATTTTACGCCGATTTAGTGGTTTTTAATGACCTACAGGATATTAGAGCGGAAATCGTTTTTAAAAAGGGGGAACTTGTTGCCAGAGAGGGAAAACTCCTGGTTGAAAAAAAGCCTCTTGTTTATCAACTAAAGGACACGGTGAACATAAAACGGCTTTCTGAAGATGACTTCAAGATTCCCGATAGAAATAAAAAGGTAAGGATAATCAAGGCTTTAGAGAATTCCCTGATAACTCAGAAGCTGATTGACTACGTACCGGTTAGAAACGGGTACCTGGAATCAGATACGGAGAAAGATTATTTAAAGATCTTTGTAATTGAAAGGCATTATGGTTCAGGGAATATTGGTAAAGGCTTTATTAATGGGTTGGGCCTGAGGAAAGGTGCTATTGGTTCAACCATAAGTCATGATTCACATAATATGATCATTGTCGGGGTTGATGATATATCTATTTTTAAAGCTGCAAAGCATCTGAACAAAGTGGGTGGGGGCCTTGTTATAACGGAAGGTAATAAAATTATCGAAGATTTGCCCTTACCCATAGCAGGATTGATGAGCGACAAGGATGTTATGTTTGTATTGGAAAAACTTAAGAAATACCAAAGCATCTTTAAATCACTCAAGACAAGATTGGGGAATCCTTTTATGGCTTTATCCTTCCTGGCTTTATGTGTTATTCCCTCTCTAAAAATAACGGATCAGGGCTTGATCGATGTTGATAATTTCAAAAAACTTTCTTTGTACGTTGATTGAAGGTGTAAAACCCATGCTAACAGAGCCAGAAATAAAATCTTACTGCCTTGACAGTAAATATTGAGTATATGTATTATTTTTAGTTAACAGTCATATGTTGTCATACAAGCTCACATGGAGGAACAAGGGTGCGCGTTAAAAAAAATATTGAGCCATTAAGTCACATTGCCCGTAAAAATATCCTTAAATACATAGAAAAGAACAAAATAAAACCCTATGAGCAGTTACCTTCCGAATCCTGCCTGGTGAAAATGCTGGGTGTAAGCAGAATAACGGTTAGAGAGGCGCTTACCCGATTAGAACAGCAAGGAATCGTATATAAAATTCAGGGTAAAGGGACCTTTCTGCAGAGAGTACCCATTAGAATGAAAAACGGCCTGGAGATTCTTAACTCTCCCACCGAGATTATGGAGAGCGCAGGTTTTACTCCACATACTATTTACTTACCAACCCAAATATCTTTACCTGATAAGGAGATAAAGGAGAAACTGCAGTTAGGCCCGGGAGAAAGAATAATTACTTATCACAGAAAACGCTATGCCGATGGCGAGCTGGCTGAATACGGGGTCGACAGCTTATCTGTTAGATATTTCCCAAAAGAGATACCGGAGAAGCTGCCCCGGGAGTCTATGCTGAATTACCTGGAGGTAGATCTATCAATCGCTATTGATCACGCGCGTACCGAGATCATTCCCATTTTACTTGAAAGGGATATGGCTGAGTTGCTGGGTATCAGTCAGAATAGAATCTTTTTACTGTTAAACCAGGTTCATTATGATATTTCAGGAAAACCTGTTGTCTATTCTTTAGACTACTTTAACCCTGATGTCTTTAACTTCATCATAAACAGAAAAAGGATCAGAAAAAGATAGGAAGATTATTCATGCAGTATCGTACTATCAAATTTAATCACGGAGTATTGAAGCTGATCGACCAAAGGAAATTACCCCTTGAGCTTAGGTATTACGAGGCCAGAAATTATAAGGAAGTAGAGTCTGCCATAGCGTCTATGGTTATCAGGGGCGCTCCGGCCATAGGCGCCGCCGCTGCTTATGGGGTATACCTGGCGGCTTTTGAGTACAGGGACCTGCCCAGGGAAACATTTCTAGCGAAAGTACTTGAGGCAGACACTGAATTGGCTAAAGCCAGGCCGACTGCGGTTAACTTAAGCTGGGCAATAAAAAAAATGGAGAGGGTTCTTGATAATAACCAGAATGAAACGATTGATACGATCCTGACAGCTCTATTAAATGAAGCCGATAAAATTGCAGAGCAGGATATAGAAACCAATATGGCCATGGCAAGATACGGGAATGAGATTGTTCCTGAAAAGGCTGCTATTCTTACCCACTGTAATGCCGGTGCATTAGCAACGGTAGATTACGGGACTGCACTGGGTGTTATCAGGAAGGCCCATTACAGCGGCAAAAAGATTACCGTCTATGCGGATGAAACAAGACCGCGCTTGCAGGGAGCCCGTCTTACTGCTTTTGAGCTGGTGGAAGAAGGAATTCCCGCTACCTTGATCGCTGACAGCGCTGCTGCAACCTTGCTTCGAGATGGTAAGATTGATTTAGTTTTAGTGGGGGCGGACAGGATCGCAGCTAATGGAGATACAGCCAATAAGATAGGAACCTATATGCTGTCTGAAATAGCTTCGAAGTATAGAATTCCCTTCTATATCGTTGCTCCGACATCAACAATTGATTTTAACATATCAAGCGGTGAGGAGATAGCGATTGAAGAGCGCTCCCCAGAAGAGATAACCAAAATCCAGGGGGTCAGGATTGCTCCCGAGGGCATTAATGTATATAATCCTGCCTTTGATGTGACCCCTGCAGAAAATATAACCGGGATTATTACAGAGAAAGGAATTATCCACCCACCCTTAGCAGCGGGAATAAATTCTTTAAAAAATGAGAAGGGGGTAATGAAAAATTAAAGCCTTAGTTTTTAAAAATAACACCTTAAGACTTGTTGAACGTTCCCAACCCTTGCCGCAGAAGGGCGAGTTGCTTATAAATGTGCTTTTAGCCGGAATCTGTAATACTGATCTTGAGATAACGGCCGGGTATCTGGATTTTCAAGGTGTTTTAGGTCATGAGTTTGTCGGAGTTGTACCTGAAGATCCTGAAGGATCATTTACAGGAAAAAGGGTGGTGGGTTCGATTAATATACCCTGTGGAGAATGTACTTTCTGCAGGGAAGGGATCGATAATCACTGTGCTCACATGAAGACTATAGGGATAAATGGAAAAGACGGGGCTTTTGCTGAATATCTGAGCTTACCCAGGGAAAATATTTATCTCATTCCTGAGTCAATATCAGATGAAAAGGCTGTATTTGTAGAGCCTTTGGCCGCAGGAGTTCAAATAGCCCAGCAGGTACATTTAAAACCAGAGGATGAAGTTGTGGTTTTAGGTGATGGGAAACTGGGACTCCTGGCTGCCTTTGTTTTGCAGGCAATGAGTATTGATGTAAAGGTAATCGGCAAACATAATGAGAAACTGAAAATTGCAGGTTCCATGGGAATTGAGACTTATCTTTTGGGAGAGTATGAGAAACCGGTGGATGTTATTGTTGAGTGCACGGGCAGCAACAGCGGTTTAGATGCTGCCCTGTCATTAGTTAAACCTAAAGGCACGATTATTCTTAAAACAACTACCACCGGTAAGTACAAGCTCGATTTAAGCAGGATAGTTATAAATGAAATAAAAATTATCGGTTCGCGCTGCGGTCCCTTTAAACCGGCATTGAATTTAATAGAAAGAAACAGTTTTCCATTGCAAGACATGATTGACAGCATCTTTTCAATAGATGATGGGATCGAGGCTTTCAGGAGGGCTAAAGAAAGTGGTGTGCTAAAAGTGTTGATAA
Organism: Spirochaetales bacterium; assembly: GCA_030615505.1. Lineage (GTDB taxonomy): Bacteria > Spirochaetota > Spirochaetia > SZUA-6 > DRHE01 > JAUWZD01. The sequence goes on along the minus strand of JAUWZD010000041.1, from coordinate 17,619 downwards.
AGATGGGCGCCGGGAGAAAATAATTGCGGGGAGAAATATGGATATTAGGATTAGGCTTTTTTAGTCTAATCTTAAAAATAAAAACTTTAAAGGAGGATTGGTCATGAAAAAAATCAGGTTTTTAACGGTACTGATTCTATTACTGGTGCTGGTTTTAGGAGCCGGCATTACCGGTAATGTTCAGGCAAAGGGACAGGTGGAAGGCCAGGTGGCAATCATCTTTGCTACCGGCGGATTAGGGGATAAATCTTTCAATGATTCTGCAATGCGCGGGATGCAGATGGCAAAAGAGGAGTACGGTATTGAGTTTGATTACGCCGAGCCGACGGCGATAGCTGAATATCAGACCTACTTAACCCAATTTGCCAATACACGCCAGTATGATCTGATCATTTCGATTGGCTTCGATCAGGCGGATGCTCTGACTGCTACTGCAGAAAGATTTACGGACCAGAATTTTGCCATTGTGGATATGGTTGTGGATAAACCCAATGTGGCTTCCTTTGTCTACAAAGAGCAGGAACGCGGATTTCTAGTGGGCGCTGCTTCTGCCTTGGTGACTGCTAAAACTGGCGATCCCAGGGTCAACCCCGATAAGGTTATCGGAGTTATTGGCGGAATGAAGATACCCTTAATCGATGCCAACATCGCCGGATTTATGGCCGGGGCCGGGTATATTGATCCGGAGGTTAAGGTTCTTCATTCCTATGTCGGTCATTGGGCGGATCCGGCTAAGGGTAAGGAATTAACCATTTCCATGATCGAGCAGGGCGCAGATATTGTGTGGGGCGCTGCCGGGAGATCCGGATTGGGTGTGATTAATGCAGCCCAGGAGAAAAATATTTACGCTATTGGTGCGGATTCGGATCAGGGTTACCTTGCCCCGGACAATATATTAACCAATGGGATGAAGTTTGTTGATAATACAGTATTGCTCGCCATAGACCAGGTTCTCAAGGGTAAATTCAAGGGAGGGATCAATGTATTAGGCGTTAAAGAAGATGTATTGGGTTATTCGAAGAACCTGCTCCCTGTAGATGTTATCAACAAATTAGAAGAAATTAAGGCAAAAATAATTAAAGGAGAGCTGCAAATACCTGATAAGATTGAAGATGTGAAATAGCCGTATGTATGCAATAAATGTATATGTAAAATAACCAGTGTGCCCTGCGGATAAAAGCTGTTAGCATTGCTCCCACCCGCAGGGCACTAATTATCCTGATTAATGCTTACAGTTTTATCTTTAAATCAATCATGAGAGTAGTGGAATTAAAAAACATAACTAAAAGATTTGGGAACATTGTCGCCAATGATGCAATAGATCTGGATATAAACCGGGGCGAAATTCACTGCCTTTTGGGTGAGAACGGGGCCGGTAAAACGACTCTAATGAAAATTTTCTTTGGGCTCTATTCCTGTGATACTGGAAGCATCTTCTTAAATGGAAAAGATGTGGAAGTCCATAATCCCGGCGAGGCGATCAAGCTGGGTATTGGTATGATCCACCAGCATTTTATGCTTGTAGATCGCCTCACTGTGGCTGAAAATATTATTGCGGGCCAGGAGCCCAAGAAAGGGATTTTTATAAATTTCGCCAGGGCCAAAAAGGATGTTGAAGAGCTTTCCAGGAGATACGGTTTAAAAGTAAATGCTGAGAGGAGAATTGAATATACATCTGTAGGCGAACAGCAGCGGGTTGAAATATTAAAAAACCTCTATCGACAGGCTGATATTTTAATACTTGATGAGCCAACAGCAGTATTGACCCCCCAGGAGGTGAAAGATCTTTTCACAGTTTTAAGGAAGCTTAAAAAGGATGGCAAAACCATAATTTTTATAACGCATAAGTTAAAAGAGACTATGGCCATTTCAGACCGGATAACGGTTTTAAGGGACGGTAAAAAGGTGGGCACAGTAAATACATCCGCTACCAGTCCCAATGAATTAGCCAGAATGATGGTAGGGAGGGAGGTTGTTTTAAGAGTTTATAAAAAAGCCGGCCATCCGGGCCAGACTATTTTTCAGACCCAAAACCTGTGTGCCACCAATAAGAGGAGTCATTTACATCTCAAAGCCATAAATATAGCAATCAAGCGGGGTGAGATCGTAGGGATTGCCGGAGTTGAGGGGAACGGTCAACTGGAATTGGAAGAGGCCTTAATGGGTTTAAGAGAGATTGATAGAGGAAAAATTATTGTAAATGATCGAGATATTACTAACTATAGCACTGCAAAAAGAAGAGCCTTAGGAATGGCTCATATTCCTTCAAGCCGTCTTAAGAGGGGTTTAATCAAAAGCTTTGATCTGGAAAAGAATATTATTCTGGGTTCACAGTGGAGCTCTCATTTTGCAGATAAAGGGATATTGGCTCAGAATAGGATTAAAAAATACAGCCGGGAAGTAATCGATAATTTTGATATTCGCTGTTCAGACAGTAAAGAGATTATCTCCTCCCTTTCAGGTGGAAATCAACAGAAGGTGATTATCGGCAGAGAGCTATCAGGTGATCCTCAGGTCATTATAGCTGCCCAACCTACCCGCGGGTTGGACGTGGGAGCGATTGAATATATACATAATTTATTGCTGAAAATGAGGGACGAGGGTAAAGCGATTTTACTTATTTCTGCCGAGTTGGATGAATTAAAGTCACTAAGCGACAGGATTATGGTGCTCTATGAAGGAGAGATGATTGCTGAAGGAGATACAAATAGGTTTACGGAAGAAGAATTGGGATTACTTATGGCAGGCCATCGTGAGGGGGTTTTAACAGATGTTGGGGCATGATAGACTTCTGGCCAGGATTAGAAATCTCCCGGTTTTATCGGATCTATTATACTCATTTATTGCGATTATTTTGGCCCTGATTATAAGCGCTGTATTAATATTTATCTCCGGTTATGATGTGGGAAGAGCTTATTACAACCTTTTATATGGCGCCTTCGGCAATCTTTATAATCTATCCCAGACACTATTAAAAACAATACCTTTAATATTTACCGGTTTGACAGTGGCTATTGGATTTAAAACCGGTTTATTTAATATAGGCGGAGAGGGGCAGTTGTATTGGGGTGCCCTGGCTTCAGCAGTGGCGGCCTTAAGCTTTCCACATTTAAACGGAATTATTTTGATCCCCATTTGTTTACTGGCCGGAGCCCTGGCCGGAGGAGTATGGGGAGCGATTCCGGGTTATTTAAAAGCTAAGACCGGTGCGCATGAAGTCGTAACAACGATCATGTTGAATTACATCGGTATTCTGTCTACAAGCTTTTTATTGAAAAATTACTTTAAAGAGCCCGGTTATATAGACCAGACCCCAATGATCCCGGAAGCAGCCCGTCTACCGGAATTAATTCCCTATACACGTTTAACCTGGGCTATTTTTATAAGCATCGGTGCAATAATCGTTATTGATCTGCTGTTTAAAAAGACATCTTTGGGTTATGACCTGCAGGCTGTGGGCGAGAACCCCACTGCTGCCGAGTATGCAGGCATCAATTCGGCCAGTAAAATCATCATTTCCATGATGATAAGCGGAGCTGCAGCAGGCCTGGCCGGAAGTAGCATGGTCATGGGTGTTTTTAATCGTTTTATAACCAATTTTTCACCAGGCTACGGTTTTACGGGAATTGCAGTAGCTGTTTTGGGCAGAAACAAAGCATGGGGTGTATTGCTGGCGGCATTATTATTTGGCGCCCTGGAAGCGGGAGGCATGTCGATGAAGTTATTTGCCAAAATTCCCATGGATTTAATGACTATTGTACAGGGGCTGGTCATTCTGTTCGTGGCTGCCCCTGCCTTAATCCATCTACTGGTCAGGCGCTCATGAATGATATTATTTATGTAATTTTCGGCATTAACACCTTAGCAGCGGCGATTCGAATCACCACCCCCATTGCCTTAGCCGCCATGGGAGGGGCTTTTTCCGAGAGATCCGGTATCATCAATATTGGCCTGGAGGGGATGATCTTATGCGGAGCTTTTGCCGCTGTTCTTGGTTCCTTCTATACGGGAAGCCCCTGGCTCGGTGTTTTTTTGTCCTTACTGTTGGGAGGCTTTATTGGGGCCCTTTTTGCCTGTTTTACGATTAAGTTTAAAGCGGATCATGTTGTAACTGGTGTTGGATTGAATATTCTCGCCCTGGGCGCGACGACCTATTTGATGCAGGTTTTATGGGGCTGCAAGGGCTCCTCCCCAAATGTTAAGGGCTTAAGCGAAGTCTCCATTCCCATTATAAAGGATATTCCTGTAATCGGTAAGCTGCTGGGGACCCACAGTCCGCTGGTTTATATAATGTTTCTATTGGTTTTTGCAGGCTGGCTGCTCTTATTTAAAACCCCTTTAGGCTTAAGAATCAGAATAACGGGGGAACATCCGGAAGCTGCAGATACTTTGGGTATCAACATTAAAGGAATCCAATATTTTAGTGTAATATTAAGCGGATGTCTGGCAGGATTGGGTGGGGCATATCTCTCTTTGGGGCAATTAAACTGGTTCAGTATGAATATGTCGGCCGGGAGGGGTTATATGGCTCTTGCTGCCAATATTTTTGGACATTGGAATCCTCTGGGGTGCCTGGCGGCGAGTTTCCTCTTTTCTTACACGGATGCCCTTCAGATGCGCCTGCAGAGCTTAAATATTGGTATAGCGCATGAATTAATACAGATGCTGCCCTATATATTGACGATTATAGTGCTGGCAGGAGCAGTAGTTCGCTCCCGGCCACCGGCCGCTCTAGGTGAGCACTATGAAACGAATAAATAAAAAGTTTAGACAGCAGACGGAAATATACTAACATTAACCAGATCAAATGATTCATATTCTCTCAAGTTTTTTAAAAAGCTTGTTGATTCTCTTCATCTCATTAGGATTTAATATGTCTTTTCTTTCATTTAATGCTTCTGCAAACTCATCTTTATTGCCGACATGAACACTGCTGAAAATAAACTCGGCGTGCATCGGTATCTCTTTCGGCCGGCAGGTCTTAATATGATTTATTAAAAAGGGGAATATTATTTCATTATAGTCCCTGGCAGTTGAGGCCACAAGGGATAATGTCCTTATTCCGCTGTCCACAGTTATGACTGAGCCTCGTTCAATCGCATTTATTATTTCATCCAAATGTTCGAATATTTCTTTCGCTTTTATAGCAGCAATAGTGGATAACGCGATCATTCCTCCCCAAACCAGCTTGTTATTTCTGTCTTTCAATAATTTCAGGAAATAGGATACATAATCTGTAATTAATTCAGGATTGATGTAGCCAATCTCATAGAGGACTTTGATGCAATCGCTTTGAATCTTTTTCTCTTTATTCCATAAATTATCAGCAATTTCCTCTATTCCCTCTTCGCTTCTCTGTTCTGCCAATTCTTTTGCCAGCTTCTGATTGGGAACTTCATCCCTTCGTTTTAAAGAATAGGCGATCCTGTTTAATACAGACATAAAAGCCCTTGAATCATCACGGTCATTTGGTCGCTATCTTGCTATCCAAAATCAGCCCAACTCCAATACTCATGACGGGAATATTTAAATATCTAAGTCCTGTGCCAATGAAATATTCCCCAAGGGGATTCTCAAAAATTCCCACCAGGACGATTAAATCCAGTATAATGTTGACGGCAAGCCATATGACACCGACCCATATTCCCTCTAATGTAAAATTACTCTCAACTTTTCGATAATAAAGGATCAGCATCCCCATGCCGACAAGAGCACCGGCAATAACCATGATGGTTTTAAAAAGCAAATTCTGTGATTGATACAATGGAAAGATGAGGAATCCGATAATAAAAAGAATCAACCACACTAAAGACCCGAAAAGCAGTATTTTCAATATTCTTTTCATCTTGTTTACTCCTCAGCCCAGGCAGGCATGGCCTTCATGTAGTATTCTGCACGTTTCATGTAGTCAACAGAGCCACCTTTAGGTGCCCAGCCTGAAAACCACGCGGCAATACCCTTTTGTATCTGCTCTTTGGGACGCAGGTTACCCTGCTCATCCGAACAAAGTTGACAGTAATCCCCCCGAGCCTTTTCCCCCTCCGGCCCCATTAGCGACATCCCACAGGAATAACAAAAACCAGCCATCATCTTCCTCCTTCATATTTTTTTATAATCTTACTCATTTATACATTATACCTGTGACACCATATTGTCAGGTTTGTATATTCTTTCGATTTTTTTTACCTTTTTTAGAATAATTTTCCGGATATAAGCAGGTTCCAACACCTCTACATTTTCCCCATAACTGAGTATCATGGAATAGACCCATTTATCTTCAGGAAAAGACACTCGAACAATTAGATCGCCGCTGTCTTGGATGCGGATTTGCTCTTCATCAAAGTAGTCTTCCACTCGAAACCGTACTTTTGGAGAAAACTTCAATACCAGATGGGCTATGTTCACTTTTTTTTCATCTGGGTTTATATATTCCCGATAATAATCCTGAAAAGAGGCCTTCCTCCGGCTAAATCCCTTATCTAAAAGCCTGATATTCCTCATCCGTGACAAACGAAAGATTCGAAAATCTCTTCTTATCCGGCAGTATGAAAAAAGAAACCAGCAGTAACCCTTAAAAATCAGGGTCATCGGTTCAACGGTTCTTTCAATTTTTTCACCCTTTGAATTTCTGTAAACGAAAAGGAGAAGCCTGTTGCTTATTATGGAATCATGGATTACTTTGATTTGATCCTTTTGTCTTTTTCCATAACCCCAGGGAAGAATATCAATTATGAACTGCTCAAGATGACGGTCTAGATCCTCTTTTTTGTCTTTGGGGACCAGGCTGCTGATTTTTTCAATTGCGGTATCCAGTTTCCTGTCCTCTAAAGTGATGTTGATCCCTTTTAAAGCGGAAAGGATGGCCAGCATATCGTTCAAGGTCAATACCTGGCGGTCGATTTTATAGTTTTCCATAATACCGAACCCGCCATTATTGCCCTGATACGAGATAATGGGAATACCGGCCAGATTAATGGCCTCGATATCCCGGTAAATAGTCCGGATCGAAACCTCGAACTTTTCCGCTAAATCCCGGGCGGATATCCTGTCTTTGTTGAGCAGTATCACAATAATAGCAAGCATTCGGTCAATCCGCATACTTAGTCTTTATTCATCTCATTTAGTTAAGTCTGGAGAAACATCATCTGCCAGACTGCCGGCTAATTCTCATTTTAAATGATTGTAGATAATAGTAAAAGCTATAATTTCAGAAGACGGTAAGACGATTTGCTTCGGGATTTTAGTTTTAAAGTAGGCAGTATTTCTTTTGTATCTCGATTATTCACACCACACAAGGTCATAATAAGGAGCGGAAAATAAAAAAATCAGCCTATCAGGTACCGAGCTGTGGAGTAAGGTGCTCGGCTTCGTACTGAAACCGGAAACCAGACAATGGCTGGAAGAATATGGGGTGCCAGAATGAAAACACACACGATGAGAGGTTCCTTCGAAAAATCGCCAGGGCAAGAGAAGAGATCAGGAAGGGCCAGTACATCACTCTCGATGAGTTGTCAGAATGACAGAAAGTCAAGCCACTGAATTCGACAATCTGATCAGTTATACGGGATTTTTCTGTGCATAAATGGTTTCTTAAATCTTAATCGAATCCTATTTTTTTTAACACAAGTGCTTCCGATACTTTCAATATACAAGTAGAATAAGCAGGTAATGCCAACAAAGACCGGGAAAAAGAAGAAAACCCATAAAAAACACAGGCCGAATACAGGCAGGCTCCGTATCGGCGATAATTGGAACGCTATAACTATCATAGCCCTGTCTCAAATTAATCCTTTAAAAGCAATCGCCGAATTTGTGGAGAACAGCATCGATGCCGGGGCAGGGAATATTACCATAATACGAGGCAAAGAGCGCGGCGAACCCTACTTAAAGGTAATTGACGACGGCAATGGAATCCCGTTAAATAATGAGGGCATACCCGACTTTAAATATGTGGCAACCCATATCTGCGATTCAATAAAAAAAAGATTAAAAAAAGAAGGTATACAGGGAATCCAGGGAGAATTCGGTATCGGCCTTTTAAGCTTCTGGACGGTAGGTGAACGTATGACCCTTTCTTCTTCAGGAGCAGATGAAAAAGCATACCTGATGGAAATGATAAAAAATAAACCCGGTTATACGATTACTCAAAGACGGGTGCTCTTTGCTCACCCGGGAACAGAACTTGTAATTCGACCATTGCTTCCGGGCATCAGACAGCTTAACGGAGAAAAAATCCAGAATTACCTTGCCTCGGAACTCAGAGACAGGATCCGCAAATCCGGTGTCAGGATTAAGATCAAAGACCGCTATTTGAGAAAAGAACTGGATGTACAACCGCGTCAATTTACCGGAAGGCTGCTGCATGATTTTGATATACTGGAAACAGAGAAAGGGGAAATATACCTCGAGCTTTACCTCAATACATATTCGCCTGACAACACTATCAGCCTATTCCGCTCAGGTACCCGGGTCCTGCCTTCAATCATGGAATTGGATTCTTTCAATGGAGAACCCTGGAACTCCGGATATCTCCAGGGCATGATTGATGTGCCGTTCCTCCAATTAACACCCGGCACACGGGGAGGTGTTATTCGGGATTACAGCTTTCTTGTATTCTGTAAATCCGTTGAAACGATAAAAGAGGATCTTTCTAAGATTGTGGAACTGGAGAAAAGGGCAGAAGAGGAGGAGGCAAGCAAGAACATACTCAAATCAGTACAAAAGGCTTTAAGAGAAGCTTTTCTAGCGCTCCCTCCGGAAGATTATGATTGGTTTGATATCCATACCCTAATTAAGAAACCCGGCAGGAATCGTCCTGAAAGATCCATTTTCTCAGAAGATGAAGAAACTCAAGAAACCCAGGGGTTAAGCCCGGAAAAGGAGTATGGGGAAGCCGAGGCTTCGAAATTGAGAGAATTCTACGAATACTCAGGCCCTCTGTATAAAGCTATAATCTCTCCTGCAACGAGCATTGTAAAGGTTAACACACACAGGAATTTCCGGTGCATACCGCGCGATCGAAACAAGCGAACCGTAGAAAACAACATCGAGATAAGCTGGGAAATAACAGAAGGCCTGGGCGCTCTATCAAGCACGCAAAACGAAATTGTTACATTCACTGCGCCTGAAGAGCCGGGTCTTACTGTTTTGCATGCAACAGTAACTCAAGGGGACATAATATGCACTGCCGAAAGTGTCATCACTATTACAGAATCGCTTATTGAAAAAGATAAACAGGATGGAACTGATCATTCTAAGGGACTCCCCGGATATACATTCCTCAGAGCCCCGGGTGAGCTGTGGCGGTCAAAATATGATGAGAAAAATAACCTGATTATTATTAACAACGGCCACAACGACTATATCTTTTCATCACAAAAACGCTCAAGAAAATTAAAATATATCTGCCGCCTTTTTGCAAAAGAACTCGTTCTTAATAATTTTCCGGGATATGACAGCAATGAGCTTTTAGAGAGGATGATCGAGCTTTCCCTCTACACAGAAGAACATTTAAAATAAGATGCTCACTCCTTTCCGGTTACAGGCAAGGTTTTAAAAAAATGATTAGCTATGTCTCAACCTTAGCTACTAACGCCTTGCAGAGTACCGCATAACTACTCCCTATGGCAAAGGTATACTTACCTGTGATATACGCATGAAATAGATCAGCTGGCTCGAAGGATGCCCTGCGGGTTTTGTTAACAAACCTATCTCCATCCGCGGACTTTCTATCAATAGTAATCTCATAAACCGGCGAACTACTTTTCTGTTTAGCCCCTGGTCGCGATATGTCCAGGTGAAAGGGTGGGCAAAATATTTATTCCAGGTTTCTATGAACTCAGTTATTGCTTGTACCAGGACATCTACTGATTCAAACCATCCATTTTTTAAGCACTTATCTGCAAGTAGACCAAACAATATCTAAGGTCATATTCGGCCAGGAACCATGAAAGGGTACGAAATGTATAGTGATCCGCTTATCCCCTGACTGAAGCCAGTGACAGCGTTCCTTTCCGGTCTTCAATGGGGTATATGTAAGGCCACATAATTTTGCTACAGCTTCGCAGAACTGGTTATTGAAATGAGTGTGGAAGAAACGTTGATAAGCTCCTTCGCCTGTCTTTTAAAGCCGGAAGACCATCATGGAGAATGGCTCGGATGATTGATCTGATTGTACCTGGAGGTGTACTCAACAAATCAGAAATCGATATTCGATCAACGCCAAATAGATACAGGACAAAACAAATGATGTGTTTGACCACTCTATTTCCTAAGATACTTTGCGCTTGAGCCATCCTCTGCTGTTGCAATTCCTTCGAGAGGTGTATAATAGCGGGAATACACCTATATTCTCATCTTGGATTGCAAGACCGGGCAACTGTATCATGGTAATGCGCAAGCTGCTGTGTGTACCAGGAAGGAAAATCCAAGCCCCCAAGGAGAACCATGGCGATCAAACTTACAAAGGATGTGGAAAAGCGGCTGATCGCATCGATCAAGCGTTTCTTCGCCAAGACCATGGAAGAGGAGATCGGTGACCTGAGGACGTCGCTCTTCCTGAAGTACGTATTGCAGGAAATTGGCCCCTGTATCTATAATCAAGCGGTTGTCGACGCACAGGCCTGTATGCAGAACATGGTCTCCGAGATTGACGGTACATGTTATGAGCCGGAGTTCGGGTACTGGAAGAAGTAGACAGCCATCCATCTAGAGTACAGGAGGTGTGATGCAGTCCAAACATCGAGCCTTGCTGGAGTGCACACTCGCTGTCCTGCTTGTTGGGGTAGTGTTCTGTTTCTGCATGGGAATCGCCCAGACAGCAGTAGATGATCAGCCGGCGGACCAGATCGACAATCCTGCGGTTAGCATCCCCTGGGGGGCGATGTACACGCCAAATGAACATCCCACCAACAAGGGAATGACCGGCACGGTGAAGTACTATCGGGGAAGAAGGGGGGCTGACTCCTTGATCGATGACCTCAGGTTTGCGCAAGCGCAAGGTGTTCGTCTGATTCTGACGCCGGGGAGTGTGACTCCCGGCGATATCTACATGGACATCGTGCACAGGGAGTTGGATCTCTTCTTCGAGATGGCGGATGCCGAGGTGGCCGCGGTCTGGGTGATGGGCAAGCACTGTCCTTTCACTCTCTGAAGCGCCTTCCGCACGGGAGCGCCGGGTTCGCTGCTCCAGTTCGGGCGTCTGGCGGCGGCAAGATGAAGCCATTGGGAGATTTCAAGAATGCGTTACATGCCCATATACTGCACATTCTTTGGGAGGAATTGAAGGCCTAATGTTTATATATTTTATCATATTACTTATCAATGCATTAATCGAACGGGAATTGCGATTGGCTATGAAAAGAAATAACATACAGTCACTTCCCCTTTATCCTGAAAAAAGAAAATGCAAATATCCTGCAACAGAGAGGATCATCTCACTCTATGCCAATCAAAGTAAGCATGTCCTAATGGATAAAGATAAGATGGTTAAAGTTTTTAATGACCCGTTATCTGAAATACAGGAATTAGTCCTTTCACTAAGTGAAGTCTTTTATCCTCTGTTATCGGAGTCTCGGCGTAGCCGAGACCGAGCCACAAAGTGGCGAAGAGTTGCTGTTTAGAGCGGGCTTTAAAATTATTTTTCATTTATCCCTTTTAAAATTATTGCACCTTTAAAAATTATTGGAATCTCTTCTTTTATCTTTATTCCATATTTTCTAAGTAATTCTTCAAGATCAGATTCTATAAATTCTGGGTAGTATTTGCTCTCATAAAATTTAACAATTGGCATATCATGCAAAGCGAAAGAAATGCATGATACATCAAAATGATTCTCCTCAAACGGTATGTCTGTTGCATCTGCAACCTTGAATTTAACATTATCATACTCGTTTTTCTTCCTGGCGACGTTTAACATATCTTCGGACAAGTCAATTCCAACAACATCATAACCTCTTTTTCCAAATGCAAACGCCTGTTTCCCTGTTCCTGTGCATAAATCTAATATCTTTGAGCCGCTTTCAGCATTAGTAACTTCTACTACTTTTTCTCTTTTTCCTGAAATGAATAGGTCTGTGATATCATAAACTGGAGCACATCTTCCAAATAACTTTTTTGTGTATGAATAATAATCTTCGTTCATCTTCTTTCTACCCAAACCATCAATGTCAGTGTTTGCCAAAAAATCAACGGATTTTTTGATATCTAATGTCCCATCGCAGATTACATCCGCAACCTGATTTTTACACGCTAAAATCCAATAAAACATTTTCGGGCGCTGGACTTTAAAATTTCTTACTAAAATAACAAGATTTTAAGGTATGATAGCATATTAACACCTCAGGAAGGAGACACCGCTACGCCAATAATACCCCTTTCAATTTATATAGGAATATATTTTTTTGAGCCAATGGGCTGGGGGGGCTGTGTATTCCACCATTCTATAGTGACCTTTTGTCTATATAAGCTGTTTGCTCTATTATCATAATAAATTGATTTTTTCATATCCAAATTATATCAAAATTGAATCAAACAGATAACCACCCAACTCGATATACCTCAAATCTCCCTTTTTCCTTCCTTCCCGGATACTCTTTCCCAAACCAGTATAATGAATATCTTTAACTTTACAGTTGCATTAACCGGGGCTTGGCCCTACCTTCCTTAACTGACCTACTCTAATCTCACACTTCCTCAAAACACCTTAGGTGATCGTCTATATGATCCTGCCGCTTATCCCCGTCGCTGGCGCTATTGCAGTGATGCTCTTAATCGGCTTCTCCTGGGCATTGTTGGGCTTAATGGCCCTCTTTATCGCTTTGAACGTCGTACAGTTAGCCGTCCTGCGACCCAGAGGATGCGCCCATTGTAAGCGCAGCTACTCCTGCCCCGGCAGCGGGGCCAGGTAAGGAAATCTTGATTCTCAAGTAGATAGAGAAAGCCCTGACTGCTTAGAGGATACGGCTTCCAGGCCTTACTTCTTCATCCGGTTGTAGGAGAATAACATCCCCTTCTTCAGGGACTGCACCGAGCACTAAAACCTCAGAAGCAAAACCTGCTATCTTTTTTGTAGGGAAATTTGTCACTGCAATCACCTGCCTGCCGGTAAGATCCTCGGGGCTGTAGTTCCTTGTTATCTGAGCGCTTGACTGTTTTACGCCATACTCTCCGAAGTCAATCCAGAGTTTATATGCAGGTTTTTTTGCCTCCGGAAAGGTATTAACGCGGACCACCCTTCCTACCCTCATTTCCACCTTCAGGAACTCCTCAAAGCTCAACACCCAGTATTTCTCCTTCCTACACTCAAGCTCTAATTACATCTCACCCAGGGCTTCGATATCTGCCAGATCTTTCATCCTGCCGGCACGGCGCTTACTCTGTATAAGCTCCTCTCTGCCGATAAAGGTTACGGATATATCACCATAAACATCAAGCACCCTATTATTCCATGCTGCTTCCCAGGGGACACCGTGGATGGATGTTAAGATATTAATCCGAACCGGGGGTTCTCCTAATTGAATGATCTGGTCTGAAGTTGTGAAATCAGCGGGACTCAAACCGAGATCTCCAAATCCGAAGTCATCAAGCGCTTTTAAAATTCTAGCGGCATTCTCCCCGGTTGGATTGGTGAATAAATCCATATCCCCGGTAAATCTGGGTGCGCCGTGAAAAGCGATCGCATATCCTCCCACAATCAGATATTCAATATTGTTTTCCCCGAATAACTTTAGCAGTTCTTTGTATTCCGGTTGAACTTCCATAATACTGGCTCCTTAAATATTCTACTGCTGCTAAGCGTTCCAGGCCGGATCTTCCCAGCCAATAATTCAAATCACAGGTAGTCTGATTTTTTTCATGAAGGGTCGATTTACTAATTATCTTTAATAATCTTGCTTTTTTACCCACAGGGCGTCCGAAGGATGCCCTCATATTGGGTGAAGACAAAGACAAAACCAACAACATTTTAGTCCCAGACCTCTTTAAGATGGGACGGCTAGAACTCATAGGCAAGCTTCATACCCAAACCAGGATTCTTATCTATGAAATCAAGTATGTCGGCTCTATTAATAGCAAAAAGGGAGAGGGATCTTTTATAGGTATATGTACATTCTGCCAGCTCATCCTGTTGGATTCTATGCAATGACCCGATAAAGTCTCCTCTCTTGAGAGTCCCGATCTTTCTTCCCTTTTTACTCACCTCGACTTTACCCTTGCGAATTATATAAACCTGCTCTAAAGACTTATTCTCTTTGATCAGTTTGCCTGATCCCTTTAATTCCGTTGGTACCAGTATCGATTCCAGCCAGGTCTTCTGATAAGTAGTTAATTGACTGAAGGCGGGGCTGGTAAACATGATATTCCAGGTCTCGCTGCTTCTGTTTTTTATAAGCCGGCGGAGGGTCCTTTCGAAATCTGTACCGTAAATGAAACTCTGGAATTTATCCTTCTCAATGGTATATACCTCCACATCCGTCTCTGCTATGACATCCGCTGTTCGAGATTTTTCAGTCAGCAGCGCCACCTCCCCGAAGTATTCGTATGTTCCCAGAATTTTTTCCCCGAGCAGCTCTTCGTCTTTTATGGCTACATTTCCGGACTTGATAATGTAAAAGTGATGACCGGGCCTTCCCTTGGTCAGTATGATCTGGCCCTTCTTAAAGCTCTCCTCCTTAATAATACTGACGAACTCCTGAGCCTTTTCAATGGTGAGACTGTCAAAGAAATCAAGATGCTTTAAAACTCCGAGAATCTCGTAGATTTTTTCATAGTAGGGTGAGCGTGTTCTGAAATATAGAGTATTTTCAATGCCAAAAGTTGCTAAAGTGAGGCTGGTTTCCTTTGGGAAATCCTTCCTGGCCATATGATACACAACAATCTTCTTCTGCAGTTTCTTAGGCAGGGAGTTGAGATATGAAATCGGGGTATGAAGAGGCGGTATCCCGGATTCGTGGTAAATTACTTTACTCTCCCATGGGAACTTCTGCAGGGACTCGTAGCGCTCCTGTGTGATTACTCCTGTTTCGAGCAATTTTTTCTGTAAAACCGGATCAGCCTGGTGGTCGGAGGAATACACAAAGGTTTGATCTTGAATTTTTAAGGTGAAGCCAAAGGTCGGTATGGAGTGAAGTGTATAGAAGAAGTTGAATTCCCCTCCATGAATAAAAACAGGTTTTCCGATATAAATTGGGCGGAAATCAAAAAGCCTGGACAGATAAGAGACCGGCTCATTGGTAAGAGAAGAGTACTTTTTAAGGAAGCTCTTCATAACTGTTTTTGTGCTGTACACAGTCACTTTTCCCTCTTCAAGAATCTTCTGCAGCGTACCGGCGTCATGATCCGCATGGCAGTGAGTAAGAATTATACTGTCGATAAGCTTGGGATTTACATTTGAGTCTTCCAGCCATTCAGTCGAATTAACTGGCGGATCAATCATAATTCCACTGTGATTGAGCCAGATGATATATCCGGAGGTGTTCTCCTTAGGATCGAAGCCGTGGCTCGGTCCAAGACAGGTAATTCCAAAGAGAGGCGGCTGATATGGCTCAGGAAGCCGCTTTCCAATAGTATAGGTTGGTTTATACTCCATAACCCCCGGGATATTGGCCACTTTTATGGACCCGAACAACACCTCAAAGTCATCGTTCTTATCGATGCGGATAGTCACTTCCCCCTTTGTATAGCTCTTTTTCCTGAAATAGCCAATGTTTAAGACATCCCGGAAACGCATACCGCCTTTAAAGTAATCCATCTCACTCCTGAGATTTGGAATGGAGATTTTTTGCCCTGTCATGTGAAAATCATTAGATAGAAAAAGTTCTCTTGGCCCGAATAGCGCCTCCTGAAGAGCCCGAATAAGCCTGCCTGATTGATTCTGCTCACAAATAATCAGGCTTTTTCTCTTCTTAAGAAAGTAATTGTAATAAATAGGGAACTCCAGATCTGACAGATTAATGCCTTTTTTCCAGTGAAAAAGCTTCCTCGGCAGGACAAAAATCTGGGGAACTGACAGGGGGAGCATCATTGTATCTTTAATAGTCTCGGGAGGTATCCCGAATTGTATGTATCCCAGTGGCGACTGGACGAGGTAACCCCCTCGCGGCAGCAGGGTAACTGAACTTTTAAGCTCCTTGAGTAATTCCACGTGATTTCCTCCCCATTATTAAAGAGCACAGCAGCCCAGGCGATATGTCACAAGGCCTGTTGTACACCACTATAATTCAGGTTCCTAATGAATTCAAGTTTGAAAATATTTCCAGTCATCATTTCTTGATTGTTTCCTTTTGATACACTTACTAGAGATAAATTACCCACTGTTTCAAAAAGACACAATCTGTGCTTGAGCTGTCTATTCTTTTAAAGCGTTTCGGAAATATATTCCCTTACAATATAATGAGTTACATGCAATTCTAAAAGTTGGCACAATTTATGCATAATATATTAGTGAAGGCGATAAGATAAAATAAAACTATAGGAGGTAAAAAATGAGAAGCCTTGTAACGTACAGACCGAATGGTTTAAGCCTTTTCGATGAGATGGATCGAGTCTTTGACTCCTTGTTTAACGACCTTCCGTCCTTTAACAACAGGATCCCTTCCGTTGATGTTAGAGAGGAAGAGGGCAGGTATATACTTGAGGCAGAGCTGCCCGGTATGACCGAAAAGGATATTGAGGTCAAGGTGGATGAAAATCTACTGAGCATCTCCGCCAATAAAATGGAGGAGAAAAAGGAAGAGAAGAAGAACGGCTATCTCTTAAAGGAGCGCAGGAGCTCTTCATTTAAGAGGAGCTTTGTACTTCCCAAGGATGCGGACAGGGAAAAGATCAATGCCAGTTTTAAAAACGGGCTGCTCTCTTTAGAGATTCCCAAAACTGAAAAGGCAAAGCCAAAGCTGATCAAAGTGAAGGAGAGCTAAAAGCACAGCTCTTCCATCCCGACAAAGCCCCGGCAATCCGGGGCTTTTTTTTCCTTCACAGGCTTCGGCTGTAGAGAAAGCCCTATGCAAAATGCATAAGCTTTATACTATGCATAATAGGTTAATGTATTACACCATATACATTTATTCAATTTTCTCTAAAATCCCTATGCACTCTGCATAAGCAGAAGCTGTTTTATCCTCTTTTGTGATTAAGCAGTAATTACTTATATAATAAGTAGTTATGAAGAATCCCTATATTGGCATGCTTCTTGCAATTCATATTATAGATTGAAATCATAGTGAATGAGGATGAAATGAACAAGCATTTGATTTTTGTTTTCTTTATTATTATAGCCTTTATCCTTGCCGTATCCTGTACCAACCCTATGAGCACCCCACCTGCAGATACTGAAAGCAGCACTGCCGAGGAAGAAGATAACGGCGGTTTATTCGTTGATGAGGAAGCGGGCGTTGTAGCAGGACTAAATTTCGATGAAAATATCGATGAGGATAGTGAAGTCATTATCGAGGGCGCCGTCTGGTCCCAAGGAATTGCCGGGAGCGCACTGGAGTTTAACGGCTATGACCAATATGTTATAGTTCCAGATTCTGAGAGCTTAACCCTCGCCTCACAAGGGACACTCGAGGCCTGGATTTATCCCTATACTCACAGTCCCTTTGCCGGAGTCCTCCACAAGGGAGA
>JAUWZD010000106.1 GCA_030615505.1 Spirochaetales bacterium | reverse complement strand
AAAATCTCTAATCTTGAACTTAAGATTCTCAATCTGTTGGTTATAATTTTCTTGCATAACTTTTTTAAACTTATAATCCTTAGAATTTTTATCACCTAAAATCCTCTGATAAATATATTTGAATCCTATATGGTTATCGTGTAATATGAAACTGTTAAAGGCAAAGTAAACTAAAGGGGGTCAGGTGTAGAAGATTTGTAGAATTTCGCATGCTATTTCAGGCTTTATCAAATTTTATCAGTTTATGAATATTTGCTTATATTATAATAATTTAGACAAATATAGATAAAGCATGATAAGGGTAGAAAGAACTAAAATATTGCTTGAGGGGCTAGTGCGGGTTTCCGCATGGAGGTTCAAGTCCTCTCCACAGCAATATTAGTTCTTATATGATTTGACATTTCTAAGTATCTTTTAAGCTTAAGAATAATTAAGATTTTCATTATGACTGAAGTACAAAAAAGATTTCATCCGGCTCATCGTATTACAATAGTCGGTTCTATTGTTAATTTGGTCTTGTGTGCGGCAAAAATAACCGCCGGAATATTGGGACACAGCAAAGCTATGCTGGCTGATGGCTTCCACTCTCTGTCTGATTTAAGCACAGATATTGTAGTCATCACAGGACTGTTTATCGCCAGTAAACCTAAGGACAAGACTCACGATTACGGACACGGTAAATTCGAGACTCTATCTACAGCGATAATTGGCGTTTCACTATTCATAGTAGGCCTGGGAATCCTGAGGTCAGGAATATCCAATATAATAGGAACATTTAAAGGCGATATTCTGCCTCAGCCCGGACTTATTGCTTTTATCATGGCATTGATTTCAATAGCTGCAAAAGAAATATTGTTTCAATTTACTCTTTCGAAGGGCAAGCAAATCCACAGTCAGGCGGTAATTGCCAATGCCTGGCACCACCGTTCAGATGCCCTATCATCAATAGGCGCAGCATTAGGAATAGGAGGAGCTATTTTTCTTGGAGATAGATTTAGAGTACTGGATCCTGCAGCCGCAGTTATTGTGGGTCTTCTAATTTTAAAGGTTGCCTGGTCAATTTCCATTAATAGCTTAAAAGAATTAACCGAAACTTCCTTATCTGAAGATGAAGAAAACGAAATATTGGACATCATCAATACTATACCCGGTGTACATGAGCCTCACAATCTAAGAACTCGAAAAATCGGTAATGACCTGGCTATTGATATACATATACGTGTGGATAAGAATAGTACAATACAGGAGGCTCATGATATCGCAAGTAAGGTTGAAAATGAATTATTCAAGAATTATGGCAAGCATACTATTATAAACGTCCATATTGAGCCGCATAGTAATAATTAACCAGGATATTGGATCTTATTTATTGATTTTATATTTGACTTTGGAATTTGCCGTTCTGGATTCATATAGAAAGGTTATAAATATGACTACGTTAAAGTAAATTTGAACATGTGAGAATTAGTTATTATTATTGTATGGATCTGACAAAAATGAAAAAAAAGCTGATTAAACCTAATCCATTATTTGTAGCTCTCATCAAACTCGTTTTGCTCCCATCTTTGAGAAAAGCTTACAATATAGAGATTGTAGATAAAGGAAATGTCAGCAAGCTCTCTCCCCCCTTCATGCTTTTGTCAAATCATGTAAGTTTCTGGGATCCCTTCTGGATTGGCGAAAATATTCCTCGTGCGGTACAGTATGTAGCCTCGGATAATATCTTCCGTACCCCTTTTTTCGGACTGGTCATGAAACTGACCGGCTCTATACCCAAGTCAAAATTCATGTCAGATGCGGAGACAGTAGGACATATACTGAGGGTACTTAAAAACAGAGGCGTCGTCGGCCTTTTCCCTGAAGGCAGGAGAACCTATGATGGGCGCACTCTTGATCTGATGTACCCCGTAACCAAGCTGATTAGAAAATTAAAGCTGCCCGTAGTGCGGGCACTCATAAAGGGTGGATTCCTCTCCAAGCCAAGATGGGCAAGCCAGACCCGTATAGGAAAGATAACCTTAGAATATGAATTGCTTTTTAAACCGGAAGATTTAAGCAAATATTCTGCGGATGAAATCCATAAAATAATGTCGGAAAAATTTTCCTATGATGAGCTGAATTATCAGAAAAAGGTAATGGTTCCATTCAAAGGAAAGAATCTTGCAGAATATCTTGAGCGATTCCTCTTTGCATGCCCCCACTGTCATTCCCTTTCCACGCTCTATTCCCGGAATGATCTACTGACCTGCACTAACTGCGGGTATTCTGTGCGCTACAATGAGTACGGATTTTTAGAAAGGATGTCAGAGAAACTGTATTTCAATAATCCGGCCAATTGGAATGTGTGGCAGTTGGGCTTATTGAGGCAAATAGTGGAAGAGAATAAAAAACAACAGAGCGACCGGCCCCTGCTTGCTGAGAAGCATGCCATCCTCTTGACAGGATACAAAACAAAACCCCTAAAAAAGCTGAGTACGGGCGATCTATTTCTTTACTACAACCGCCTGGAATTCAAGCCTCGGCTGCAGGCAAAGATTATTTTCAGCATGGATAAAATCCTGGGCGTCAATGTTCAGAATAAAGAAAAACTTGAGTTTTATTCCGATAACAACCTTTACCGCTGTGATTTTCTGAATATAAGAGCCTCTTCTTACCACTGGTTGAAGGCGATTCAGATTCTCAAGGAATAATGAAATATAGTAAGATTAATCTGTTAATATCAGAACACCTGACGGGTCTGCTTACAGCTCTTCAAGCTCATCTCTTCTGACCAGCTCGAGAAAATAACTGGTTACTTCCTCTCCGATAGAACTCCTGGTGCTGATCTTATGTACACGGTAAACAATCATTTTTGTAGTTGTAAGCGGAAGGGTAAGAGGATAGCCATTTAGATCTACTAACTGGTTTATATTCAATTTATGGTCGATTTCCTGATTATCGCCCTCAGGATATACTATCTGCTTAATCTTTATTTCCATCCCCCGGCCCAGTAAATCTGCGGTGTTTCCTTCATGGCATACTCATTTCATTTTATCCTCAGATATCGGAAGAGCTCATCTTTTTTTGACTCAATCTCACGATATCCGATCTCAATAAGCTCTTCAGCTCGATCAAAATCAAAAGATCTGTAAGCTCCAACCCGGGGCTCAATCATAAAATGCCGCTTTAGATTCATTCTTTTTAAAGCAATAATCCTGGAGGAAAATATAGTAAGGCTGTCAGCCATGGTATTATAAAACATTCTCCCTTTTGCATCTTCCTTCTCCAGATTCTTTACCAGCCTGACTCTTTCCAAAAGCTCAGCAATGGGCTTAGGGCTAATTTTGACCCCTGCCTGCACCAAACTGTCAACCCGCTCGATAACGGAAGTTTTTTTTGTCAGAGCGATAATGCGCTTACCTAAGACAGGCTTGCTCACATTAACCCCTATAGCCCTGTCTGCTCCAAGCTCAAAAGCAAGGTCCAGGGGCACCGGATTGACAAGCCCCCCATCTACAAGATCCATCCCCCTGTAATTTAAAGGGGGTAGAATACCCGGAATAGAAATTGATGCCAGTATTGCGGTAACAAGATTTCCTTCTTTAAAAACAACCTCTTCCCCGGAAATTAAGTCCGAAGAAACACAGGCATACGGGATAGGCAGTGTTTCTATAAGCAGTTCGTCAAGGATTTCTTTAAGAAAAATCTCTATTCCTTCCCTGCTTAAGAGACTGCTGCCTGCAAAGGAAGGCTTAAAGATTTTTAGATATTGGTACTTCTTAACACCTAAAACGATCTCTTTAATATATTCGGGTGTATAGCCTGCTGCAAAAAGACCTCCGATGAGAGAGCCTATGGAACATCCGGAAACATAAGAGATTTTAATATTATGCTCTTTCAGCCAGGTCAGAATCCCAATCTGGCTTAAACCTCTAGCAGCCCCTGAGCCAAGGGCCAAACCGATCTTCTTTTTCATTCACAATCGGCCTTATACCCTGCCCTTTCTCAACCGTTGAGCTAGTAAAAGCAGATTGCGCAGGTCATTTATGCTGTCCGCTTTTAGCCAGTTATGGTTAAAATCACTGTTTTGCACAATCTGGGCTATTGCCATTAGAGCCTGGAGATGAAAATTTCGCTCATCCCTTGTTCCGGCTAAAGCGAAAACTATATGAACCGGAGGGATATTCTCCGTAAAATGAATACCCTTTTTTGAACGAACAACAACAATTTCGAATTCGGATTTTCCATCAACAATGATGTGCGGAATAGCCAGTCCTGCATGTATGGCGGTGGTGGAATCGGCCTCCCGCTTTTGCAGTAAATCGTATAACGCTGCCGGGGGCAGGCTAAATTCTTTAGAAAAAACATCGGACAGCAGGTGAAACAGTTTTTCCACATCCATATCTTCTTCAATGTCAATGATTTTGGCCTGCTTAATTATCCGGTCAAACCTGTCCTCAGTAATCTCATCCCGCTCAATAAGAATTTCCCGCAGCTCATTTGTCAATGTAGTGGATTTAATTTCTTTTGAGGTAACCCTCTCTACAATATGGATCAGGGCCGATTCTCTCAAATTTCTAGACCTGGAGTACAGGAAATACCACAAGATGGAAATGATAAAGAATCCCAGGGTAATTAACAGGGGGGTTTTCCCCAGCTCCACAATTAAGAAAATATAAACGATTGTTCCTGCAATTTGAAGATAAGGATACAGCGGCGCTTTAAATGCAGGCTTATAAGATACTATCTTACTCTCTCTCATCAGGATTACCGAGACATTGACAAAAGAGAATAGAATCAATTTCATGGTGGAGGCGACCTTTACAAGACTTTCCAGATCAAGGAAGACAATGGCGGATATCATGAAGAGGGAGGTAATCAAAATGGACACGACCGGCGTGTTAAACATGATACTGACCCTGGCGACAAATGAGGGCAAAAGGTTGTCCCTTGCCATGGCCAGGGGATCCCGGGAGGCTGCCAGCAATCCGGCGTTTGCAGTGGTAATGAAGGCAAGCATAGCAGCCAGGGAAAGAAGAATGAACCCCGCCTTTCCTGCATATGTGGAAGCTCCCAGGGATATGGGTGTGAGAGTGTTCTGAAAGTCCACTTTACCCAGTAAACCGACGGTTACAAACACCGTTAGAATGTAAAGCAGGGTAACAACGGCAAAGGCTGCAAACATCCCCCTTGGAATGTTCCTGCCCGGATTTTTTACCTCCTCAGCAATGGAGGCGATTTTTGTAAGCCCGCCGAAGGAAACAAATATCATGCCGGTCACGGTGAACACGCCTAGCCAGCCCATGGGCATGAAAGGAACGTATCTGTGGATATCCACCCGTTCGATACCAGTGGCAATATATAAGAGCAGTATGGCAATGAGACTGAATACCAGGATAACCTGGAACTTGCCGCTTTCCTTTACACTCAAGATATTGAGTGCGGTGAAAAAAACAGTAAATCCAACAGCGATTATTTTTACCATGCCAGTTGAAAAAGCGGGAAAGATCGCTCCCAGAATGACTCCGATACCAAGCAGGGCAAAGGCGCTTTTCAGGCTGAGAGAAAACCAGGAAGCAAAGCCTGCAAAGGTACCGAAGAGAGGCCCCAGGCTCCTGTGAATGAAAAAGTAAACTCCCCCGGACTTGGGCATGGCCGTGGCCAGTTCAGCTTTTGACAACATGGCAGGGACAACCAGGACTGCGGCCAAAAGATAGGCGATGATTATAGAAGGCCCCCCTTTAGAATAAACAACGGCGGGCAGAATAAACAAACCGGAGCTGATCATAGCCCCTGTTGAAATGGAAAAAACTTCGAGAATCCCCAACTGCTTCTTCAATCCATGCTCTTTTTTCAACATTACCGCCCCTCAAAGACTATTTACTGTACTCAATAGGATCTTATATAGTGTATCATAATTTAAAATGCATACCATGGGTATACTCCGATTGTTTTTCTCTTTCCGATAATTGTGTCTCCTGTATAAATACAAAACCCTTTCTCATTGTTGTTACCCTTTAACGCAAACCAGCGCTCCATATTTTTAAAGTAGGAACTTGAGAATGTTCTGGATAGTTTTATCTCAATTGGTATCAGAGTCAGCCCATCTTCTATGATTAAATCAATCTCATTGCCCGTTTTATCTCTCCAGAAATATAGTGGGGGCTTCTCGCCAATATGCATGATTCGCTTATAGAACTCACTGATAATAAAGGTTTCAAATATGTTCCCATAAAGGGGGTGTAATAGTAAATGTTCGGCCGACTTAATGGATAATAAATAACAAAGCACCGCGGTATCGATAAAATACAGCTTTGGCGTCTTAACAATTCTCTTAGAAAAATTCTGATAGTGTGGTGATAAAATAAAAACAATTCCACTTGTTTCTAAAACTGAAATCCATTCTTTTACAGTTGGTTGTGAGACTCCAATTCGATTGGATATACCGGCATAATTCAAAAGTTGCCCGGAGTAAGAGGCAGCTACCTTTAGGAAATTTTCAAAGATGCGCAGATCGCTGACATTGACCAGTGATCGTACATCTCTTTCAACGTAGGTCTCCAGGTAACTCTCAACCCACCGCCTGGGTGTTAATTTTTTATCGTGAATGCGAGGATACATTCCTTTTAGAATTACATCAACCAGATCCTGACCCAGCTTATTCCTGGTTTCGATTGGAGTGTACAGGTCTTTCAGGCTTCTATCCTCACGTTTATAGTAGATTTCATTAGCTGTAAAGGGAAACAACTTAAAGGTTATGATCCGGCCGGCCAGGGATTGTGCTATCTTTTCCATCAATAGAAACTGGTTGGATCCAGTCAGAATGTATTGTGCCGGTTCAGGATCACGATCAGCATATTCTTGCAGGTATGAAAATAAAGAGGGAACGCGTTGGATTTCATCCAGTATGACTCTTTTACCGATATCTTCCAAAAAGCCCCTTGGGTCTGAATTCACTCTTTCCCTGTTGTCCATACTCTCTAACGTTATATAGTTATACTCTTTAAAGAAGCTTCGGACTAAAGTTGTCTTCCCGCTCTGCCGTGGACCAACAACTGCGATTATCGGATACTCCCGGGAGTAGCTTTTCAGAACACCTTCAAGGTTTCTTTTGATCATGTGTCTATTATAAAATAGTATTTTAGATTTGTCCAGCAATCAATAAGCAAAATGTCTGGTGTCTTTTGATGTCTGTAATCATTGCCCTGGCTTAACTTGACCCAACACCTGTAAAAAAATACTCTATCATCATGAATTGGGTAAAGAAAATAAGCCTTAGCCTTTTTATTTTCGTGTTGTTTTTAGAGTTGCTTTTATCTTGCTCGACCCATAGAGGTATTAAAAAGACCGAAAAAAAAGCTCAACATCCACGGGATGCAGAGGCGCTTGCGGCAACCCACCCTATCCGGTTGAAGCTCACAGAAGGAGCTGAAACTGTACTGGGTAAAACCGAACTGGTCGTCAGGGGAAAAAGGTTTAACATGGATTGCACCGGTGTAATCCTGGCTATCTATTACTATGCCGGAATAGATCTGGCTGAGGATTTCCATCGTTACCGGGGAAATGGGGTCACTAAACTTTACTTAAGTCTTGAGAGTGAAGACCTGCTGTACAATACGTCCAATCCGGTGCCCGGTGATATTATCTTATGGGATAATACATGGGATAGAAACGGGGACGGGCAGTGGAATGATCCTTTAACCCATACAGGTATGGTTTTCCACGCATCTGAAGATGGAAACATTAAATATGTTCACCTCAATTACAGTAAAGGGATCATATTCGAAAGCATGAACCTGCAGGATCCGGAAATACAACAGAAACTCGTTAAGGGAGAAATGGTGATCATCAACTCTCCCATGAGAATGAAACAGAAGGGCAAACTGCATCCTGACAGATGGCTGTCCAGCCATCTCTATAAAATCTTTGGAATGGGCTACCTTCTAAGTCCTTAGCCCATGTGTAATTTTAGCTGCCCTCTATAATTCTGTCGATCTCTTGATTATGCTTCATAGCAGAGATAACAGCATTGATCTGCTCTCTCAGTTCTTCCAGATCATTTCTCAGGAGGCAAACAACATCCTTTCTTCCCAGGCCCGTGGTAGCGGGCACAATATCACCTTTAAAAAATTTCTGGGAAATATAGTTTCCGACCTTCCTGTCAGTGGCAATCCCGTCTACTTTCTCCCAGATTAGCTGCACTATACCCTGGATATCGTTTTCCACATGGATGATCTCACAACCCAATTTATTCACATCCTGATCCACATAAGAGCCTCTCTGGACAGCTATTCGTTTCCCAGCCAGGGCTGCCTGGGTAATGCTCCCCGATTCCGGTAATTTGCTCTTAAGACAAAAAATCGTTGTCTCAAAAGAGGCATAGGCGTTTGAGACAAATACCGGCTCATCTTTTAAAAAATCGTTCGGCCAGCCTACATTGAGAACTATATCCAGCTTTTTCTCCAAAAGTGCCGGGTAAATACTTCCCCATTGGTCGCCGAAAAATTCCAGTTTATTATCCAGTGACTCTCCAATCTTCCTCATAATATCCACACTGATTCCTTCAGCGCGCCCACCCGATAGATACACCCATGGGGGGTAAGCCACATCATGACCAACAGTGAGCAGCGCCAATTCTCGTTTAATAATCCCTTCCCCGGAAAGCTTCTCCTCCTGTCTCTGGACAAAAAGTCCGGCCTCTTTCACTATGGAGGAAACATCGTCCATGATCATTGATTGATTTTCCATGTTGGATATAATGTGATTGGAGCTTGAAGTGTTGAATTTAGCCATATCATTAACACCTGATATCTCTTTGTAGATTTCATCGGTGTTCTGTGATTGATTGCGTACCAGATCCTTGATCTGCCCAATTTCAATATCCACTGTCTCCAGCATTTCGTTGGATGCCTTTAATCGTTCACCCGTTCCCCTGATTTTTTCCTGAACAAGGTCCTGAATATTCTCATATTCCTTCAGAGATAGAATAGAAGATGATATTTTATCATTCAGATCTCCAACAAAACTGGAAATATCCTGTGTAATAGACTTACTCTTATCCGCAAGTTTACGTACCCCTTTGGCCACAACAGAAAAACCCTTGCCGTGCCTACCCGCCCTGGCAGCTTCGATGGAGGCATTAAGGGCCAGAAGGTTGGTTAATTCCGAAATATCTTCAACTGCTTCAATCTGGGCTAAAACTTTCTGTGTGGCCTCATTGACCTCTGAAAAAAGCAGTTTAATATTGTTAAACCGGCTGATCAATTTTTGAATCGATTCGTTTGCCTCTTGCATGGCTTCAAGGCTCTCCTTAGAGAAGCATCTGCCAGAATTGATACTCTGTCCGGAATTTTCTACATTGGAAACGATACTCTCTGAGTTTTCCCTGATATTTTTCAACTTTTTCTGTGCATTTGAAATAGATTCCATATTTTTTTCAGAGGATTTCAACATTTCACACACAAAGGCCATATTCAGATCGGATACCTGTACAATGTCTGTAAAATAACTTGCGATGGCCCTGCGCATTTCACTGAAAGACTTGAGTTGATAGAGCAGTTCTTTTTTTACATCCAGACTAAGTCCTTTATCCGTATCAACTTCTTTAATGGTTACCATTAATATCTCCTTAATTTTAATAAATTACATACTGGTAAAAAAATTGTTCAAAACAGGCTGTAATCTCTTTCTGGATTTGGCCAGATTACCCTGTTTAAAAAATGCAATAGTATGGGCATCTTTTAGTTTCCCCGGATCCAGGTCGTCCAGTCCAAGATCTAATTCCTTAAAAAAAGCATGAAGTTTTTCTCTTAAGTCTCTGTCCGGGGAAAAAACAACGAGCTCTCTATGAAAATCAGGATCATTATAAGCATTCATGGCCAGCAGAAGGTCAAGCTCTTTAGATTTTGCGTAATTGCTGAACTCCCTTACTATATCCGGATCCTTTTCAATCCACTGTTTTAAGGGCATGAGCACGGAGCTTATGCCGTATTTAACTTTTCCAATCTTCCATTCTTTATAATCTTTGCGAAGCAGATCTACGGTCCTGAGAGTACAGACATCGAATTTTTTATACTGCAGTAATTCGAACAGCTCGTTTTGATCTGTACCGGTGAGCTTTAACAACCTCCTGGCTATTAATTCATCCCTGGGTGTTACCCTCTTTGCCTCAGGATCCAGGTTGACTGTATCCAGAAGTATGGCGCCCGACAACAATCTTCCTGTTTGAGCATCGAGCAGATTATCCTCAGTCTGGAATATTTTCTCAGCCACTAAAGTAGCTGTAGATCCAACCAGCTCAATTGTTCTTTTACTCCATGGATATAATCCCTCATCTTCATGGTGGTCAATAATTTCCTCAACGGCCTGTGCTAATTTATCCTGAGATTCCGCCAGCCTGTTGTGGTCGATCAGTATTAGACTCAAGCTTCCCTTTGAATGCAATTTTTCAAGATTGATCTCATCTATGAAGAGCAGGTTTTCCTGCTTCACTCCAACATCATTAAATAGATAAACAGCCTCAGGTCTGAGCCTGAAATCTCTGCGCGGAACATTTAATACAGGTAAAAAGAGATGACCCGCCTCATACCTGGCTTTTGAGATGTAATATGCATACATTAAAGATGAGGCCATGGAGTCAAGATCCGAAGATTCACTACCCAATACGAAGTGAAATTCTAAATCATCCTTAAGCTTTGCTTTTAAATCGATCAGATATCTATTTAATCCTGATTGAGTATTTTGAAGCGGCATCTTTAAGGTCTTTATCCATTGTGAGAAAAATCCCATTGTTTCTCCTGGCAAGGACAAGGTAGAACATATTGTAGACCGAATGCTGAGCCATACATGAAAGCGCAAAAGCTTCTTTATATAAAGTTCTAGAATCGACTATATCATCGATAAGTCCAAGAGTTCTCTCTATTGATTCTTCACAGAGTTCGATGGAGAGATTCTCATACTGATGATATTTCCAGAATACATTTGTTGCCTCTGAAATAAACAGGTCAGGTGCTATTACCCAATTTGCTTTCATCAATATATCAGATATAACTGTTGCCGAGGATCTATTTAAAACTACTTCAACTGCGGCACTTGTATCCAGTATGACCATCATCGATTTCTATCTTCCCTAACAAGATCAACGGGATCTCTAAGATTAAAAGATATATACTTATGAGCATCTCTTTTTATTATAGATAACAGCTTTTGCCTTCTCGCAGTCCTGTCTAATGAGACATCCAGTCCGTTTGCTAGAGATACTATAGCCTGCTGAGCGATACTTCTATGTTCCCGCTCAGCTTCTTCTTTCAGCTTTTGATATATTTGATCAGGTAAATCTCGTACTTGCAAGGAAGCCATGATCTTGACCTCCTAAATATTTTGATTCTATAAATATAATGCATTTTTAAACATAATGCAATATGCATGCAAATTAATTATCGATTTTTATCGCTTCTAAAGCCCTGACCTGCACACTTCCTGCCTGGCTGTCCAGGCTGATGATAAGGGACTGCTGTTAAAAAACCGGCGTGAAATCATTATAAATCCATTGACTGCTTTGAACATAGAAATCTCTCGATTATTTGACGGCCAGGTTAAAAACCCCGTCCCAGGTTTCAGCAGGGGGCTTCCTCTTATAATCCCTGCAGCGCTTTAAATAAACACCTGAGGGTCCGTCATCCAGTATGATCTTTAAAACCTCTTTGAAACTGTTTTGCGCATCATCCCATTTTTTCTGCTCAAACAGCTCAAGCCCATTATGGAATACCTCCAATGCTTCCTTAACATTAGATTCCGTACTGCTCTTCTCATCAATCAATTCGTAGAGCCGCACAGGTTTTTGGATTCCTACAACCCTGACCCTGTCCAGCTTCCTGACTGTAAATCCGGCTCCGCCTTCTGAGTAAGTGTCTTCACTGATAAGAATCCAGGTGCCGTACTGTTTGTTAACTCCTTCAAGCCTTGCTGCAAGGTTAACGGAATTCCCCATGATCGTATAATCCATTTTCCGGGAAGTGCCCATATTCCCCACCACCATTTCACCTGTATTGATTCCCATCCGGGTTAATAGGGGAGTGGGGCTTATTTTTTCATTAAGGAAATGCTCATTAAGGCTCTTCTCCATCTTCTTCATCCTGACTGCGGCAAGGCACGCGTTTTTAGCGTGATCACTGTATTCAACAGGGGCTCCGAAAAATGAGATAATGGCATCACCCTCATACTTGTCGATCGTACCCCGTAAATCCAGAATAATATTGCTCATCTCCGTCAGGTAGGAGTTTAGAAGCTTCACCAAATCCGTGGGATCGAGGTCTTCTGAAATCGTTGAGAATCCTCTTACATCCGTGAAAATAGCAGTGAGGTTCTTCTTCTCTCCCCCCAGGTTGAGCTTATCAGGATCAGAAATCAGCTCATTAATAACATCCGTGGACAGGTAATGGGAAAAGGCATTTCTCAAGAAGCTCTTCTCCTTCTCTAAGATTAAGAACTTGAAAAACGTTAAAGCTATGATGGTGAAAAATACGGAGAGCACAGGAGTAAGCAGATTCAGATATATACCTGTAATGAGGAAAAAGCCAACCCCGGAAGCTAAAAGCAGTACTAAGAAGGCTATGCCAACCAGGATCGAGGGCATGGGATTCAAGCGGCGTATTGCCAGGGTTACTATGAATGTCAATATTAGGGCTAAAACGGCGGAATACCACCAGGGAAGGTCATCCAGGAAGAGACCGGAGAGGATAGTATTGGCCAAAGAGGCATGAGTGCCCACATTCATGTACTCCTTCTCAAAGGGATTAACACCGATATCCGTGGTGTAAGTTCCGATATGCCCTATGATGCAGAAAGAACCGGCCAGGCTCTCTTCAAGTTTGGACCTTGATTTAGCCAGGCTCTGGTAAATCTCACGTGTAGGAGCAAAAATATCTAAAGCCATCTGTTTTATCTCAAGATAGCTATCCCTGGTTTCCTGTGGGACTTCCTCTGATGTTAAAACAACTTCAATTTCACTAAGTATCTCCTGTTCCGCCTCACTGTTAAGAAAGCTCCCCACCTCCTGGAAGAAGAAAGTCCTGGTCTCCCGGTAGTCAGACATGCCGGCCGGCTCTCCCCCGGTCAGGATTTCATTCTTAATATTCTCAGCATACAGATAGGGATCGAGCAGCCCGGTATCCCCCTTGTAGTAGTGGAGGAAGCCGTAGCTTTCCATGATCTTAAGGTTATGAATGAGATTTCTCTCCAGCCTTTTGTGCAGGATAAGCTCATAGTAGGTCATATGCCTGAAGCTCTCGATAAAGCTCTTCTTAGGCCAGTTGATAAGAATCCTCTTATCCTCAGCAAGAGGTATGGTAATATCTTCAACCTGCTTACCGGGAATCTGTGCCCCTTTAAGTATAATTTGATCCTTCCGGATGACAACTTGCGGATTCCCCAGCCAGTCGAGGAGCGGAGAGAAAGAAAGTTGTGCGAAATAACGGCCATTGTACTTTGTTATCAGGTTGATTCTTCTTCTTACTCCATCCTCATCGACAATAACATTTGGGAATCCGGCCCCCTTAGCTCCCTGGATCACCGGCCTTATGGCTGGACTTATATCGGAATAGATAAAGGGAATTTCCGCCAGAACCTCGACCTTTTTTAAAGGAATTTCTTCAAGCACATAAGCTTTTAGCTCCTCCGGGACCGCCTGGTCGACCTCCTCCAGCATAGTGACCGTAAAGTAAGCCCTTTCGAAAAGACGAGCCGCCTGACCCAGAAACTTATCATTATCCCGGGCAATTTCAGCCACCTTATCCAAAAGAATATCTCGGGATATCTCGGTGAGCGCAGAAAGATCCCTTACATACACTTCCGCATCCTTAAGTGATATGCTCCCCGTTTTAAGCGCCTTAAATAGATCGGAAATGTTCTGGTCTATGGAGGAGAATTCCTCTGTAAACAGTTCCGGGATCTCTTTGGTTAGGATATCCGCATTAACTCCCAGAGGGCTCTTATCCACGTACGCAATATCAAAGACAGCATAATTTGTCTTGAACTCCTTCATGAGTATCAGACCGTCCGCCATTATATCCCTGCTCCAGGGCCACATGCCCACTTCGGCAATAGCCAGATCATCTACATCTAAAAGAAGAATAGATTCATCTTCAGGCACCGGGGGCTTGACATGAAGAAGAAGATCATAGATTCTGCTCTCACCCATTTGGTAAAAGCCGAACAGGTTAAAAAGAGCGAATATGCAGGCAACAATGAGAGGAATCAGAAGATCAAATCCAGTTTTTTTCTTCATAACAGCTCCTTTTTCTTTTTTAAAATTGAAACAGCTCTCCTAAAGATGTATACTATTATCTATCATAAATAATGAAAAGGAGAAAAAGTATGAAAAAGAGTAGGGCGCTCCTATTTCTTTTTTTTGTTCTTATTGCCGGGAGTATGACCCTTGCAGCACAATCCAACGAAATCATCGACGACCTTCTGGCAGAGGAAGAAGCATCTTTTGGCAAGAGTGTTTATTTAGCGCTTGTTGCTGCTGATCTTATTCCCGAAGAGGCCACCCCGGAAGAAGCTGTAGCTGTTTTGGAGGAATATGGATGGAAAGTAAAGATATGGGAATCTGAAGAGCCCATTAGGCTTGGAGAGTATTCCTTTATTATTATGAAAGCTTTTCATATGCAGGGGGGCCTGATGTACAGTATTATTCCCTGTCCTCGCTATGCCTGCCGGGAACTGTCCTATCTTAAACTGATCCCCGGAAGCTCCAGTCCATACCGTACTCTTTCCGGAGAAGAAGCTGTAAGGATTTTAGGTTATGTTCTTGAATGGAAGGAGGAAAGATTATGAAATCCGTAAGATTTTCCTTTCTGTTTCTCATTTTTCTTCTGGCTGCAAATTTTCAAGGATTCAGCATCGACTTCGGAGGAATTATTGATGATGCCACAGCCCTCTCGAATGCTGAAGGCTCCTCTTTCTTCCAAAAGGACAAGCTTTCGTTGTGGTTTGATGCTGAGCTGGGAAAAGCTTTAACCTTCTATATCCGGGGCAGCTATACTTACTCAATTGACCGGCCCTATTTTTTCGATCTTGATTCTTTTAATCTTGCCGGAAAGTTTCCCTCGGTGATGGGGAGCACTTCGCTGCTTAATTTCAACCTGGGAAGGTTTGGATTTTCTGATTTCTCAAAAGTTGTTTTGGATCATAATGCGGACGGACTGCAATTGGGGTTAAATTATCCTTTTGCCAATATCTCTGTATCTGCAGGTTATACGGGACTGCTCTTTAAGCAGAGCTCTTCCATCGTTATTTCCAAGGCTGATTCATCTGATACAAGCAGAGAAGATGTATTTCTTGCTCCACCGAGACTGATAGAGGCAGCGCAAATCCTATTTCCCGAGCTTTTCTTAAGACAGGATCTAACTTTATCTTTCCTG
>JAUWZD010000074.1 GCA_030615505.1 Spirochaetales bacterium | reverse complement strand
CAGATGCTTGAAATAGTCTTAGAGTTTATAGAGACTATAATACCCAATCAAAATTTCTTGTTAGCAGGTGAATCCTACGGCGGATACTTAGCTAGAGGAGTTGTCTGTAAAAAAGCCGAATACATTAACGGCTTACTCTTGATTTGTCCCTTAATTATTCCTCAGGCTAACAGAAGGGTTCTGCCTGAGCATGTTACACTTGTTAGGGACGATAATCTATTGTCAAGACTGTCTGAGGGTGAAAAGAGAGAGTTTGAATCAATATCAGTAATTCAAAGCAAAAGGATATGGGAAAGATTCCGCGATGAAGTTCTTTCGGCGCTTAAAATTGCTGATGAACCATTTTTAAGTAAACTGCAACAAAACGGATATGCTTTTTCTTTCAATTTGGATTCATTAACTGAGATATTTACAAAGCCCACATTATTTGTTATGGGCAGACAGGATATCATAGTGGGTTACAGAGATGCCTGGGAGATCTTAAAAGCCTTCCAGAGATCATCTGTAGTGGACAGCCTTTCTAGATGAAAATAGTGTTAGAATATGATAAAATGATTTGACAGATCCGAATATTATTGTTTATACTAATTTCGAATGAACAGAATTATTATTCTTTTTATCAATTTTCTTGTTTTTTCGCAGAATCGGATAAAATAATCATACTGCAGTAGTATTTCGCCTATGTCATATGAAAGAAAGAAAAGACTAAAGAACATTATTAATCTTCTGAACCAGAAGGAAGAAATGACGGTTAAAGAGATTGCACACACTCTCAATGTCTCTGAGATGACTATCAGGAGAGATTTGAATGACCTGGAAAAAGAAAGGGTTATTAATAGAACACATGGGGGAGCAACACTCTATGATTCCTTGAAATACAGCGCAGATGTGTATGTCCTTGGAGAACAGGCGGAAAAAAATGTAAAACTGAAAAGCGCAATCGGGCTGAAGGCCGCCTCCCTAATTAGCCCCAATGAGACCATTTTTCTAGATTCAGGCTCTACAACCCCTTTTGTCGCTAAATATCTTGATAGGGACATGCCGATCACGGTTCTTTGTTACACATTTAAGAATGCTTCAATATTTTACAACAGGAGAAACGCCAATATAATCCTTGCGGGAGGATACTTTCATAGAGATTCCAACGTGTTTCACAGTTATGAAGGATGCGAACTGGTTAAAAAAATAAGGGCTGATAAGGCGTTTATTTCTACAGCCGGGGTAGATGAAGATCTTGGTCTGACTACATTTTTTTATTTTGAAGCGGAAATAAAAAAAGCAATGATAAAATCTGCCAAAAAAGTAATACTTGTAGCGGACTCGAGCAAATTCGGTAAAATAAGTGTAACTTACTTTGCCAGTCTTAACGAAGTTCACACAATAATTACTGACAACGGTATAGCAGAAAATTATAAAGAGGCTATAAAGGATCTTGGAATTGAATTGATTGTAACTTAAGTATTACTTCCCCTATGTATTAAGATCCGGCTCAGTTGAAGCGAACTTGATCAATCCAAAAAGCACAGGGTTAAAGTTTTCTATTTAGGGTGAATCACTTTATGAAGATTAATTTTAGCGGTAAGACAGTCGTTGTCACGGGAGGCTCAAGGGGAATAGGTGCTGCTGTAAGCATTCTATTTGCAGAGGCAGGGGCCGGCGTGATGATTGATTATCTACCCATTGATGAGGATATTAAAGGTCTTAAGAAAGTTGAGGGAAAGATAGCCCGGGCAAAAGGAGCTTTTGATTCATTTGCAGGTGATATTACCTTACCGGATAAGATGGAAGAATTGTGCAAAAAAACATACGATCGCTTCGGCAGCCTGGATATTTTGGTAAATTGCGCCGGATATACAAGACCTGCCAGGCTCACCGAGATCACATCTGATTTTTGGAAAAGAGGAATTGAAATAAATCTGTCAGGGGCCTTTTACATTTCATGCTCTGCATCGAAGTACATGACTTCGAATAAATGGGGGAGAATTATCTATATAGGCTCTGCAGGGTCAATAACCGGCGGCGGCGGATCTGCTGTATATGCTTCAGCCAAGGCGGGAATTAACGGCCTCGTGCGAGCTCTTTCCAAAGAGCTCGCTCCAAACGGTATTACTGTAAACGCCATTTTGCCGGCATTAATAGAAACTGATTTATTAATAGACAAAGAACCTGACCCTGATAAGAGGAAGGAATATATAAAGCGAATACCTGTAGGAAGATTTGGAACACCCGAGGATGTCGCCTATGCAGTTCTTTTCCTGGCTTCTGACTATGCCGGGTATATTACCGGACAGAATATAATCATGGACGGCGGTTCTACGTTTAAATAATATCTAAGTAAACTACGAAGGAGGGTCCATTATGGACAGGAAAAAGATACTCAATAAAGCATACGAGCGCGGTTTCAAGGGTGAGAGAGATTACAGGGGCTGCGCACAATGCACCATTGCCGCAATTCAGGATGCCTTAGACATAAGGAATGACGATATCTATAAGGCCGGCAGCGGCCTTGCGGGCGGCGCGGGTGAGTGCACCGATGGGTTGTGCGGAGGATACTCCGGCGGAATTATGATGATGAGTGCCTTCTTTGGAAGGACAAGGGAAAAGGAGGCGACCGAGGAGGGAAGGGAAGATAAGTACGACTCATTCAGAATGGCAGCGGCTCTTCACGATAAGTTTATCGAGAAGTACGGCTCTGTGATATGCAGGGAAATCCATAAGAAGATTTTTGGAAGGTCCTTTAACCTCAAGGATGACGAAGAGAAACAGCAGTTCAGGGACGCCGGAGCTCACGAGGATGATGATAAATGCTGTGCTGTTGTCGGGGATGGTGCGCGATGGGCGGCTGAGTTCATTCTTGATGAGATTGAAGACTTGAGTTTAACTCTTGAAGACTTTGCGCACCTGAGGAGCCCCCGAGCATAGAGCTTTGCATATTTTTTAATAAAATACCGAGGAGGAA
This sequence comes from Spirochaetales bacterium, assembly GCA_030615505.1. GTDB lineage: Bacteria > Spirochaetota > Spirochaetia > SZUA-6 > DRHE01 > JAUWZD01. The sequence continues at coordinate 20,364 of JAUWZD010000074.1, read as the reverse complement.
ATAAAATGCCAGAGGCTGATAAGGAAGGGAAAAACTACCATCCAGGGATACCGCAGAAATCGGAATTGTTCTTTCTTAAAGGTTCCAATGAGCTGGGCTGGGGAATGAAGAACAGGCTTGCACGCATATTTAATCCCGAGAACGGCCGTACGATCATGCTGGCCATTGATCACGGCTATTTTCAGGGTCCGACAACAGGGCTCGAGAGGATCGATATCGATATTCTACCACTTATTCCCTATGCAGACACTCTGATGCTTACAAGAGGTATATTGAGAAGTATCGTGGCGCCTTCAGTTACAAAGCCGATTGTCATAAGGGCATCGGGCGGTCCCAGCATTTTGAAAGAGCTATCCAATGAAGAAATCGCCATGGATATTGAAGATTCAACTAGACTGAATGTTTGCGCCATGGCGATCCAGGTTTTTATAGGCGGAGAGTTTGAAACGAGATCGGTCGTTAATATGACAAAGCTCGTTGATATGGGCACAAGGTATGGTATCCCCACCCTGGCCGTGACAGCTGTTGGAAAAGAGATGACGCGGGATGCGAAATATTTCAGGCTTGCCACCAGGATCTGTGCTGAACTGGGTGCCCACTATATCAAAACTTACTATGTGGAAAAGGATTTTGAGACGGTAACTGCCTCCTGCCCTGTGCCCATTGTCATAGCAGGTGGAAAGAAACGTCCGGAGCTTGACGCTTTGAAAATGGCCTACAACGCGATCCAGGAGGGTGCTGCAGGCGTTGATATGGGCAGGAACATATTTCAATCTGAATCACCACTGGCCATGATGAAAGCCGCCAGGGCAGTGGTACATGAAGATGAGAGACCGGAAAAAGCGTATGAGCTGTACAATACCTTGAAAAATGAGTCTAGGTAATGAGCTGTGCAGATTTAGCCGGAACACCGACTGGATAGAAGAAAATGAAGTATTCAAATAGATATGCGGATCAGATAATAAAGGTTATTCGGGTGTGTAAGAAACTTAGTGAGAATATCTATGTTACCAGCCACGGGGGGAATCTGGCCTGGAAACTGGAAGAGAATCTCATACTCATTACACCGACAAGAGTTAATAAGGGAGATATTGAAGCAGAGGATATTGTATTTATCAGCGCTTCCGGGGAAAAATTGGAAGGGAGGAACTTACCAACAGGCGAAACCCCCATGTATTTGAATATTTATCGTGAACGTCCCGATATTCAGTCGGTGATACACTGCCACCCCCCCTATACCGGTGTATTTGCCATTAATAGAGGAAAAAACTGGCTTATGCACCCCGTGTTTCCTGAAACTGTTGTGGAAGTTGGCCCGGTCCCGGTTGTTCCCTACGCTCAGCCTCTAACACAGAAGCTTGCGGATAATTTCTTGCCTTTTCTCAAAAAGTATAATGCCTTTCTTATGGAAAATCATGGTCTGGTTATAATTAGCTCAAGTGACATTGAGAGGACCATGATGCTCATAGAACTGCTCGAAGTGACATCGGTATCAATTGTGCATGCCTTAAGTATTGGAGGTATCAAAGAGCTCTCCAGGGAAGATGTTCAGGATCTTGATAAGGTTATGGCTGCCAGGAAACTTCCTGTCCTGGGCGCACCGGGAGTCAATAAGTCGCTGATCGATCTGTATTTTGCCGGATGATTGGCAGTAACAGTATTCGCTTGTATTATCAATTTGCCGATTTCTGGAAGGTGCCTTTAAGGTCCTCATACAGCTCAAGAAACAGGCCATACTGCTTTTCGTAGACTGGTGAAGCCTCTGTATAGTGGATCTGCTTCTCAAATCTAATCAAAATGCGGGCCGATTCCTCGATGGATTTGGAATTGCCCAGAGCTTTCGCGCAAATAAGCATATTACCAACAAGACCTGTGTCAGCCATCTTTACCGTGCGAATCGGTTTCCTAAGGATCTTGCCCAGGGTGTTCAACCAGGAATCGCTCTTGAGACCTCCACCGACTGCGCTGATCTGATCGATGTCGATGCCTAAAGACTCAACAGTCTCTACGCAGTTTCGAAGGGCAAAAGATACTCCCTCCATTAGAGCCTTGATAAAATGAGACTTACTAGTGAAAAGATTGATTCCGTAGTAAACCCCCCGGGCATTAGCGTCCCAGTAAGGGGTGCGCTCCCCATTGAGGTAGGGCAAAAAGATCAGCCCGCCGGCGCCGTCCGGAATATCCGCGATGGCTTGATTGTACTGATCAAAGATATCCCCCGATCCCTGCTCTTCGGTCTTATCGAAGGCATTTTTAAACCAGTTCAGGGATTCTCCTGCCGTCTGGGTAATACCAAGAGTAATCCATTTATCCCTAAGGCAGTAATTCCAGCAGAGGGTCCGGTCTTTGGGATCAGGAAGGGGTCTATCGGAGCAGACAGAGATGACTCCCGCTGTCCCGATAATCAGGGTAACCTGACCGGATTCCGACATCCCGGCGCCCAGGGCAGCTGCAGAATTATCGGTACTGCCGTTCACCACAGGTGTACCAGCCTTGATTCCAGTAAGACGGGAGGCTTCATTACTTACTGTTCCGATTACCTCGTCAGAGGGAAGCGCATCGGGTAAGATTGATCGATCAATATTAAAGAAACGGAACATCTGCTCCGACCATTGCCTGGTCGCCACATTGAACAGCAGGGTGCCGCTGGCCTCAGAATAATCTGTAACCATGGTGCCGGTAAGAAGGTACTTGATGTAATCCTTGGCCACCAGCACATGGGTCACCTGCGACCAAATTTCCGGTTGATGCTCCCTCACCCACTGAATCTGGGGAGCTGTATAGGTGGTGGTGGCCAGATTCTGGGTCTGCTCAAAGACCAGCTTCTTAGAATCCGGATTGCTGTTGATCTTATCAACAATCTCTCTGCTTCTCTGGTCCATCCAGGTAATGGCAGGTCTCAATACACAGCTGCCTTTATCCAGATAGACTTGTGTATGCATCTGTCCGCAGATTCCCAGTCCCAGGATTTGTGAAAACTCAGCGGGCAGTTTTTCTCTTAGGGCTTTACAGCAGTTTATGAAACCCTCCCACCAGACATCAGGGTTCTGTTCCGCATAACCGTCCTGCGGTGATAGTATCGGGTACTCCGCATTGTCAATACCGAGCACTTTCCCTGAGCTATCGATGAGTGCTACTTTCAATCCGGTTGTACCGCAATCGAGAACTAAATAGATGTTTATTTCTCTCTCCCCTTTTGACCTTTCCGAAGAAGGCTCAGGCAGCTTTTCGCTCCAGAACTTTTGCACTAATAAAATTCACCACCATAACCAGGATGATGATGAAACCCCAGAAGGCAATGGTTAAAAAAGCGCTCACTCCCAGCAGGTTAAAACCGCTGGAGGCAATCTGTAGAATAATTAAAGACATAACCAATCCGGAAACCTTACCGAAACCGCCCGCTGCGCTGGTTCCTCCCAGCACGGAAGCCAGTATCGTTACCAGCAGATAGGATTCACCATAGCCGGCCTTTGCTGAGTTGAAGCGGGAAATCATAATCATAGCAGCGATACCGGCGTATAAGCCGGAGATTATGTAGGTCTTAATCAGCACCGCTGTATTGTTTACCCCGGCAAAATTGCTGGCAGTGGGATTGGATCCTACCATATAGATGTTGAATCCCAGGACTGTTAGATTCAATATCAAGGCCATGATTCCGGCACAGAGGGCGAAAATGATTGTGCCCATTGGAATGCCCAGCACTACTCCGTTCCCGATAAAGCGGACTGCATTCGGAAGCCCTGAGATGACATATCCCTTCGTAATGACGATGGTTAAACCGTTTACTAAGATCATCATTCCCAGGGTAGCCAGGATAGGGGAAACGTCGATTACGGCGACAAGAATGCCATTGAGCAGACCGATAAGCATTGCGGTGAGCAGGCCGGCACAGATTGCCAGAATAATAATTCCACCTGACCCAGGAGGCGGGGCATCTGGATTGATCATAGCGGTGAGAATCAGGGCGGTGACAATACCGGATAGGTTTGCCGTGGCTATAATCGATAGATTAATGCCTCCGGTCAGCATGGTGACCATCATGGCCAGTGAGAGGAGACCCAGCTCGGGCAGTTGAAATGCCATGTTTTGTAAATTTCCGATCCGCAGGAACTGATTAGGGTTAAACACCCACATCAGTGCAAAGATCGCTGTCGTGATACAACCCAGGATAATTAGCTCTGAGTGCCTGCTCCTCAAGGTTCCGCCTCCATCATCACTCAACTTCCACAGCGATGGCTCGCTTCGCTTTGGTTCTGCGCTGATAGGCGCTAAAGGCAACACTTAAGATGATAATCAAACCGATAAATACATTGTACCAGAAGGAGGAAACTCTCATAAGGGTCATACCATTGCTCATAATAGCTATCAATGTGACTCCCAGAATGGTGCCAAACAGTGTGCCGACACCGCCGGCCAGACTGGCACCGCCAAGCACCACGGCGGCAATCACGTCCAATTCCTTACCCACAATGGAATTCGGAGCCACCGTCTGCACCAGCAAGGCCTGTACAAGCCCGGCAAGGCCGGCCATCAGCCCCGTGAAAGAATAAACAAACATCTGGGTGCGAAAAATATTGAAACCCGCACGACGTGCGGCGTTCATGCTGCCTCCCATGGCATAGATACCTCGCCCCAGTTTGGTATAACGGAGGATTACCCAGGCAATTATTACAACCAGGATCCAGATGCTTGTTATTATTGACAGGCCGTACTTAATCCCTTCGTCAGTGCACAGGGTGAACAACCTGATATCGGCAAAAGCCCTGAACCAGCCTGGAAGCGCATAGATCCATTTGCCGCCCGATATAACAATAAGAATTCCATAATAGATATTCAGCGTTGCAATGGTTGTTATTATGGTGGGTATATTGAAAAAGTAGATGAGCGTAGCATTAATCAGGCCCAGGGAAATACCCACCGCTGCGGCCAGTAGAAAGGCGGTAAAGATATTACCGCCGTACCTGATAATCATAACGGCCATTACATACTGAGCCACCGTCGCCACTGCTGTAAAGGAAATATCGATGCCGCCCGATATAAGTACAAATGTGACCCCCACGGCAAGTATGCCTATAAAGGAGTAACTCTTTACCACATCAAAGAAATTTTCCAAGGTTAAGAATCTAGGATTGATCACAGTAATGATCGCCGAGAAGATAATAATAACTAGTAAAACATAGGTTTCATGATGTTTCAGTAGATTCTTCACTTCCAGAATCCTTTAACTGGCCATATTAATATAATCCTGGATTTCCTCTTCACTGGTCCGGGACGTATTGAACTCAGCGATTATTCTGCCCTTATGCATTACCATGATGCGGTTGCAATTATGAAAAACCTCAGAAACTTCATCAGAAATCACTATGATCCCCACACCCTGAATGGCCAGGTTTCTGATGATCTCATGAATGCTGCTCTTAGCCGCTACATCGATTCCTATCGTCGGTCCATCCATGATGAAGATTTTCGGGTCGGTACCGATCCACTTGGCCAATACCACTCTCTGTTGATTTCCGCCGGAGAGGGTCTGTACCGCCGCATCCGTTGCAGGGGTCCTTATCGATAATTCCTCTATCCGGCTATTGATACAATCCTTCTTTTTATTCCTGTCAATCATTTTCAGCTTATTGATAAGTCTGTGGAGTATGGTGATCACAATATTGTTAGCCACAGACTGCTGCATCACAAGACCCTGAACCATCCTGTTTTCAGGTACGTAGCCAATACCCTGGCTCATGGCTTCCTGTACTGACCTTATGGTGATTTTTCTGCCCTGTATGAGGATATCCCCAGATTCAGCACGATTCATTCCGAACAAAGCCTGGGCCAGCTCTGTGCGGCCGGATCCCAGCAGACCGGTAATGCCCAGAATCTCCCCGGGAAATAGCTTGAAATTGATATCTTTAAAATTTCCGCGCTTGGACAGCCGCCGGACCTCCAGGAGCGGTACTCCCTGGGGCTCTTCGATTTCATACGGGCTATACTCCACTTTCTCACCGGTCATCAGAAAAGTCAGTCTTTCATCCGTTAAATCCCTGCTTGGGAAAGTACCGATCTTTTTACCGTCCCGCAGGATAGTTACTCTTTCGGCAATCTGCAGTACCTCATTGAGCTTGTGGCTGACAAACAGAGTGGTAATCTCCTTGGACTGCAGGTCTTTTATAACTGTAAAGAGCGCCTCCACCTCTTTTTTAGTCAGGGCTGTGGTCGGCTCGTCGAGAATGAGAAGTTTGACATCGCTGGTCAGGGCACGGCAGATGGCCACAAGCTGTTGATCGGCGATGGACAAGTCATTAACCATTTCATCCAGAGGAATTTGAATACCTATCCGGGCCATGGCTCTTTCCGCGATATCGTTCACCCGTCGCCAGCTAATAAACCTGCTTCTCGAAGCAATCGTTTGGGAAAGGGAGATATTCTCCGCCACTGTCAGATTTGGGAACAGGGACAGGTCCTGATAAATTACCTCTATTCCCTTAAGTATGGAGTCAATGGACTGATAGTGCTTAAATGCCTGGCCCTCAATTTCAATGCGGGCGCCCTCATCCGGCTGTTCCACTCCGGATATAATCTTAATGAGTGTAGATTTTCCGGAACCGTTTTCTCCAACTAAGCCATGGATCTCGCCCTTGCTTATCTCGAAATCAATCCGATCCAGCGCCTGGACACCGGTGTATCGTTTGCTAACGCTTTTCATGGAGAGAAATAAATCCGCCATATTTATCATATCCGCTAAAGCATTATAAAGGGAGTTTAAAAAAATATAAAGGAGGTTGTCCCACAACCTCCTTTGCGGCTGTCCTAAATCAATATGTTGTAAAAGTATGTTCTACCTAAGCATAAAATATAGTAGCTGCATATAATTTTAATAGGTTACGGGACAGCCTAAAATAGAGCCTCCTGCAGGAGGAGGCTCAAAAGAAATGCTCCTTGTTTTGGTTTTGGTTTCACCCTGTGGGCACCATGTGGGCAAACTATGGGTGTTTAGAATCCAAAGCCGTCTACATTATCAGGAGTAATATCGGCCATTGCGTCCACCTTGATCACATCGCCATCAAGGTCGACCTTGCCGACTCCGGGCACTTGCATCCCATCGCTGATCTTCCTGCCCTCCAGAAGTTCTTTAGCTACCCACGTCAGTGAATAACCGGCGTCTTTAGGATCCCAGAGGATACCCCACTGCATACAACCTTCTTTCAGGTAGGGAGCAGCATGACCTGGAATGACGGTGCCGACTATGGTAACCTTACCGCAAAGCCCCTTTTCTTTGAGCGCCTGAGCCGCACCCGGAGGGCCGAGGCTTCCGAAACCAACAATACCCTTGAGATTGGGATATGCTTTAAGCAGCTCCATAGTCTTCCGTTTGGAAAGTTCCTGGTCTTCGCCGCATGGGATCCGCTTTGTTACCAATTTGAGATTGGGATACTTTTCTTTAGCCCATTTCAAACCCTCATCAGCCCATAGATTGTGCAGAGGTACGGTGAGAGAACCGACAAAGATGGCATATTCCCCGGAATCTCCCATAAACTCAACCAGTTTATCCCAGTGGTGCCTTCCGAACTCCACATTATCGATCAGCTCAATATCATAGTCTTTGCCCTTCTGGTCCGGTGATTCGTGGGTTAGAATGATTATCCCCTTATCTTTGGCCTTGGCAAAAGCAGGCTCCAGGGCTTTGGCGTCGTTGGGAACTACGCATATTGCATCAACGCCTTTACTGATCAGGTCCTCAACGATTTTGACCTGCTGAGCAGGGTCCGCATCTGCAGGACCGAGCTGGTAGGAATTTACGTCCAGATCCGTTGCAGCCTGTTTTACACCCTCCTCGAGGCGATTAAACCAGGGGATGCCGGTGATCTTTACGACTGTGACAATCTCATACTTTTCTTTTACTTCTTTTCCACCGCCGCCGAACAGTGGCAGTGCCAGGAGGAAAATGAAGCCCACAATCAGAGTTACCTTCAACCACTTTTGATTAAACACGATACACCTCCTTAACATTTGTTTTTATATAGACAGGTCCGATACCTGCCATTAGCTAATTAATTTGCTGTTCAGAAAATTGATAAAAAGAATAATAAATCTGTTCATTCGAAATTATTATAAACAATAATATCCGGATTTGTCAAGTCATTTTAAAAATTCTAACATTTTTCCTATAATACATAAATTATTGGGTGAAGGAATATATTTAGGCTATTATTCCTTTGTATTCTCACTATATAATCTGTAGTATAATATGCATATTATTCCTGATTTAAATTAGGAAAGAATATGAATATATTGAAAATATCTCCTTCTATAATATGTGCTGATTTCCTAAATTTAAAGAAGGACCTTGATATCCTTATCGCACAAAAGATTGATTATATACATATCGATATAATGGATGGTCACTATGTATGCAATTTTGCTATGGGACTGGATTTTTGCAAGGCTCTCAATTCTTATGCAGATATTCCCCTGGATATACACCTCATGATTGAAAATGTAGATGAATTTATTCCGGATTTTGCTCAGTTTAAAAATTGCATTATATCCTTTCACCCTGAGGTGTGCTATCATCCTATGAGAACAATTCAGTTGATTAAAAGCTATAGTGCAAGAGCAGGAATTGCTATCAATCCTGTTCTACAAATCGAAAGCATTAAGTATCTGTTACCTGATATAGATATTATAAGCATCATGACAGTACATCCTGGATTTGCCAGTCAGAAGATAATCCCCGGGAGCCTTGAAAAGTTAAGGGAAATAGTCAATTACATCCACAGCAGAGGCTATTCTATGGAAATAGAGGTTGACGGTAATGTGAGCTGGCAAAACCTGCTAAAGATGCGTGATGCTGGAGCTCAGGTGTTTGTGGCAGGGACTTCATCAATTTTTGAGAAAGGGGGAGATCTTAGAAAGAATATTATGAGGTTTAGATCAATTCTTAAAGGAGTTGAAAAGGATTGATGCAGTAAAAAATATTTCCCCCACTCATCAAACACCCATAAGCTTAGTCAAGCAGATGCTCGAGCTCATGCCGCTGGGGGAAAGATACCTGGGTTCCTACTTTAGTTACAGATATGGCCGCTATGGAATTGGCTCTTTTAATTGCCTCGTTTATTATTTTACCCCGGGATAGGAAGTATGCCAGACTGCCTATGAAGGCATCGCCTGCGCCTGTAGTGTCTACAGCCTTAGTCTGCTCTGCCCTCACATGGGTTGAGCCTTTTTCATTCACAAGCATAGCTCCTCTCTCTCCTATAGTGACGACCGTTAGTTGAGCTCCCATCTCTCGGAGTCTGACGGCTGCGGCCTCAATTTCTTCCAGGGTTTCCACAGGCATGCCGGTTATTATCTCGGTTTCGGTCTCATTAGGAGCTATAATATCGCTGAGGTTCAGCAATTCACCCGGCAAAGAGCGGGCGGGGGCAGGGTTAAGTATAGTGAGAATTGCACCTTCCCTGGCAATACGCAATGCTTCCATGGTGGTCTCAACAGGCACTTCCAGTTGGCAAACCAGCACATCAGCTTCCTGTATAGCCTCTTTAGCCTTGCGTGCATCTTCGGGAGACAGGCAATTGTTAGCCCCCGGCACATAGACAAGCAGGTTGCGTCCCTTATCATCCACCAGGATGGGGGCGACACCTGAAGAATTTTCCTCGTCGAAGAATATATATCGTGTATCTACACCTATCTCCTGGAAGTTTTTAAAGATTATCTCACCTATATAATCACGTCCCAGCTTGGTAACCATTGTTACCCTGGCTCCTAATTTTGCAGCCATTACTGCCTGATTTGCACCCTTGCCGCCACAGCTCATATGAAAGTAATGACCCTCCAATGTCTCTCCCATGCTTGGAAGGTGGGGGATCTTGGCAATAAGATCCATATTCGAACTGCCTACAACACATACTTTGGGCTTTCTCATTCTATTTACTTTATTTCGCTGGGATTTTCTGCAAGCATCTTAAAAACGTCAACAAGTTTCTCATAACTTGTTTTAACTATTCCAACTACCAAACCTCCTGCTATCGCGGCTCCTATCGAGGTTGCCTCTTCAATAAAGTTAAACTTCTGAATAGTCTTTTCCATTACATCGGCAAATATGCTTCTTCTATAAGCTTCATATTATAAGCTACACCCTCTTGCTTCAGACGGAATTGAAATTTTCCCTTGTTTATGGTAGCACTATATCAAAGTGGAGGAAAACATGTCAAAGAAGATGAAAGAAGAAATTTATGAAAATTATCCAATGAGAGTCCTGATTTTATCAAACTTAACCATGGTATTAGGGTATGCCATTGGCGCCATTATACTTGCAGGATTCTGTATCTGGGTAGCAGTTGCATATTTGATTTTTTGCCTAGTGCTTAAGATTATTCTGATGAAGAACGGTTGTAATTACTGTTATTACTATGGGAAATGGTGTGGTGATGGTATGGGTAAGATAGTGCCATTATTCTTCAAAAAGCGTTACGATCGGGATTTTTCTAAGATGGAATTTTCTAACATTGATGTCTTTTTAGTTTTTCTTCCAACGATTTTACCAGTGATTGGCGCCATCGTCCTATTACTAATTAAGTTCTCTTGGGCTATGATAATCTTATTAGTCTTATGTATTGTTATTGGTTTAGTTAGCATTATTGTAATGCATGGGGCACTCATCTGTAAGAATTGTAAACAGGGAAGAATTGGCTGTCCTGCTGGGGCGGGACAAAGATTTATGAAGGAGTTAAAAGAAGAATAATTAATGAACCAAACAAAAAATGACCTTATTGGAGCATGCGGCATATACTGCGGTTTATGCACCAAATATCAGTCAAGAGCAAAGAGCAGATGCATTGGTTGTAAGGTGGGTGAACAACACTCATGGTGCAGTATTTGGAACTGCTGTGTAAAAAGGCATGGACTTGAGACTTGTAACGAATGCAGTGAAATATTTAATTGTGCAATCTTCTTAAGAAGAAAAGTTGCAGAGTGGATCCCAGCTGCTGATAATCTTCTCCAAATTAAAGAAGTCGGTTTAGAAAATTGGTTAAAAGAACAAAAAGAAAGACAGGCGTTGGTCGAAGAATTACTCCAGAATTATAATGAAGGCCGATCAATGAGTTTTTACTGTAAAGCCTGTACAAGAATGCCAGTCAATCTGATTAATGATGCAATGGAGGAAGCGAAGAAAAAAATTATGAGTGAAAAAATAGATAATTTCGACATAAAATCGAGGGCAAAAATCTTGAAATCAATCATTAAAGATATGGCTATAAAATCCAGTATCAATATGAATTGAAAAGGAGAGAAGTGTCCCTTTGCCGACAGCGTATAACAGACGGGACATATAAGAAATACGCTCCGAATCATATCGCATTGCGTTTTTAACAGGGTGGCGAAGGATTTTTTTTCATCCCTTCAGGATCGATAATTACGATGTGGAGCTTCCAAAGGGATATCTGCGGGTTTTCGCGAATTTTTTCTTCCCCATGGTCGGGACCTTCCGGCAGGAACGATAGAAGCAGATTATAAGTGCTGCTATTATTTTAACCTTTAACTGCACCTAAGGTTAAACCACGGACCAGATATCTTTGTAAGAAAATAGATAGCACGATAACAGGGATGCTGGCCATAGAAGCGACAGCAGATATCTCTGCCCAGAGTATTTCATGCCCGCCAATCATACCTGTTATAACTACTGTCACCGGTGTAACTCTTGCGCGAGTGAGAATTAAAGCAAAAAGGAACTCGTTCCAGGAGAACATGAAACAGAAAAGCGCAGTAGCGACCAGTCCCGGCGCAACCAAAGGCAATGCGATCCTATAAAATGCACCGAACCGGCCGCAGCCATCAACCATCGCTGCTTCCTCTAACTCTCCCGACAGCTCCTCAAAGAAGCCTTTCAACATCCATACCGCATAAGGTATATTGAAGATTGTATTGGTCATGATTAACGCCCCATAGGTATCCAATATGCGTAAGAAGCGATAAAACAGAAATAAGGGTAAAACACTGGCGATAGGTGGCATCATACGAATAGATAGAATCCAAAAGGCCAGGTGCTTACCGCCAATTTTAAATCTAGCTATACTGTACGCAGCTATCGAGCCGACCGCCAGTGAAACTAAAGTGGAACATGCAGCAACGATGAAGCTATCTATAATTCCTTTTCGTCCACCAATTTCCAGACCCCTTATAAAGTGGCTCAGATCTGGATTTCGCGGGATAAAAATGGGTGGATAAGTAAAATATTCACCTTTGTTTTTAAAACCAGTCATGAACATCCACAACATCGGCAGAAAAGAGAGCATCAGAAGCAACCCGATTGCTATGAAAATCAGAATGACTGCATAGTCATTTGATAGGCCTTGCCATTTGCGTCTTATCCTTGTTACTTCTTTATCGCTCATATTCTGGCTTCCTTTCTTGCAGGAACCTCAAGAAAATGTTAGCAACGATAATAATGACAATAAGCTGAATATAAGCTATGGCTGCTGCATAGCCCATATTGAAGTACTTGAATCCCGTCAAGTAATTGAAATAAGATACTGTCTCTGAGGCTCCTGCTGGACCGCCCTGTGTCAGTAAAACGACTATGTCGAACAGTTTGAATACATCCATGCCCCGGATAAGTAATACGATTATAATTATGGGTTTAAGAACAGGTAGTGTTATATACCAGAATACCTGCCAACGTGATGCTCCATCAACTCTGGCTGCGTCGTAGAGTTCCACAGATATCGTCTGTAGCCCGGCAAGAAGCACAATCATCATAAAGGGTGTCCATTCCCAAATATCGCTAATTATGATCGCGGGCATTGCTACTTTCATGCTTCCCAACCAGTTAACGCCTTCACTGAGCCTGAGCACACGCAGAATGTAGTTCAGAGGCCCATAGGAATAGTGATAGATCATCTTCCAGTTACATCCAACCACCACAGGTGCTATCATCAATGGCAGCAAGAAAAATGTGGTGATCAAGTTGCGCGCCTTAAATGCTCTATTAAGCAGCATAGCTAATGTGAACCCTATAAGAAATTGCGAGCTCACACCAAATAGCAGCACTTTACCCATATTCAGCATAGAATTCCAGAATCTGAGGTCGGTGAACAACCTGCCATAGTTGGCAAACGCAACGAATCTACGTGGCAGCCCCGATCCCATCTCCCAGCTATTGAAGCTCAGCAAGAGTGAATAAATGAATGGAAAAACGGATACGGAAAGTAGAATTATAACACAGGGCAGGATGAATAATAGTGGCATGTGCTTTTCTATTTTAAAACCTTTAGTTATCTTGACCGTGATCGTTTTCTTCATTAGCTTTTATCGCCTTTCCAAATGATGAGGGCTAAAAAAGAAACGGGGTGGGCCAAGCACAGACCCTACCCCGTTTTTCAGCCTCGCACTAATTTATTACCATATGCCGGCCGCTCTCCAGCCCTGGACCAGGGTCTGATAAAGCTTCCTCTGTGTATCTACACCGAACCGGGCAGTAATGGCTTTCCATTCTTTGGCAGCGGAATCCAGTGCAGCTTTGGCACTTGTTTCACCTGCGATTGCTTTCTGGAGCCAGATGCCCAATGTTTCTTCATACTCAACTGCGCCTGGTATCACCAGCTCCGGATAGCCGATTTCCATATTTTCCTGAACACCGGATAGATATAGTGCAGCATCTTTTTCTGTAGGGAACATTTCAAATGCTTCCGGAGTTTTGAAATGTGAGTATCTGTAGGGGTCGAGCCCGGTAAGTGGAGTAGACACGTCATCAAGGCTTGTCGCTGTTGTGAGGTAGTGAATGACCTGATACGCTTCCCACTGATGCTTCGAATCTTTGCAAACTGATAACACACGGCCGCAAGGCATCAATGCACGCGCATAGATCTTACCAGCTTTCAAGACACCCGGTACTTTGGAAGCACTGATCTTGCCGACTACCTGAGACTGCTCAGGGTCAGCGCCCTTCTTACCTACACAGGGCCATTGGATGACCATAGCACAATCTCCGTTTAAAAATAAATCTTTCAGCTCTGAATAGCCATAAGCAAGTACATCCGGTGGACAGTATTTTGCAGTCTCTATCATATGTTCCAGGGCTTTGACACCAGCATCTGAATTGATCGCTGGCTTTATAGTCGCTTCATCGAACCACCCGCCTCCCATACTTGCGAAGCGGTTGCCCCACCAGGCAAAAATCTGATCTTTTTGACCGTAGAATGCTGTGCCATAGAATGGCCGTACCAGTGTTTCTCCAGCCAATTTTTCACCTGTTTTTCGATAGAAGAATTTTGCTACATCCAGATATTCGTCCCAGGTTTCCGGTGCTTTTAGTTCGTAGCCAAACTTATCCTTGAATGCCGCCTTTTCAGCTTCGTTTTCGAACAGGTCATTTCTATAGTATAGGCTAAGCACATCACCATCGAAAGGAACTGCGAATAATTTTCCTCCAAATTTACAGTAGAAGTCTCTGTATCCCGGTGTGACATCTTCCATATTAGGGTCAAGCTTCTTGGCGAAATCGTCCAGCTGAAGCAAAAAACCGGCTTGTGCGAATTCGCCTACGAACTTCGGAAACACAATCGCAAAGTCGAAAGCACCAGTCTGAGCGACATACTCTATTTTTGACTTCTCATAGAGCTCACCAAACGGTACTTCGACTACTTCCACAGTGACACCAAACTTCTCCTTGAAGATATCGTTGTACCACTCTAACGGTAATACGTTGTGCCCTTCATCGCCTATCATGGTCAGCGTAATGATCTCTTTTTCTGCTTCCTCTGCTTTACCGCGTCCAAAAGCCACAAAAACAGAAACCAACATGAAAATACTCACAAGCAAAACAAATCTTTTCATTTTAATATCTCCTAAAAAAGATTTTTCATAAGCTAATTTTTAATTATATCTTCTGCTAACATTATGTCAAGAAAAGTTATGAGATTAATGTGCAAGCAATGCTTTTTAGATGGAAATTTTAAAAAACACTTGTTAAAATAACAGGATTTTTTAGTATAATATTATAAAATTAGGAAAAGGAGAAAAACATGTCTGAACCTGTTAAACTTATTGCCTTGCTCAAAGCCAAAGCCGGTATGAGTCAGAGCGAGTTCGAGAAACGCTGGGTGGAAGAACATGCTCCATTCACACTTAAGTTCAAGAATCTCAAGGGCTATCGTATCAACATAGCCATTGATGAATACCAGGAGATTGAGGGGAAATTGCCTTTTGACGGTACCGCTGAGCTTTGGTGGGACTCACTGGAAGAGATGAAGGAAGATTTCGCATCGCCTGAAGCAGAAACGGCTGTGGCAGATGCCGATCAATTTACTGTAGTACGTACACATATCTATACCAAAGAGTATATACTCAAGTAAGTGTCTAAGATTCGTTATTAAAAAAACGCAACTTTAAGAATAAACCTTTTTTGATGTAAGGAGATATGGGTATGGATAGACCTAAAATATGTGTTATAGGCGCATGCAACCTCGACTTGATCAGCTATGTTCCCCGGTTGCCCCGGATGGGGGAGACCCTGCATGGCGACCGGTTCCACATGGGCTTCGGTGGAAAGGGGGCAAACCAGGCGGTCATGGCTGCCAAATTAGGGGGTGAGGTAGCCATGGTCAGCAAGCTTGGCCGGGATATATTTGGAGAAAACACTGCCGAGAATTTTAAGGCAATGGGGGTTGATATTACACATGTGCACTTTACTGAACAGGCTTTTTCCGGTGTGGCGCCTATCGCTGTGGACCGGGAAGGTAAAAACTCCATTATAATCGTCACGGGGGCCAATGATCTGCTTACAACGGAAGAAATCGAAGATGCCCGTCCGGTTATTGCAGGCTCCAGCGTCCTTGTCTTTCAGCTTGAGATCCCCCTGGAAATAACCCTTGCAGCTTTGCGCATCGCCAGGCAAGAGGGAGTCAGCACCATTTTTAATCCGGCCCCGGCCAGGAATAAGCTTCCGGATGAATTCTATCAGCTTAGCGATATCTTCTGCCCCAATGAAAGCGAGACTGAGATCCTTACCGGCATGCCGGCGGGCACGATAAAAGAGGCTGAAGCCGCAGCCCGGGTTATCCTGGAGAGGGGCGCTCGCACTGTAATCCTCACCCTGGGTGAGCGTGGCAGCCTGCTGGTGCTCGATAATGAAACCTCTTTAGTGCCAGTGAAACAGGTGCGGGCCGTGGACACAACCGGAGCAGGCGATGCCTTCGTGGGCAGCCTGGCTTATTTCATGGCAGAAGGCAAGCCGCTGGCGGAATCTATGAAAAGAGCCAATCAAATCGCCGCTTTAAGCGTACAGGCCTCCGGCACTCAGACCAGCTTTCCCCTAAGAGAGGATTTACCGCCCGAGCTGTTTGTATGAATCGCAGCATTATTTATAATGTAGCAGCGCTTTAACTATTTTTGGTTAAAAGCATCTTCCTTACTGCCGCTGTAATTCGGGTTGCATCTCCTTCGGCTATAAGTGCAGCGATGTTTTCTTCTCCGAAGCCATCTATAATTTTCTCAAGCGCCTTAATCGTCAGAACACTTTCAGAAATAGCCCTTACTCCATCCTCCCGATATGGATACTGGTCCATGGAATACCAGCCCTGATAATTATACTTCCGTAACCAGTAGAGAAACTCTATAAATTCTACATGGTGAATGGAGCCTACAATCATATCGTCATCCCATGAACGATAGTTATTACTTGACATTTTGGATATGATATATTATTGTTTATTGATAGGAGGCTTAGGATGGTTGGAATTTATGTACGAGTTTCTACAGATAAGCAGAAGGATAATTATTCCTATAAAGATCAGCAGATAGAGGGTAAAAAGTTTGCTGATAGTATTGGTGAGGACTATAAACTTTTTGAAGAAGCTAAAAGTGGTAAATCACTGGAAAAAAGATTTGAATGGAAACGACTGGAACTGGAGGTAAAGAGTGCTGAGATAAGTAAAGTATGGGTGCAGGATCTCAAAAGGTTTTCGAGAAATGTAGAAAAAGCAGAACAAATGAGAAAAGATATTAAGAGATATGGGGCTGAGCTTTATATAGGTGGTAAGTTTTTTAATCAGGATGATTCTACGGAAGTTGCTGTTTTCCAGATAGAACAGGCTTTAGCTGAGAAAGAGCGTAAAGATATTGCAGAAAAATGTAAACGAGGTTTACACCTTTGTATAGATGCGGGTAATTTTTGTTATGCAAGATTGTATGGCTATAATTTTAAATTGACCGGTATTATTAGAAAAAATGGTAAGCCTGAGAGGAAATATTATATTGTGCCCTCGCAGGCGGAGACAATAAAATATATTTTTGATTTGTTTGTAAATGCAGGATTAAGCCTAAGACAGGTTTGTTTCAAATTAAATCGGGAGGGACATAAAGGGTGGAATGGAAAAAAGTTTGAATACAGTAAGATGAGGCGTACATTAATTCAGTTAGAATATACAGGAAATACTAAAAATACTAAGAATGAAACTATTAAAAGCAATGTTTATGGGCGGATAGTTAGTGATGAACTTTTTGACGCAGCCCAAAGGCTAATGGTTGAAACTCCTAACAGAAGTTTCTCTAAGCATGTAAATCATATATGCTCCAATTTAATTAAATGTGCTGAATGTGGCTCAGGGTATTATTATCATAAAATGGGTAAATGGGAATATTATGTACATCGTGATTATGGACAAAATTGTAAGCAAATTCCTAAGTGTGTAAGTAGCGTATTATTAGACGAGTTGTTTTCTAACCTATATATTTGTATGATGGAAAGTTGGGAGGATAGTATAATGTTGTTAGAAAAAAAGGAGTATGAAATTGCTGGAGAAAGGTCAAAGATAAAAACAGATGTTGAGAGATTAAATCATAGAATTTCAGAATTAGAGAGAGAGAAGAAAAGGTATAAAAAAGCTATTGCAGATGGGATTCCAGCAAAAGAATTTGTAAAAGAATTTATTGAAATAGATTCTCAAATAAAAGAATATCAAGATACTATAATAGAATTAAATAAGACGATAATAAAAAAAGAAGAAGATATTCAGCAGTTATTAGATGAGTTTGCTGAAGAAAATACAGAGCGGTTTAAAAAAGCACCAAATAATATTAAAAGAAATATGTTAGCAAAATTATTTGAAAAAATAGAGATAAAAGAAAATATCATTACACTACATACTATTACAAACCGGGAGTTTAGTTTTGATATAAAGGATAATCCATTAACTAATTCTATTATTCAATATGAGATGGTCTTACCGGTTTGGGAGGGGTAGGAATTCTTTAATGTTTAAATTATTTCTCCCAATACCTTTATTTTTTCTTCCAGTAGATGTATATGTTTTTGAAGATTAAAATGAGATTTAGAATGATCCTTTTCATTTAATTTTTCAACAAACTTGTTTAGCTTGATTATTTCAGATTGTAATTTTTCAATTTTTTCCTGTTGACTTTCTATATAAGCATTTTGTCTACCTATTATCACCAGTGCATCATTATGATCTTTTGCAGAAAACATTCCGGCTTTTTCTGCGTTTAAAATTCTTATTTTATCATTCTTGATATCTTTCTCTTTTACCATAACTATTTTTTCCCTTAATATATTACAATTTTCGAACTTGCACTTTCAATAATTGAAGCATTTCTTTCCCAAAGTTTAGCCTGCCCCTCATCTTGCCAGGCACTTCTTAGATGCTCAGCCTTTAGATAGCAGACTTCTACAATTTGGTCAAAGAATTTGGGTAACCCCAGGCTGTCTATTAGCATTTCAATCTGTTCCAGCTCTGGGTCAAGGGATTCATTAATTTTTTTGTTTTTCTCAATAACCCGGAATTTATCTCCCTTCTCCAAAATGTAGCCGGTGCCCTCCAAAATTATGTCCCTGTCTGCAACCAAAATTTTATTTCTTGTCATAAATTATTTCTCCTTTTTGTTATGTTGTATTCTTCTAATAAATTTCTCATATCTTTTACCGCCCCTAGCTTTACCCACATTTTTATCCTTCACCAACTTTGATTCAATCATCTCTTTAACCTCAAGAGAGGCTATGCTTTGATATAAAGACTTAGCATTTACTTTAATTTTCTTGGAGACTTCTATTACAGATATAAAACTTCCATTTTGTGGTAAAATATCTAAAATTTTTTCCTCTAATTCAGAAATTTTCTTCATTTTCTACCTAATTGGGTTCATAATTCCGGGTTTCTTAAAGCTAATAGATTCTCTAAGCTGATCAATATTTTTTTGTAAACTTTTTTCTGACTGGGTGATTTGAATTTTGTCGCCTCTCTGAAATTCGACGCCCTCATATCCCTTGTAGGCATCGGTTTTAACAAGAAAATTCTCTGTAACAATGTAAATCCCGGGTTCTTTGGTTTCTACAATTTTACCACTACCAGGTTTAAGTCTTTTAATCCTATCTGTTTTTTCTAAAATTCTGTTACCAATTCTCTGGTTGTGTCTTGGTCTAATTCTCTCATTTATTTTAGAGCTTCTTTTACTATCTACGGTTATTATATCCCCAGACTCTACTATACGTTCACCTATTTTTACGTCCTCTAAAACCTTAAAAGTTTCTCTTGCCATATCTAATATATTCTCCTTAATCTAATAATATTTTTGAATTCACACTAATATATTAGTATGATAAATCCATTTAAGAAGATTTGTTTTAATTTGAAGTCTTAAGTCTTGTGCTTCTTCTCACTCGGCTTGTAGATAGTGCATGTTGTTTTCAACTTTCAACATGGCACTCCTTGTATTTAAATTTTAGGGAAGGTTGGCTTACGCCTGACCTTCCCGCCTTTAAAGGTTTTTTGAAAAAAATCCTCGATAGGATGGGCATCTTGTCGGGGCTGGCATAATAATGCTCCTGGAGGAAGCTTTATCACCTTCCTCCAACTTTGAAAATTAATATCAGAATTCTGATATTAAAAATATTTTGAAGTTTTTAGCCGGTTTTTTCTTCCCGGCTTTAAATGAAATCCTGTTGGTTCTTATCTTTCCAGCAGGTAGGTATTTTTTTTCATTTATATTGAGGGGGAGTGGAAAAGGTTATACCATCCTCTCCCCCAACATTTTAGAGATTAATTTTAGAAAGGAGAGATAATATATGGGCGTGACAAAATATAAAAATACTAATGTGATACGTATGGATTTTGAGGGAGACTTTATAACTGATAAGATTTTTCTTGATAAAATCTTGTTCATAAATACAGGCTCAGGAGATAGGTGCGTATTAACCAATACAGCAAACGACCTGATCTGGGAATGGACGACATATGATGGTGTTGGTAGGGAGTTTCATCCTAAGAAACTTTGTGAAGGAGTTAAGTTATCTGTACTGGAAACAGATACAGATGGTGCGGAAATTTTACTTTATGGTAACATTTTATAAAAAAGGAGAAT
>JAUWZD010000161.1 GCA_030615505.1 Spirochaetales bacterium | reverse complement strand
TCAGATGTTAGCGGAATATGCATCTAAGAAGATAAACGACTCCCAACTGAAAACTAATTCTGGAAAACGCATAATAGTCCAGGTGGCCAACTCTTGAGCATATTGTATGCATATTTATAATATTATTGGGTGGAATCCCTGTTTAGGGTACTTTTAAAGCTTTAAATCTCAAAAAGTAACCCAAAATATTGGTAACAAAATTTAGAAAGTAACCCAAGCTTTTTTCGATTTACTTAAGACTCTAAAACTACTCAAAATTATACTATATAAATAATTATTGTATTTTACACTTGTCCTGTGAACCCTGATAGTATTGAACGCCAATATTGAACAGGGGCTCAGACATGTCAAGAATACGCACCTCACAGGAGGCCGATTTCCTGAAATATTTCCGACAGATCGACAGGCGTGCCATCAGGAAAGTCTTGTCAAAATATAGGTCCACCGGGCCAATTGGTTATGATACTTCTCTAGTATTAGCTCGCTTTCTTAAAGTCAAAGAGCGTATCTCATCTGATCGAGAATTGAGTGAAAAGCTGGCCAAAATCCAGATCTATCGTGAAGCAATCGGTATCAAGCGTAACAGAATCCCTGCGCATAACACATTTAATACACTCCGCAGTCGATTAGGGCCGGAAGGCTTTATTCAAATCCATCAACACCTTATTCTTCAGGCCTACAAGATCGGCTTACTCATTCCGCCAATACCAGATCTACAAAACCTTGTCAGAGATAAAATCATACTCATAGGAGATTCAACCTTTCGAAAGGCCGTGGCTCGTACAAAGGGGAAAAAAGATGAGAAGGGTAACTGGCTATTCACCGACGACAGCATCGCTTTTGGAAAGCCTCACCACAAGCATAAGTATCCTGTCGGCCATCGTGCCCATACACTCATAGCCGTCAGTGGGATTCCTGTGGTTAGCCTCATCGCTCCTGCCAATGAGAGCGATCAGGCCCATATTTTACCGCTATTACGTACTTTACTGGCTCGTTATCCAAGTTTGCCCTTTGTTTGTGTGATCCTTGATGTGGGCTATGATGCAGAGGAACTGCACCGAGACATCTACACCGACCTGGAAATGATACCCATTATTATTCGCAAACCCTCTATGAAGTGGGGAGCGAAGTTGGGTGATACCGGCACACCTCTCTGCCCGTTTGGATATACGACTCACCGCAAGGGAATCGAATATAAACAGGGTCGGACTAAGTTTGCATGTTACCGCGCTTGCGTTGATGATCCCCAAGGACTTATCTTCACCTGTGATCATTTACATGCTAAGAGCCGTTTTGGTTGGATGACTCATACTTACTTCAAGGATGATTTCCGCCGTAAAGGTCCGGCAGTTCCGGGCTCAAGATTGTACGAACGCCTTAAAATAATCCGCACCGGCATTGAACGTTACTATGGGCTTACCAAAGAGAATCGCTATCACATGGAGCACAATAATACCTACATGGGTCACGACAACGTTCTTATTCATGTCATCGAACACGACATCGTCGCAACCCTGGATATTCTCTATGAACATTCAAAAACAGGAAAATGGAGCGATGTTCTTGACATCGAATATTGAACAGGCTCAATTTACCGTTATTAAAGGAAGAAAGATTCCAAGTGTAGCATAAAGAGTTTCTGAAATCCGCTCGATGATCATTTCGACAAGCTGGACAAAGGCAGCTATTACAATAATAAAAACGATGAACCTGAGATAGTAAAGCTCGAGAGGTATGAGAATATAGTGATATATAAGCCAGTTCAGGAGACTGGTTGTAGACATCACGAATGTTACGGCAGTTCCAAGACCCAGTGATGTTTTAAGCTCACGGGACACAGAAAGGAAGGAACACATTCCCAGGTAATTGGTCAAGAGGATATTGTTAGTAAAGACCGCTGCAAAAAATATTGCAACCGGATAAATACCTGTATGCATTATTAATCCCCCTCTTTAATAATAAGCCCTTTTACTATCCATATAAAAATTGCAAGCATAAAGAATGCTCCGGGCGGCATAAGCATAATCGACCAGCTTGTCCACCAGCTTCCGAATACCGGAATGCCCCAGATTGTTCCTGAACCAAAAAGCTCTCTGAAAAAGGCGATAATGATCAGAACATATGCATATCCGATACCCGAAGCAAGCCCGTCTATCAGGCTAATTCCGGACGGGTTATTCATAGCAAAGGCTTCAGCCCTGCCCATTATTATGCAGTTGGTAACAATAAGCCCCACATATGGCCCTAGCTGCCTCCATATATGAGGAAGATAGGCTCTCAAGGCTATATCCACTATAATGACATAGGAGGCGATTATTAGAGTCTCGACCATCATCCGAATCCTTGAAGGAATCAGTTTCCTTATTAAGGAAATCGTAAAACCTGACAATGCAATTGTAAAAATAACTCCTGTTGCCATCACCACTGTATTTTCAAGCCTGTTTGTTACAGCAAGTGTTAAACATATTCCCAGAATTTGAGCAAATACCGGATTGTTTTTCCCGAGGGGCCCTAAGAAGGTCTTTTTGAACTTTAGCATTTACATGCTCTCCCTTGCAGTTCTTTCAACCTCATCTGAAGCCTTTTTTATAATCCTTAGAACGGCTGTTGAAGTTCTGGTTGCACCTGTAATGGAGTCCACTTCATTACTCTCCGATGCGGTTCCCTCAGGAACCATTATTAGAGGCGGCTTTTTCCCCTTAAACTGATCTTTAAACCGGCTTCCAGTTATTCTTGCTCCTAATACTGGGGTTTCATTCTGTTTAACAAACTCAAGGCCGGTCAGTATATTCAGAGTCTTATCAAAGCCAAGCGCAGCTACAATCTCGCACCAGAGCCCCGCTCAGGATATAAAAACAATAAGACCTGAAGCAAAGCCTGATTCATTTTTTACACCGAAAAAAGGAATTTCATCATTAGCAGTATAATATTCAGTTATTCGTTCCTGATATAGCTTTTCTATCTCTCCTGCAGTTTCCGGAATTGCAATACTGGCTTCATATAGTACAGCTTTTTTTTGAAGATGGACTCATTCAGTATCACGAGGTCCCTTGCAGAAAGATATATGCCTGAAGTCAATGATATGAAGAACAGGGTTATTATAAACATAAACAAGACCGGGTATATCCTTTCTCTAAAGATAGATGATTTCATGCAAGCCTCTCTCTTTCTCTTTTTTTCAAACTCTTGATAATGTGATCAATTAGAGGAGCTAACATATTTCCTAAAAATACGGCAAAGGTGATACCTTCAGGCCATACAGAAAAGGTTCTGATAAGAGATGTCAGGATACCAATAAGCGCGCCGTAAATCAAACGCCCCGTATTTGTGCTTTGTGAGGCAGTAACAGGATCGGTTGCCATGAACATTATACCGAATATAAAACTTCCGCTGAGAATAGAAGAAACAGGATCAAGAATACCGGAAACTCCAGGCAAAAGCCAGAAAATAAATTGAGGAATAATAAATCCCGTTACTCCTGAAAGGATAATATGATAGCTTGCTGTCTTTTTTATAATAAGGTAGATACCGCATATAATAATCAGTATTGCGCAGGTTTCCCCAAAAGCGCCTTGCGTATCTCCTATAAGAAGCTTTAGATATGAGATACTCTCCCCTTGAGCCAGCTTTACAAGGGGAGTTGACTTGGTAACCGAATCTATTTCAGGAAGCCAGGCTGAAAAAGCTCCGGGAAAACCAGAGACAGGCTCAATAAAACGCGATGTCATGGGAACCCCGAAGCTATCATAGATAAAAGCACGGCCCGATAATGCAGGATTAAAGATGTTTTTACCAAATCCCCCAAACACCATCTTTCCAAATGTGATTCCGAAGGCAGCACCGACTGCAGCGATCCATAGAGGGATTGTTGGAGGAAGAGATAGGGCAAAAAAAAAGTTGTCACAAATACTGATGATGTTACAGACTGCTTATACGCCCTTGCAAAAAAATACTCATATAGAAACCCGACAATGTTAGAGACAGCGAGAACAGCAAGAAAGCGCCAACCGAATAAGTAGATAGATGATATACAGATAGGAAACAGAGCATAAAGCACCCGGAGCATGGGCTTCTGACTGGTTATTAAAGGCTTATCAATTGATTGATAGTAAGAATTATATCATAGGATAGTTGGAATATCAAGAAAACGAGAGAAAATTCATTCGGTAGTGGGAAAAGATATGATCAATCATCCTGCAAGAGGTAAAAATGCTATAAGGGGTCTTATTTACAAGGGAAATTGGGGGGCGGGCGATATACTGGGATAGATTTTCTCGAGCGTTTTCATCAGACCCGTATAACCTGATTTCATTGTTGATGGAAAAACCGCTGTGTCTCCAGTTCAATAGATTCTGTGCAAACCGCTCGTTGATCAGTTTCCTGTCCAAAAAATATTTTATGATCATTCTTCTAAAGTATTCACTCATTTTATCAAGGTTGCCAAAGGGTATGAAAATGAAGTTACCCTCTTCATCAAAGCCACCCTCAAGAATTATGCCGTGATAATGGGAATTGAATCGAAGGAAATCACCCGACGTCTGAAAGGAAGTAACAGATGCTGTTCTGATTTTTTTGCCTGCCGCTTCGTTATAGAAAGACTGGATCATTTGAAAGATAAGCCTTGATACTTCGCCGAACAGTTTCCGATCATGCTTAAAAAACACACGAAGTGCGCGGGGGAAGCAAAATACGTATTGCTTGTGAGGAAGATGCAAGAGAACATCATCCACCATGTTCTCGGAAAAAAGAAGAGTGCGTTTTTGTAAGCAGGAGGTACACAGGTAAAAGCCTTTGCAGGCGAAGTCCGCACCTGTGGGAAAAGGGAACAAAATAGTCGAAGCCGCAATTGGGGTTGACAGGATCCTCTCAGCCCGAACTACTTGCACGATGGACCCAGGTTGGAGCATTCTATCCATTTTTCCGTAATCATTGTGCAAAAGGTATGTCAGACCAGGAACCATGGGCTTTAGGCTCCGAGGTTGAAGATATCTGCAGGAAAGCGATAAAATTGAGCTACAAATATCTTCCTTATTTTTACCAGCTTTTCCATGCTATGCACAGAACAGGATCATCAGTTATACGCCCGCTTTTCTGGCATTATCCAGGTAAAAAGGCAGCGGAAATTTATGATCAATTCCTATTGGGGACTTACATACTGGTTGCTCCTATACTGGAACGCAGAGCGACAGAAAGAAAAGTATATCTGCCGCCAG
>JAUWZD010000033.1 GCA_030615505.1 Spirochaetales bacterium | reverse complement strand
TACCGACTAGATTGGGTGAAGTAGCAATTTAATAAAAAGTAGGATAAAAGAGAATACCATAATCAGATTTTATCATCTAAAAAGCTAAACTGAAAAGATTTTCAACTATAATGTCTACGAATAACAGAACTATTTTCATAGGACGTAATTTTTCACCCCCACGGGCTTTGCGCCCTTCAAAAATTTCACCATTGTGCAGTTCTGGCATTTGGGAAAATCGTACTAATTGCGCTCTTTTGGGAACTTTAGAAGATAGAGGCGAGAATAGTTCTTTTAAACAAGTGCCCTATTATCTCTCAATACTAAGAAGCTTATCGAATTTAATCAGTTGAAATGTGCTGTAAAGAGAGTCACTGCAGCCCTGGATACGAATTGTTCTGTCCTGTTCGGCTAATTTTTTTTTGAAGAGTAGAATCTTACCGATACAGGATGAATTTATGGAACTGACTTCAGAGAGATTCAGTGTTATGATCTTTTGAGAACCATGAAAAAAATCTTCTAAATATTTCTGGAAATCATTTGCCGGTTCACCGTTTAAAGGACCGCTGATTTCCAGTACAATTTCATCCTTTGATAAATCTTTTTTTAAGAACATACATTATTCCTCCAGATCCGGATATAATACTCTTTTACCAGGGCAGTTTATAAGCTAACCCTTTTTTCAATATTTAGCAAGGTGTTAAGATGGGTATGAGCTCGATTATCTATGTCGAGGTGTCCCGCCTGTCACTTTCGGAGGCTTCTTCCTGGTCTTCTTCATCATCCTCAATAATGGTAAACTGCATTACTTTAATGCCTTTAGTCTCCTCACTGAATTCCTCTATCAGACTTACTGCCTGAAAAGGAATCATAAGATGTTTGGAATTACCAAATCTTCTTATTACATCCTCTTCCGAGGGATTGATGATGATTTTCTGTTCTTTTGAAAAAACCAGATCCTTGATAGAGACAAAATAGGGATGGGTTAGATCAAGGCTTTTGGCTGTTAATTGTATTTCTTTTTTCTTCCATTTAAAATTTACTCTATACAGTGACAAGGTAACTCCTGGTATCGAAATAGCTCCTGTTCAAGATACAAATTTCTACTTAAAACGTCAATTTGTCAAAATACTCAACAAATATATAGCATTTTGAAACTATATTTGGGAAAATTACTGAATTACATATAAAAAGAATGTTGACAATTATCCGGATAGGGATACTATTAATGATAAAAGTGGGAAAAGGTGGGAGGAAATAGAGAAAAGTGGTAGGATAGAACATGATTACAGGAGAATATCGGTATTCTCTGGATGAAAAGGGGCGATTGATGATTCCGGCCCGTCTGCGCGTAGAGATACCGGGGAATATTGTGGTTTTGACCCGGGGAGTGGATAAATGCCTCTGGCTGTTTACCCATGAGGAATGGAAGAAAGTCTCTCACAGTCTGATAGGCTCAACCTCCCTTTTTCAGGAAAAGGCCCGGCTGATGCAGAGAAGGATTATTGCACCTGCACAGGACACGGAAATTGATCGTTCGGGAAGAATCATAATTCCGACTACTTTAAGAGAATTTGCAGGTTTGAAAAAGGAATGCATAATATTAGGCATGTTGGAATTAATGGAAATCTGGGATGAGGAGACCTACCGCACCTATTTAGAAGCGAATGAAGCAAAATTTAAGGAGGCCGCCGAAGAAATAGGTAATAAAATAGCGCTATGAAGCGACGCCAGAAAGAGAGATATAAGCCTGTTCATACACCGGTTCTGCTGGATTCAGTACTTTCTCTATTAAAGCAGGAGAGTATTGATTCACAGGCAGAATTCCTCTTTGTTGATGCTACCCTGGGTGAAGGAGGTCATGCAGAGGCACTGCTTTTGCATTACCCTGGAATGATGCTCTACGGTGTAGATGCAGACGGGGAGGTTTTGTTAAGGGCACAGGAAAGGCTTAAGCTGTATAAGGGCAGAATTCGCCTGTTTAATGAATGGTTTACAGATTTTTTTAAAAATTTCAGGCAGAGATTTAAAATAAGGCCTTCTGGAATTCTCTTCGACCTGGGGATTTCAATGTTTCACTACGAGAAAAGCGGCCGCGGCTTTTCTTTCAGAAAGGATGAGCCACTGGATATGAGAATCGGTAAGAACATAGAGCAGACTGCAGAGGATATTATTAATACGTACTCTCAGAATGAGCTCTTTGAGCTTATAAAAGGCTATGGTGAAGAGAGAATGGCAAAGAGAATTACATATGCGATCATTAAGGAACGTAGAGCAGAGCCTATAACTAAGGCTCATGATTTAGCCGGAATCATATGGAAGGCAGTACCTCCTTCATACCGTTATGGCTCTATTCATCCGGCTACTAAAACATTTCAAGCGCTCCGTATTGCTGTGAACAATGAGCTATCAAGGCTTAAGGAGGGATTGAGGGAAGCGTTTCAGGTACTGGAGATTGGAGGAAGATTAGGGGTTATTTCATTTCATTCTTTAGAAGACCGTATTGTTAAGCATTTCTTTAAAGAGCGAAATAAGTCCTGTACCTGTCCCCCGGATTGGCCGATTTGTCAATGTGAGAGGCAAAGAGAGTTAAAGATCTTAACAAAGAAGCCCCTGACTGCATCTACAGATGAGATTAAAAGAAATCCGAAAGCGCGCAGTGCTAAGCTCAGAGTTGTGGAGAAATTAATAGCATGAGCTTTAAAAGACTTCCCATATTACTTTTAACCTTTTTAGTGACTGCTCTTTTTTTCTTGAACACCTGGCAGGGATTCAGATATGAGACTTTAAAGCGGCAGATCGTGAGGCTGGAGGCGGAGCAAAAGGACTGGTTAGAAAAAAATAAAAAAATTATCGCTGCTTTAGCTGTTTTCACCTCACCTGAGAGAATAGAAAGATTAGCTAAAGACAAGCTGGGATTAAAGAGAATCGATTCCTCAAAAATATTAAAGGTGGTATTGAACAAGGATGCAGAGTAAAACCATAAAAGCCCTCTTTTCTCCTAAAGAGGTTCAGAACATTACTCATGGGTCTTTAGTTTTCCAGGGCACAGGGGA
Source organism: Spirochaetales bacterium (assembly GCA_030615505.1). Lineage (GTDB taxonomy): Bacteria > Spirochaetota > Spirochaetia > SZUA-6 > DRHE01 > JAUWZD01. The sequence goes on along the minus strand of JAUWZD010000033.1, from coordinate 39,980 downwards.
GATTCAATCAGTGGGAATCGATTCAAGGGAACTTCTTAAGGGTTCTCTCTTCATCCCCTTAGCCGGAACTAAGGTTGATGGCCACCAATTTCTTGAGCAAGCGATCAGAAAGGGAGCTGCAGCCGTATTATCAGCGGAAAGTGAATGGAAAAAACAAAAAGATACTTTTATATCCCTGCTTCATGACTCAGGGGCCAGTATGATCATTGTGGAAGATACCCTTAAAGCTCTTCAGGATCTGGCAAATTATCATATGCGAAGACATCCGGAAGTAGTCCGCATCGGTATTACGGGCAGCAATGGCAAGACAACTACCAAAGAGATTATCGGAGCAATCCTGTCTGAAGAGGCAAAAACTTCTATCAGCGAGGGAAATCTAAACTCCGAGATTGGCCTTCCCCTTTCCGCTTTTAAGGTTGAAGAAAACGATCATTTTGCAGTATTTGAGATGGGAATGAACCATGAGGGAGAGATGGATGCCCTCACCAACATTATACGACCCGATTTTGCTGTGATCACCAATATCGGATCTGCTCATATCGGCTTATTGGGATCTCAGAAAGCAATCGCCCGTGAAAAGAGAAAAATTTTTAACTTTTTCAATGGAAATCAAAAGGCTTTTCTCTATGAAGAGGAGAAATTTTATAAATATCTCTCCCGGGGATTAATAGGGAAGGTAATACCCTTTGGACCCAATAGTACACCAGGATTTGAGGGAAGTCAGAGTTTGGGGCTTGATGGAACGTCCATCCACTGGGAGGGGCTCCAGATTCGCTTCCCTCTTTTGGGTTTCCACAATCTATTAAACGCTTTGTCCTCAATATCGGTATCGGTCGAATTGGGTATAAACTCTAGTATTATTAAATCCGGCCTGGAAAAAGTAAAGCCATTATTCGGCAGGTCTCAAGTTCTAAGAGGCGGGGTAAGTATAATACAGGACTGTTACAATTCAAATCCTGATTCCGTGTTGCAGCTCCTTGATTTTTTTAAAACCCTGGAATGGAAAGGCAGGAAAATTGCCATACTCGGCAGTATGTTGGAACTCGGGGAGAACTGTGATGCGGCTCACAGGCATATCGGCCTGAAGGCGGCGAGGTCCGGATTTGATAAGATTTACCTGTTTGGAGCTGAGATGGAATCAGCCAGTAAGGCACTTAAGCAGGAGGAATTCTTAAGCTTCCACTGGACTGCAGATTTTGATCATCTGCGAACACTGCTGATCGATCAAATCAAACCGGGTGATCTTATTCTTCTTAAAGGGTCGAGGGGGGTAGAATTGGAACGACTCATCCCCTATTTAAAAAAAGGGAATTCCGGGGGTTAATTATGGTTCTGAAGCTGCTCTATCCATTGGTAAAGTATTTCACTTTTTTTAATATTTTCCAGTACGTAACATTCCGGGCGGCCTATGCAGCCCTTACCGCCCTTCTAATCTCCCTGCTTTTTGGTCCCTGGCTTATCAGAAAATTGAAGGAAATAAAAGCGGGCGAAGAAATCAGGGAGGATGTACCTAAGACCCATCTGGCTAAATCAGGAACCCCTACCATGGGGGGAATTCTCATTATTCTGTCAATTACAATTTCTGTTCTTCTATGGCAGGATTTGGAGAATTACTATACCTGGATTCTTCTTTTAGCAGTCATCGGTTTTGGTTCAATCGGTTTTGTGGATGATTATCTAAAGATTTTTAAGAAGAACGACAAGGGCTTAAGAGCCGGGATCAAGTTTACGTCCCAGGTTATTCTTTCTTTGGCCATAGCATTTATCTTATTTTTCCTGCGTAATGAGTACACGACTCTTCTATATATCCCCTTTCTTAAAGCACCGGTGCTGGATATGTCCTACTTTTATATTCCCTTTTCGGTGATCCTGCTGGTGGCTACCTCTAATGCCGTGAATTTAACAGACGGCCTGGACGGCCTGGCTACAGGGCTGGTTATAATGGTAGGTATTGCTTTTGCCGTTTTAGCCTATTTAGCCGGCCACGCAGATTTTGCCGGCTATTTACAGATTCCCCATATAAAACAGAGCTGGGAGGTTTCAATTTTTTCTTTAGCCCTGGTGGGGGCTGCAGTTGGCTTTCTCTGGTTCAACTGCCATCCTGCTGAGATTATGATGGGCGATACGGGCAGCCTGTTTTTAGGCGGAGTTGTGGGAGTCATCGCACTGATCATTAAAAAAGAAATACTGCTCATCATTATAGGCGGAGTTTTTGTAATGGAAGTAATGTCAGTAATTATACAGGTTATCTATTATAAATTAACTAAAAAGAGGGTATTCAAGATGGCCCCACTGCATCATCACTTCGAGCTGCTGGGATGGTCTGAAAGCAAGGTTGTCATAAGGTTCTGGATTCTTGGAGGTCTGTTCGCCATATTAAGTCTGTCAACCTTGAAAATACAGTAGACTTAAGAGGAGAGATTTGGAGAGGATAGAAACAAAATCAGGAGATTTTCTCCTTTTTATAATCTTAATTTTGCTGATGGGTGTGGGTATCTCCATGCTCTTCTCGGCTTCTCATTACTATTCAGAGCGGATTTTTCAGGATCCTCATTACTTTTTTAAACGCCAGATCCTATGGATACTGGTAGGAGGAATAGCCGGTCTTATCGCTTCCAGGACTCCTATAGATTTTTTAAGGCAGGCAAACCCCTATATTCTCATCCTATCGCTGCTTTTAACCATAATAACCCTTCTGCCAGGAATTGGTGTGTCTATTATGGGGGCACGGCGCTGGATATTCTTATTTGGAGTGTCTTTCGAACCCTCTGAGTTAGTAAAGTTCAGCATTGTTCTATACCTCTCTTCAATATTCAGCAAGAAGGGAGGTAGAATGAATGATCCGCTTAATTCAATTCTACCGCCCCTGTTAATTGTAAGTCTCTTTATAACCCTGATATACTTTCAAAATGATTTCTCTACTGCCTTTTTTATTCTCTGCCTGTCTTTGGCTATGTTTTTTATAGCCAGGGTACCCTTAGGTTATTTCGTTCTGTTCGGCGGACTTGTCATTCCCCTTGGAAGTATTCTCCTATTTACAAAGACGCACAGGGTTGAGAGGCTCATGGCCTTTTTAAATCCTTTAGCAGACCCTTCAGGCAGCGGTTATCAAGTTATAGCAGCCCGTTCTGCTCTGATTAACGGGAGATTTTGGGGTAGAGGGCTGGGCAGCGGGCTTAAGAAACTGGGTGTTCTTCCGGAAGCGCACTCGGATTTCATATTTGCTGTAGTGGGAGAGGAAACAGGCTTTATTGGGGCATTATTCGTAGTGATTCTTTTTATTTTACTGGCCTGGAGAGGCTATACTATAGCACTGAAGAGCTCATCTCTTTTTTCCTACTATCTCGCTTTTGGAATAACATCCATCATTGTACTGCAGGCACTCTTGAATATCTCTGTAGTCACAGGTTTAGTGCCCGCTACCGGAATCCCCCTGCCTTTTTTTTCTGCAGGCGGATCCTCCATGCTATTATCGCTTTTTATGTGCGGGCTTTTAATGAATCTTTCCAGGAGGAGACCCCGTGTCTGAGGCTTTTGCCTTGCATTCACCCAAGACATCCCGAACAGAACTTATCTTAAACCGAATACTCTGGAGCGTTATCATCTTACTAATACTTTTTTTCATTGCAGAAATCATTTTTCATTTTATTATTTCCCCGCAATTAGTCATAAAAAATATAATAGTTAAAAGCAATATCCCTCTATCTGAAGAAGAGATATTAAGTATTGCGGGAATCGGAGAAAACGAGTACTATTTCAGCCTGAATCCGGAGAAGATTTTAAGCAATCTGGAGGCATATCCTCTCATTCACAGTGCAGTTGTTGAAAAGGTTTTTCCAGATACTTTAAATATGACTATATTCGGGCGGAAGCCTCTAATGATGGCCTTAACAGGTGCTGAGGGCAGAAGCATCCCCATGGTTTTAGATGAAGAGGGGGTGATTTTCCAGATCAGCAAATCAATAACGGACTGGGACCTGCCGGTCATATCCGGCCTTGAATTTAAAGATATAAGATCCGGCATGGAGCTTCCGGAAATGCTCAAGCCCCTTTTATTAAGTTTGAAAAAAATCCGGAAAGATACGCCGGATTTATTCCGCCTTATTTCTGAGGTCAGAATTATTCCGAAATCAAATACGAGTTATGAGCTGCTGCTGTATCCCATTACCTATTCCATAAAGGTAAGGTTCGGACGAAGCATTACAGGCAGTGGCCTTAAGAATGCTGTTATAATTCTTGATTTAATAGAGAAGCAGGGTTTATCAGATGATGTTGAAGAGCTTGATTTAAGGACCGGGGAACTGGTCTACAGGATTAAGGAGAGATAATACTTTGGCAATGGATGATCTGATTGTCGGTTTAGATATCGGGACTACAAAAGTTTGTGTGATTATTGGCCAGTATAATGAGAACGGTCAGCTTGAAATAACCGGGGTAGGTACGACTCCATCCAGGGGCTTAAGAAGGGGTGTAGTAATTAATATTGAGACCACGGTCCGATCAATCCTCAATGCCGTCGAATCTGCCGAGATGATGTCAGGGCATGAGATCGGCGCGGTCTATGCGGGCATTGCCGGAGGTCATATAGAGGGAATCAATTCCCGGGGAGTGGTTGCTGTTACCGGTAAGGGAAGAGAAATTACCCGGGAAGATGTGGATAGGGTAATAGATGCGGCAAAGGCAGTGGCTATTCCCATGGATAGAGAAGTGCTGCATGTAATTCCCCAGGAATTCGTTGTGGATGAACAGGGCGGGATTAAAAACCCAATAGGAATGATCGGCGTTCGCTTGGAAGCCGAGGTACATATCATTACAGGCGCTGTTACCTCTGCACAGAATATCGTGAAATGTATCAATCGCGCCGGGTTCAAAGTAAGCGATATCGTGTTAGAACCGCTGGCCTCCTCGAAAGCGGCGCTGACCCAGGATGAGAGGGAACTGGGGGTTTTACTGATTGATATAGGAGGCGGAACAACGGATATTTTAGTACAACTGGAAGGTGCACCGTATCATACTGAGGTTCTTTCTGTTGGTGGAGAGCAGGTGACTAATGACCTGTCCATAATGCTCAAAACACCTCTGGATGCGGCTGAGAAGATAAAGAAGGAATCCGGATGCTGCTATTTGCCTATGATAGAAGAAGATGAAGAGGTGCCGGTGCCGAGTGTCGGAGGAAGACCTCCGAAACCCATACTGAGAAGGGATCTTGCAGGAATAATACAGCCCAGAATGGCGGAGATCCTGGGTATGGTAAAGGAAAAGATAGAACGCAGAGGCTATCTGAAACTGCTGGGAGGTGGTGTCGTTTTAACGGGTGGCGGCTCTCTTTTGACCGGCACTGCAGAACTATCCGCCGATATTTTCGGTCTTCCGGCCAGAATCGGCTATCCCATTAAGCTGGGTGGGCTGGTCGAAGAATACTATGATCCGAAGTTTGCTACCGGAGTTGGTTTAGTAATGCATGGCGCCTCCATGAAGGATATTGAATATGTGGATACAAGTTCCAGCGAGCGAACCTTTTCCAGTGTCTGGGATAGAATGAAAACATGGTTTAAAGAGTTTTTTTAGTGCCTTGGGAGGGGAACTATGAATATAGAAATCCTTGAGGATAATCATGCAAATCTCACCAGGATTAAAGTCATCGGCATCGGGGGCGGCGGCAGTAATGCCGTAAACAGGATGATTGCCACCGGTCTTAAGAATGTATGGTTTATTGCCGGAAACACGGATCAGCAGGCTCTGCACATGTCTAAAGCAGAAATGAAGCTCGCCTTAGGAACAAAATTGACCGGTGGACTTGGGGCCGGGGGGATGCCCGAGGTAGGAGAAAAAGCTGCCCTGGAAGACGAAGAAAAAATCCGGGATGTACTATTAGATGCGGATATGGTATTTATTACAGCTGGAATGGGCGGAGGTACCGGAACCGGAGCCGCACCCATTGTAGCACGCATAGCTAAAGAGTTGAATTCCCTGACAGTTGCAGTTGTGACCAAACCCTTCGATTTTGAGGGTCGCAGAAAGATGGTCATAGCGGAAGAGGGCATCGGAAAACTCCGTACCGAGGTGGATACCCTGATTGTTATCCCAAATCAGTATCTGCTTAAGATTGTGGAACGGCGAACTCCCATAAAGGAAGCATTTTTTATGGCTGATGACGTTCTAAGGCAGGCCGTTCAGGGAATATCGGATCTGATCACTGAACCCGGAGAGATAAATATCGATTTTGCGGATGTTAAAACCGTAATGAATGGTAATGGTGATGCCCTGATGGGAATCGGAATGGGAAGCGGAGATAATCGGGCGGTGGATGCGGCTACAAATGCCATCAACAACCCCCTGCTTGAAGATGCTAGAATTGAGGGGGCTAAGGGAATACTGGTCAATGTAACAGGAGGTGACGATTTCTGTCTGTCAGAGTATGAGGAAGTTTTAAAGATCATTACCGCAAACGCAGACAGTGATGCCATGATTATAGCGGGAAATTCCTTAAACAGCAGTATGAAGGATCATATAAAGGTTATAGTGATTGCTGCAGGCTTTAAAAGGGCCGAGGCAGCGGTTCGCAGAGAGGTAAAAGAGGATAATCAGAGTGGAGAAATTATTTCCTATGATGAGTGGCTCAACATGAAAAAAGGTGTTTCCGGCAGGGCATCAAGTGATTTTCTGTTAGGCAGAAATTCTAAAGAAGCTGATTTGAACGTGCCCACTATTTTAAGAGAGAAAAAGCATGCGATTCAAGAAGAGTCCTGATTGAAACATGAAGTATAGGACATAAGAATGGAATTTGTGGATCAGTTTGAAGATTATCTTACAGCAGAACTTCGACTATCAAAAGCTACGGTTAATACATATCTGTTTGAAGTGCGGAAGCTGGATGCCTACCTTAAGGAAAACAATGTGGTTTCATCCGGTGAAAGCCGGGTGGTTTCAGAATTGCCCGAAGTTAAGTGCGTTGATCTTATCGAGTATCTTATTTCAAGACAGCTTGAGGGGATAAGCCATAGAACAACAGCTAAAACCTTGAGTGCTCTTCGCACTTATTTCACTTTTCTATACAGGGAAAACGTAATCTCGTTCAATCCTGCTGAACTTATAGAAACTCCACGTGTCCCTAAAAGAATACCGAATGTCTTTACACATACGGAAGTTAATTCCCTGCTGGACTCAATAGATAAATCAAGCCCTCTTGGAATTCGGGATCGCTGTATATTTGAGCTGATCTATTCATGCGGCCTGCGTGTATCCGAAGCAGTTGAGTTGACTCTGGATAGTCTGTATCCGGGTGAGAGAGTATTGAGGATAATCGGCAAAGGGAATAGGGAGAGATTGGTCCCTGTTGGTGAAATAGCTCATCACTGGCTTGAGAAATATATTACTGAAGCCAGACCTCTGCTGATTAAGAAAAAGCGTGAAAACTCATTATTTATAAATCATCTGGGAGGCAAGCTTTCCAGGAAAGGCATGTGGAAGCGGTTTAAGGGGATAGCCCGAAAAGCGGGAGTTAACGGAAAGATTCATACTCTGCGCCATTCATTTGCCACGCATCTGCTTGGCGGGGGAGCCGATCTGAGAGCCGTACAGATGCTGTTGGGACATGCAGATATCAGTACAACACAAATATATACTCATGTTGAAGAGAAAGAATTGAAGGTTTATCATGAGCGTTTTCATCCCAGGGGGTAGAAGCAGGAGTGCTTTTTTCCCTTTTATATTTTATTAGGGGAGGAGTATGGGAAAATTATTCAGGATAGCAGCTATTCTATTTATCCTTTTATCGAGTATGGGCTGCTTTAGTGAAAGAGAAGATTATCTGGATCTTCTAACAGATATGGAAAGAGCTGAGTACAGGGGAGAAGAGATTTCTTCAAAGCGAATCGAGGAGATCAAGCAGGGAATAGAGAAGTATGAAAGAATAGTAGAGCAGAAGGTTGAAGCAACTTCACAGATAGGGATCTACTATAAAATGCTTGCCGTGCAGTTTATACGGGGCGGCATGTATCAGGAGGCTTTTAAAAATTTAAAGCAGGCTCAAGCTATTCACACGGATAATCCCATACTCTATTATCTGTCCGGGGTTTGCGCCGCCCGGATAAGTAAAGCCCAGGTGGAGACAGAAGAAAGGAAGCTATGGCTGGAAAGGGCTGAATCTCTGTACATACAGGCAATAGAGATTGATCCGGTATATAGTGATGCTCTATACGGTCTGTCTGTGCTCCTGGTTTTTGAGCTAAATCGTAGTGAAGAGGCTGAAGTATTATTAAAAACACTGCTCTCTCGTGAGACCAAGCATATCGATGCGATGTTTCTCCTGGGAAATGTCTACTATAGATCGGGTCGATTGGAAGAGGCTCTTATATTATATGATAAAATTAGCCGTACTACCAGCGTAGAGGAAAAGAAAAGAGAGGCTAAAGCCAATAAAGAGAGAATTGAGGATGAGCTATATGGCGCAAGATGACCAGATGTTTCTGCTTGCTTTAAATCGTATTTCCTTTTTAAAGCCTAAGGAGAAGCTAATGCTCGCTCAAATTTTTGAGCTTTCTGCTTTTTTTTCTCTACATTTAAGAGAATTAGAGGAGATATTAGGAAGAAGAATAAAGAGTAGAAGCTGGTCTCCAACTGAAATTCTTAAAATGGCGGAAGTTGATAGAAAACACTTGACGGAGCGAGGGATTAATTGCACCTTTTACTGGGATAAGGCTTTTCCACCTCAGCTCCGGGAGATCTATGACCCGCCTGTTTTATTGTTTTATCGGGGCAGGCTCCCGGATTGTTTTAAACCCACTGTTGCAGTGGTTGGAACAAGACGTCCAGCGGGAGCCGCCCGTTCACATGCCTATTCAATGGGTTTTAATCTGGCTGAGATGGGGATAAGCATTGTTTCAGGCCTTGCCAGAGGAATTGATTCGGAAGCGCACAGGGGCTGCCTGGATGCCGGGGGGCGAACCACGGCGGTTTTGGGGAATGGAATCGATAGCATTTTCCCCCGAAGCAGTATAGTGGTGGGGAGAAGAATCCTGAGCCAGGGTGGGGCAATTGTCAGTGAATATCCTCCGGGCGTACCGCCTCTCCCTTATAATTTCCCGGCTCGCAATAGAATCATCAGCGGCCTGGCCAGATCCGTGCTGGTGATTCAGGCGCCCGAGAGATCAGGCGCGCTGATCACAGCAGATTATGCCCTGGAGCAAGGGCGGGATCTTTTTATCCATACCGTGGGCTTGGATGGCACTGTGGGAAGGGGAACCCGGAAGCTGTATGAAGAGGGGGCGCCAAGAGTGGATTGTGCTGAGGATATACTCAAAAGTTGGGGTTGGGTACTGCACAAAGAGGTTCAAAGAGCGATGCTAAAGTATAAACGCCTGAGTGAGATGGATGAAATGGACAGAATTACTCAAAGGGGAGGCACGGGTTCGGCTGCCAGGTTAGCCAGGCTTATGGAACTGGAGCTTTCAGGAATTTACAGCAGGAATAATGGAGATCAATATTTAACCAAGAGGCATTCATGAAGGATAATGGAAAAAAAATACTGCTCATAGTAGAGTCTCCGGCAAAAGCAAAAACCATTCAGAAATATTTAGGCAATGGCTATGCCGTTTCAGCCTCCATAGGACATCTTTTTGATCTGCCTAAATCGAGATTAGCTATCGACATAGAGCATGATTTTGAACCGGAATATATTACTATCCGGGGCAAAGCCAAAATACTTAAGAGCCTTCAGCAGGAGGCTGGGAAGGCTGATCAGATTCTTCTGGCCTCAGACAATGATCGTGAAGGAGAGGCTATTTCTTTTCATATTAAAAACGCTCTTAAGTGCAAATATCCCGATCTTAATATCAGGAGAATCGTGTTCAACGAAATCACCCCTAATGTAATCCGTGAGTCAATCAAACATCCTGGGGATATTGATCAGGCCAAGGTGAATGCCCAGAAGGCACGCAGAGTATTGGACAGGCTGGTGGGATATAAATTATCTCCTATTCTATGGAAAAAGGTAAAAAATGGACTCTCAGCCGGACGTGTGCAGTCGGTTGCATTGAAATTGATCTGCGAGCGCGAGAAGGAGGTTGAGAATTTTGTACCAGAGGAATACTGGAGCATTGAAGCTGAGCTGAAAAAGGGAAAGAGTATATTCCGTGCCAGTTTGGTGAAATATATGGGAGAGAAACTCCGCATTAAAAACAGCAATGAGGTCTTAAAAATTACAGATGCCCTGAAACATGCTGAGTTCAGGGTTAAGGATGTCAAAGTCAGCGAAAATACCTTAAAACCTAAGCCCCCGTACACAACCTCGAAGCTTCAGCAAGAGGCAGCCATACGTTTTGGATTTACCTCGCTTAAAACCATGCAGATTGCTCAGGCGCTCTATGAGGGTGTGAATATCGGTTCGGGAAGAGTCGGATTAATCACCTACATGCGGACTGATTCTATCCGGGTCTCAGGAATAGCTCTGCATGAGGTTCGGTCATTTATTAGCAAATACTATGCACAGGAGCTGCCGTATAAACCGAATGTATATTCGGTAGGCAGGAGGACCCAGGATGCACACGAAGCCATAAGACCAACTTATGTTCAAAATACCCCGGAGAGTATTAAAGGAGTTCTGAGCAAGGATCAATTTAAGCTTTACTCGATTATATGGGAGCGCTTCGTTTCTTCCCAGATGATCCCGGCTAAAAGCTCAACTGTTACAGTGGATTTTCAGGCAAAGGAAGGCCTTTTCCGCACCGGCTCCACTAAAATGGTGGTCAAAGGATTCCAGAAGGCATTAAAAATCCTGGCTTCTAAGGAAAGGCCAAAAGTCCTGCCCCATTTATCCGTCGGCGAGAAGGTGGAATGTCTTGGATTTCATCCGGAACAGCACTTCACCCTGGGATCTCCTCGATATACTGATGCCAGCATTATCAAGACTTTGGAAGAGAAAGGCATTGGTCGTCCCTCTACCTATGCACCGATAGTCTCGGTGTTACTGAGCCGCTATTATGTGGTAAGAAAAAAACGTCAGTTAGTCCCCACTCAGTTAGGAAGAATTATCAACGATCTTTTGACCAGCCAGTTTCCGGATTTAGTTAATGAGAATTTCACAGCAGTTATGGAAAAGGAGCTGGACGGAGTGGAGGAGAATAAAAAGGAATGGGTGAGTGTCATCAGGGACTTTTACGGTGATTTCATCAGACAGGTGGAGCATGTTATGGAAACCCTGGAATCGATCAAGGGCGTAATGGACGAGGAAACAGATTACACATGCGAAAAGTGCGGCAGACCTATGGTGAAGAAACTGGGCAGGTATGGGTTCTTTTTGGCCTGTTCAGGTTTTCCTGAATGCCGAAATACAAAAGCGGTTTCCCTTGCAGACTGCCCGCGCCCGGACTGCAGCGGTAAGATTGTCGCCCGCCGGAAACAGGGGGGCAGGGGAAAAGAGTTTTACGGCTGCACAAATTATCCTGAATGCGATTTTGTTTCCCATTTCAGACCCACGAACCTGAAATGTCCGAAGTGCGGATATTTTTTAGTTGAGAAGGAAGATAAGCAGAGGGGCATGTATAAGTCATGCATCAATCCGGACTGTGCTTATCTTCATACTCAGGAGGTCATGGATCAGAGTGCTTGAGAAGTATCTTGAATTTCTACAGTTAGTTCGTCACCTCTCTCAAAACAGTATAGAATCTTATAAGCAGGACCTGCATCTCTATAGAGATTTCCTTGAGAGTATGAAATGGAATGAAGACGGTATGGATTACAGGAAGATTCGATCATTCATAGGCTACCTGTCTAAAATGGGACTTAGCTCCCGTTCCATAAACAGGACCCTCTCCTGTTTAAGAGGATACTATCGCTTTAAACAGAGATATGGATACTGCGAGGAGAATCCCTTTAAGAGCGTAAAGTCTCTAAAAACTGACAAAAAGCTGCCCTCGTTCTTATTCGAGGAGGAGCTGCATGATCTGCTCTCTGTTAAACCCAATGATTTCTGGGCTTTAAGGGATCTTTTAATTTTAGAGCTTCTCTATTCAACAGGGTGCCGTGTTTCTGAGCTGGCGGCCATGGACGTCACCTCCTTAGATCTGAAATCACTCTCGATCCGCGTAATCGGTAAAGGAGATAAAGAGCGCCTCGTGTTCATAGGGAAAAGCGCGATGAAAGTCTTAAAGGAGTATCTCCAGGGACGAAAAATGTTTATCAAGGCAGATGATGAAGATTCAATCAGGGCGCTCTTCTTAAATAAAAGAGGAAAGAGGATTACTGTCAGGGGTATCCAGTACCTCCTGGACAAAATTCTGCCTGAGGCCTTGAGAGGCAGAAGAGTGACTCCCCATACTCTTAGGCACAGCTTCGCTACTCATATTTTGAACCGGGGAGGCGACATCCGTATTGTGCAGGAGCTACTGGGACATGCCAGTCTCTCAACAACCCAGGTGTATACACATCTGGGTATTGAGCGTTTGAAAAAAGTATACAGGCAGGCGCATCCCCATGCCAGGCAGCTTAAGCCAGGGTAGTGATATGGATGGAAGGAAGTGAAAATGGAAATAATGAAAGGAACTACCGTAATCGCAGCCAAAAGAAATGGTAAACTGGTACTGGGCGGGGATGGGCAGGTCACTATGGGGAATACAATTGTGAAGGGTAATGCCCGCAAGATTCGCAAGATTTACGACGGTAAAATTCTTGTTGGATTTTCCGGAGCTACTGCAGATGCCTTTACACTCTTTGAGCGATTTGAGGGCAAGGTTAAGGAATACGGAGGAGACTTAAAAAGGTCTGCGGTTGAGCTGGCCAAGGACTGGCGTACGGATAGGATCTTAAGAAGACTTGAAGCCATGCTTTTGGTTGCCGATCTAAAATCCATACTCCTGATTTCCGGAACGGGGGATGTAGTTGAACCGGAAGAGGACATTATTGCCATCGGTTCAGGCGGCAGTTTCGCCTATGCTGCAGCAAAGGCATACCTTGATGCAACGGATCTTTCTGCAAGAGAGGTAGTAGAACGGTCTTTAAAAATTGCAGCCAACATATGCATATATACAAACGAAAGTATTATTATAGAGGAATTGGGATGAAGATAGATCTGGATAAGCTGACACCAAGACAGATAGTTGAGGAGCTTGATAAATATATTGTAGGCCAGGAGAAAGCCAAGAAGGCTGTGGCCATTGCCCTTCGCAACAGGACGAGGCGTCAGAAATTATCTGAAGATATGAAAGATGAGGTTGCTCCGAAGAATATTATCATGATCGGACCCACCGGAGTCGGGAAGACAGAAATAGCCCGGCGTCTTTCCAGACTCAGCGGCGCTCCCTTTATCAAGGTGGAAGCTACCAAGTACACGGAAGTAGGATATGTGGGCAGGGATGTGGAATCCATGATCCGTGATCTGATGTCCATGGCCGTTTCAATGGTAAAAACCGATCTACAGGAAAAAGTGAGGGAAGAAGCAGAAAGAAGGGCGGAGGATGCACTTCTGGACCTGCTTCTCCCCGGCAGCAGCCCCGGAACCGGCAGCGGCCCCCAAACCGGCAGCGGCGCCCAAACCGGCAAGCAAGTTGCTAAGGTCGGCTCAGTCAGGGATGCTGTACCGGTCACTCAAAGAACTGTATCGAGATCAGGAATAAGTACCAGGGAGAAGCTCAGGCAAAAGCTGAGGGCCGGGGAACTGGATGATAAAACTGTTGAGGTTCATGTCAATAGAGGCATGTTCCCTGCAATCGAAATATTTTCCGGTGTTTCTTTTGAAGAAATGGATGTGAACATCGGCAATCTCGGCAGTATTTTTGGAGCTAAAAAGAAGAGGAAAAAAACAACTGTGACCAGGGCACGGGAAATCTTGACTGCAGAGGAAATGGATAAGCTTGTGGATATGGACCGGGTTACTGAACTGTCGATTGAAAGAGTGGAGCAGATGGGAATAATCTTTTTGGACGAGATTGACAAGATCGCCTCTAAAGAAAACCGCTCCGGAGTCGATGTTTCCCGGGAGGGCGTTCAGAGGGATATTCTGCCCATTGTTGAAGGGTGTAAGGTAAATACAAAGTACGGTATGGTCGATACCTCCCACATCCTGTTCATTGCCGCCGGCGCTTTTCATATGAGTAAACCTTCGGATTTAATACCGGAGCTGCAGGGGCGTTTCCCCTTAAGGGTTGAGCTTGGGGCTCTGACCAGCGAGGATTTTATTAAGATTCTGACCCAGCCCAGGAATGCTTTAATCAAGCAGTATATTGAGCTTTTAAAAACCGAAGGGGTTGAACTTGAGTTTACAGATGATGCAATCAGGTGCATCTCGGAAATTGCCACGGAAGTCAATTCCAGGACGGAAAATATCGGAGCCCGCAGGCTTCATACAATTATGGAGCTTCTTTTAGAGGATGTTTCCTTTAATGCAGATGAGATCAAGGGACAGACCATAAAAATCACCCGGGATTATGTAGAGGATAGGCTGAGTGATATTGTGGAGGATCATGATTTAAGCAGGTTTATCCTGTAACGGGTTAGGAGGCTAATCATCTGCGGGCTAATCATTGGGAGGGAGCAGGCCGAAACTATAATGAAGGGCTCTAATAAAGGAGAGAGAGTTGATATTTAAAGGAAGTTTTGGAAAGAATATTGATATTCTCAAAAAGTGCATGGATGTCGCCGTTTTAAGGCGAAATGTAATCGCCAATAATATCGCCAATTCGGAGACTCCGAATTTTAAGCGTACAGTGGTGAATTTTGAGGCTGAGCTAAAACGGGCCTTAGATTCAGAAAAGGTAAGGCCTCCTGTTCAGTTCGTGTCGGACAGGCGGCATATTCCTTTTTTCCGCCCTATTGACTATAGAACTGTGAGACCTAAAAGGGTGCTGGATTATCTGACCACCGCTAAAAATAACGGGAATAACGTGGATATGGAAGAGGAGATGATGCTTGCCATGCAGAATCAGCTTCTCTATCAAACTTTTGTGACGGTCATTACAAGTGAATTCGGCCGGGTGCATATGGTGCTTAGGTAGGAGAAGGGCTCATGGGAATTTTTTCA
Source organism: Spirochaetales bacterium (assembly GCA_030615505.1). Classification (GTDB taxonomy): domain Bacteria; phylum Spirochaetota; class Spirochaetia; order SZUA-6; family DRHE01; genus JAUWZD01. Next base: position 24,967 of record JAUWZD010000033.1, on the reverse strand, counting down.
AGTATCAATATAGCGGCATCAGGACTGAGCGCCCAGAGAATGCGGCTCGATGTAATTGCCAATAATATAGCCAATGTGAACACCACCCGGACCACGGAGGGTGGGCCTTTCAGAAGGACCAGGGTGATCTTTCGCCCCCGGGTCTCCCAGCCGTATTGGAGGAGTCCCTTCTTGCCCAGGTATCTTGATAACGGGATTGGGAAGGGGGTAAGAGTTATTAAACTTGAGAAGGATCATGATGCAAAGCTCCGTTTAGTATATGATCCTACACACCCTGATGCCATTAAATCGGGCTCCCGAAAGGGATATGTGGAGTATCCGAACGTTAATGTGGTAAATGAAATGGTAGACATGATTTCAGCTTCCAGGGCCTATGAAGCCAATGTAGCCATTATCAATGGGAGCAAAAGTATGTTTTTAAAAGCTATGGAGATCGGGAGGTAGTAGATGGATATCTTGTCAATCAAGGATGCCGTAGGGCATCGGATTACTCTCAAGCGCACAGATCCCCGGCATATTGCGGCAGGGCCTAAGAGAGAAACGCCCTCCTTATCTCCGGAAGAGGGATTCGGTAAGCTTTTTTTTAAAGCTTTAAGCCAGGTAAATGACCTTCAACATAAAAGTATGAATATGACTGAAAGCCTGCTTACCGATCCTGATTCAGTGAATGTGCACGATGTTACGATCGCTTTAGCAGAAGCGAATCTGGCGCTTTCCATGACAAAAACAATCATGGACCGGGCTGTAAGAGCCTACAGGGAGATCCTAAGCGTCCGATGAAATTCCAAGGATGGATAATATCTAAATGAACAGGGACGTTCATTCAGGGAGGGGAAATGAACGAATGGCTCAAAAAATTAATAGAACAGATTAAGAATCTCTGGGGCAAGTGGTCTGTCACACAGAAGATCATACTCGTTTCCATTGCAGGCGTTGCCCTGTTGGCCATGGTCCTTATCATAATATTCAGTGCTGCTCCGAGCATGGTCCCATTGATAGGCACGCCGATTACCGAAGATACGGATCTTTCTAAAATAGTAATGGTCCTCGATGAAGAGGGAGTTGAGTATCGAATTACCCCGGAGAATATGATCTATGTAGGGGATGATAAAACGGCCAAAAGAATAAGGGCCATCCTGATCCGGGAAGACTTAATCCCTGCCAGGATCGATCCCTGGGCTATCTTTGATGTTGAGCGCTGGACACTGACCGATTTTGAGAGGGATGTAAATCTCCAGCGGGCCATAACAAAAAACCTTGAACAGCATATTTTAGCTTTAGACGATATTGATGCTGTAAGCGTCACCCTGGTTGTGCCTAAAAGGGAGCTGTTCGTCGAAGATCAGAAGCCGGTAACTGCCTCTGTGATCATCACACCCAAACCGGGCTCGGATATTTCAAAGAATCGAAAAAAGATAGAAGGAATTGTTCGTATTATCAATTTTGCCGTGGCCGGATTGCAGGATGAAAACATCGTTATCACCGATCAAAACGGCATTCAGCTCAACATCTTTGAGGAATGGGAAGGTGTGGATAGAATTGAAGTGGCCCGGCGGGAAATTAAGACAAAAAAGAATCTTGAGCAGCAGTACAAAAATGAAATTCTAAAAGCGATGCGTTCTATCTTTGGTCAGGACCGGGTTCAGATTCTTAAACTGGATATCAATCTTGATATGAGCAAAAAGACGATCAGTACGGAGGAGCATTTTCCCATAACCATGAGAGAGGATAATCCCCGTACCCCTTTCGATGAAAAAGAGGTTGTACCATCTATTACTCTATCCAGGGAGGTAAGGGAGGAGCACTTCGAGGGAACGGGATTTAATCCGGAAGGACCCCCCGGACAGGAGGGTCAAACTCCGCCGGCCTATAAGGATCTCTCCAACCTTGTGGGCAAGTACGATCAGTCCTCGATGATTCAAAATGAGGTGGTAAATATAAAAAATATAATCGAAGAGAGAAGTCCATGGAATATTGCCCGAATCACCGTAGGTATTGCAATAGATGGGCTGTGGAGAAAGAAGTACGATGAAAAAGGCTGGCTTATAATCAATCTGGACGGCAGCATTGAGCGTGAATATATCGAAGTATCGGATGAAAACCTCTCTAAAGCTGAAGCGCTCATTAAAGACGCAATAGGCTACAGCCGGGAAAGGGGAGACTCCGTAACTGTGGAGCATATTCAATTTGACAGGAGCACCCAATTTGCCTTAGAAGATGCTGAGATCAGGCATCAGAAACAGTTGCGCAGGACACTGCTTTCGATCATAATAGGATTAGGGGCAATATTCTTTGCGGCCATCATTTACCGGCTGATATCCAGGGAGATGGAGCGCAGGAGACGCCTCAAAGAAGAAGAGCTGGCCCGACAGCATCAAGCCATGAGGGAGGCCGCTCTGCGCAGAGCTGAAGAGGAAGGGGTTGAGGTTGAACTCTCTGTGGAAGAGCGTGCTCGGCTGGAGATGCAGGAGAATGCAATTAACATGGCCCGGGAGCATCCTGAAGATGTGGCCCAGCTGATTCGAACCTGGTTGATAGAGGAGTAAGATTATGGCTAAAAGGGAAGCGGCTGTTGTAAAAAGTCCGCCCGCGGCCGCCGGAGCCGGCAGAACCGGCAGAACCGGCAAAGCAGCCGGTCCGAAAAAAGAGTTAACCGGCCGACAGAAGGCAGCCATCTTTATCATAACATTGGGCCATGAGATCTCTGCAGACATTTTCAAGCATCTGCGTGAGGACGAGATAGAACAGTTAACTTTTGAAATCGCCCGGAATGAGAGCATTGATCCGACAGATCGGGATCAGGTGCTCATGGAGTTCCAGGAACTCATGATGGCCCAGGATTTTATATCCACAGGCGGAATAGAGTATGCCAGGGAACTTTTAGAAAAATCTTTAGGCAGCCAGAAGGCAGTGGATATTATTAACCGCCTGACCAGTTCCCTACAGGTGAGGCCTTTTGACTTCATCCGCCGCACCGATCCCGCTCACCTGTTGAACTTTATCCAGCAGGAGCATCCTCAAACTATCGCCCTGATTTTAGCCTACCTGGAGCCTCCTAAGGCTTCTATGATACTGGGAAGTCTTCCCAGTGAAGTTCAGTCGGATGTTGCAAGAAGGATCGCCACTATGGACCGGACATCCCCAGAGGTATTAAGGGAGGTAGAGAGAGTACTGGAAAAGAAGCTCTCCACACTATCTTCTGAGGATTACACGGCCGCAGGAGGTGTGGAGAGTATCGTCGAGATACTTAATTTAGTGGATCGATCCACGGAAAAGGGAATTATCGAACGTCTTGAAGAGGATGATCCCGAGCTTGCGGAAGAGATCAAGAAGAGAATGTTTGTATTTGAAGATATAGTGCTCCTGGATGACCGGGCTATCCAGAAGGTTCTCCGTGAGGTTGATACCACGGAACTGGCCAAAGCCTTAAAGGCAGTGGATTCCGAGGTGCAGGACAAAATTTTCCGGAATATGTCTAAAAGGGCTGCCACTCTGCTCAAAGAGGATATGGACTATATGGGGCCTATCCGGCTCAAAGATGTGGAGGAATCTCAACAGAAGATTGTGTCGATCATAAGGAAACTGGAGGAGCAGGGCGAGATCGTTGTAGCGCGAGCCGGTGAGGATGAGCTGGTAGTCTGATAAGGGGGGGTTAAGCTGTGGCAAAGAATGTTTTTAAAGCCAATGAAATCATGTACCGGTCCAGGAAGGTGTTTATCCAGCCGCCGAAGGTGGAGATAGAAGAAGAGCCTGAAGCTGTGCCCATGGAAGAATACGCCGGACCCACTGTTGAAGATATCAAGAGAGAGGCCGAAGAGTTTAAAGCACGCTGGGAAGATGAAAAAGCTAAAATGATTAAAGCGGCTGAAGAAGAGGCGGAGAATATCAAGAAGGAAGCAGAACGGGTCGCTTTTGATGAAGTTAAGAGAAAAAATAATCAGGCTCAAAAAATCAGGCAGGAAGCTGAGGATGAAGCGAAAAAAATTGTAGGAGAGGCGGAGAAGAGAGCTAAAGAGTTAGAGAATGAAATCAAGCAGAAGATGGATCGTATAGAGAAAGAAGCCCATGGAAAGGGTTTTACGGCTGGACACGAAGAAGGGTTTAAGGAGGGAAAAGACGAGCTTAAGAGGCTTGTAGAGAGCATGCACACGATTATATCTACGGCTATCGAGAAGAGGAATGAGATTGTTGCGGAGTCAGAAACTCAAGTGATAAACCTGGTTCTTCTAATTGCAAAAAAGGTTATTAAGGTAATATCGGAGAATCAGAAGAATGTTGTGATTAATAATGTAGTTCAGGCCCTGCGAAAGCTAAAGAGCCGGGGAGATGTGATTATACGCACTAATTTAGTCGACTTAGAATTGACCTCAGAGCATATAAATGATTTTCTGAAAATGGTTGAGAATGTTAAGTCCATAACGGTATTAGAAGACTCTTCGGTTGACCGGGGGGGGTGTATCATTGAGACCGATTTCGGTCAAATTGATGCCAGGATATCTTCACAACTCCATGAGATCGAAGAGAGGATACTTGAATTGATGCCCATTCGCGCCAAAGGTGAGGGGTGAAATCAGGCCCCTTTTTAAGGCCCACGGTTGGGCAATAGATCAGGTTATGTGGAGAAGCGGATAGGAGAAACCCATATTTTCTGGGAGGGGGGGAAATTGGGAATATTTGAGAAATATGCTGCCGTATTGCAGCATGTCGATCCTATTAAATCTACCGGTACAATAACAAAGGTGCAGGGTCTCATAGTGGAGAGCCGCGGTCCCCGGGCAGTAGTGGGAGAGCTCTGCCAGATTATCATTCCACGACCAAACCGGATTGTCTGGGCAGAAGTTGTCGGAATGAGGGGGGATATAGTTCAGCTCATGCCCTATGATGAGATGGAGGGTATAGAGACAGGATGTCTGGTTATAGCCATGGGCGAGGAGCTTAAGGTTCCTGTATCAGACCGTCTTTTAGGACGCGTGCTCGATGCTATGGGTAAACCTATGGACGGACGGGGAGATATCGCTTCTTCAACCTGGTATTCGATCTTCAACTCACCACCGCATGTATTAAAGAGAAGCCGCATCAGGGAGAAGGTTGCTACAGGAATCCGGGCGATTGATGGTCTGGTGACTGTGGGTAAAGGCCAGCGTATGGGAATATTCTCTGGAAGCGGTATAGGAAAATCAATCTTACTGGGAATGATTGCCCGTAATACTTCCGCAGATATTAATGTAATAGCTTTAATCGGAGAACGGGGGCGAGAGGTAAGGGCATTTATCGAGAACGATCTGGGCGAAGAGGGCTTAAAGAGATCTGTAGTGGTTGTAGCCTCTTCTAATAAACCTCCGCTGGCCAGGATACGCGGCGCATATGTAGCCACTGCACTGGCTGAATATTTCCGGGACCAGGGTAGAGATGTTATGCTGATGTTCGACTCAGTTACCCGTTTCGCCCGGGCACAGCGAGAAATTGGCCTGGCTATCGGTGAGCCGCCCGCAAACAGGGGATTCACCCCTTCTGTATTTTCAGAGCTTCCCAAGCTTTTAGAGCGCAGCGGTACTTCCCATAGAGGAACAATTACAGGCTTTTACACTATTTTAGTGGAGGGCGATGACCTGGATGAGCCCGTCTCTGATGCAGTCAGAGGGATACTGGATGGACATGTAGTACTAACCAGAAGATTGGCTCAGAGGAATCACTATCCGGCTATTGACGTCCTGCAATCCATATCCAGGCTGGCGGTTCAAATAACAGGTCCGAAGATTAAAGAGGCTGCAGGTATCGTAAAGAAACTGCTGGCTACATACGCTGAGGCGGAAGATTTAATTAATGTTGGGGCTTATGTTGAGGGGAGTAATGAGGAAATTGATGCGTCCATTGCTAAACTGCCGGAAATAAACCGATATTTAGTACAGGGAATAGAAGAACGCTCCACAATGGAAGAATCTTTAGTACGGCTTGGTGAGATTTCAGAACTTCAAATACCTGAGGAGGAGCTTTCGGATGAGGCGATTTCAGTTCAGGCTCGAGAGACTGCTGGCGCTAAGAGCTTATAAAGAACGGGAATGGCAGGCAAAGCTGGCTGAGAAGACCGGGCACTGTATAAGGCTTGCACGCAGGATAAGAGACGTTGATGCAGAGACGGATAGAAGCTTCAGGCAGAGATTTACCGTAGACGAGGCTTTTGATTTCGGGCTGCTCCAGAGCTGGGAGCTCTATTTAAACCGTCTGGCAAGGGAACGGTTAAAGCTGGAAGCTGAGCTGGAGGAGAGAAAGCGGGAGCGTGAGGATGTGCAGCATAAATTTCTGGAGGTCTCCAGGGAAAAAAAGGTGCTTGAGAAATTGAAGGAGCGTAAACAGGCTGAATATTATACAGAGCAGAAGCTGGAAGAGTTCAATCTTTTAAATGAAACGAACTCAGGCCAAATTATACGCAAAAGAATACGTGAGACATAGACTATAAATGGAGATGAGTTTTGGCTGGATATGGCGGTATTGGAACAGGAATTAGAATAGTCCTTTTAATGCTTTTAGTTGCAGTTTTAGTGCTTGGAGGCTTGATCTGGTTTGATTACCTGGGAATCCTCGATGCCAAAAAGACTATTTCACCGGTTTACGGCTTGTTCGGCATAGAGAGGGCTGAAATAGATGCTGAAGACCCTTTTCTTTTAGAGAGGGAAAGATTAAATAAGCAGCTAGATGCCTTGGCCCTGAGAGCGGAAGATCTGGATAGTAGGGAGCAGGATATTAAGTTAAAAGAGGAAGAATTGAGCCAGATGATTGAGCAGCTTAAGGAGCGTGAAAAAAGCTTAGATGATCGGGAAAAAGTATTTAATGAAAGGATCAAGGCTTTCGAAAATAGAAGGGTAAACCTCAAGCAGAATGCTACCTATTTAGTGGGAATGCCGCCGGATAATGCTAAGGATATTTTGCTTGAGATGGAAGACCAGGACATTATTGACATCTTCCGGGTTACTGAAGAGCAGGCGCGCGTGGAGGGGGAGACTTCCTTAGTCTCTTACTGGCTCTCGCTGATGCCGCCGGAAAGGGCTGCTGCGCTTCAGAGGAAGATGGCGCGGAAAACGGGAGGATAAATTGCCTGCTGTGATACTTGCATGTAAGAATAAGCCGCCAGAAGGCGATAACGGTTCAGCCGCTAAAGCGCATGGGAAGCAGCCAGACAAGGCTTCCGGGTCTTCCCGTGAAGGGAGGGACGGCAAGTCCCGGGTGAAAGGGTCTGTATCCTTTTCTCAGCTTATTTCAAAGAAACTGACCAGGAAAGATTTGAGTAAATCTAAACTGATTAAGATCTTTCCTGGAAGTAAAAATAAGATATCCAGTGAGAAAAGGGAAAAGAAGGAAGCGGTCCAGAGGAAGGATGATAAGAATAAGAATCAAAAACAAGCATCACTCCTTTTACAGGAGTTAAAAATCGCAGGTATGACAGGTCATGGCCGACATAATGTTGAAGAGTCAGAACTGGAGGCGGAGAAAGATGAATCTAAGGATAAAACTTCTGTTAAAGGGAAAAAAGTCGCTGTAAGTCCAAAAGTAGTAATTATAGATTTACGGCGGAAAATTGCGGCCGGGAAAGTCGATCATGGACCGCCTATGCTTGAGTTTAAAGAGATCCTGGAGGAAAAGATAAAACCTCAGGAAAGAGGGCTTGTCTTTGTACATAAGTCTTCAGGATTAACAGAAGAAGTAGGGAGAGAGGTCCAATCTTCATCGGCTTCTCAGAGATTATTAAAAGCATTCCAGGAGAAGATGATTCATGAGGTGGTAAGGAAGACTACTATTATTCTTAAGGATGGGGGAAATGGTGAAATAAGGCTTGTGCTTAAACCCGAGTCATTGGGAAGTGTTAGAATAAGAATTAATATTATTGATAACAGTGTAGAGGGACGTATTATTGTCGAGAATAATAGTGTAAAGGAACTCTTTAAAAGCAGTATGGAGCAGCTTCAATCCGCCTTAAAAGAAGAGGGGTTTCAGTCTGCAAGACTAGAAGTATCTGTGGGCGGAAGAGAGAATCAGGATCGAGCAGATGTGGAGGATATGTTGGGTTGGACCACGGCGAGCGAAAGTGCTAAAGCTGAGGCCAGCCTGGAATTCGACAGGGCGGTTCCTGTTCTGACTGAGATCGATGAGCTGCTTTTAGTGAACCTGGTCGTTTGACCGGAAAGGAAGGGGATCTTATGGATATATCTACAGTCATAACGCAGAGCGATTTTGCTGATCTTACTCAAAGGGTTAACACTTTCAACAGATCTTTAGGCCGCGATCGAGCAGTTAAAAACATCCTGGATAAGGATGATTTCCTGAAACTTCTACTTACACAATTGACCCACCAGGATCCGACACGTCCGCTTGAAGATACGGAATTTGTGGCTCAAATGGCTCAATTTTCTACTCTGGAACAGATCTCCAACATGAATACTGAGTTGGAAAAGGTCTTTAATCTTCTTACAAAAAGTCAGGCCATTGCATTACTTGGCAAGACAGTAGAGATAAGGGAGGGGAGTGCTGAGATTATAGGAGTTGTAACTGAAGTTACAGGTAGTGAATATCCGCAGCTCCTGGTAAATGACAGATACTATGATGTTTCCGATGTGGAAAGAATATTGAAATAATAGGGGGAAACCAATATGATGCGCTCACTTTTCTCCGGTGTATCGGGGTTACAGAATCATCAGGTCAGAATGGACGTCCTGGGTAATAATATAGCCAATGTGAATACCACAGGATTCAAAAAGGGAAGGGTAAATTTCCAGGATATGCTTTCTCAGACCATGTCTGGAGCTGCAAAGCCGACTGACGAAGTCGGTGGAGTCAATTCTAAACAGGTGGGGCTGGGAATGGTTATCGCAGCGATTGATACAATTTTTACCCAGGGATCTCTGCAGACAACCGGTGTGATGACAGATCTGGCTATTCAGGGAGAAGGTTTTTTCGTGCTGCAAGCCGGGGAGAAGCAGTACTATACAAGGGCCGGAGCTTTCGGTATAGATAAAAACGGATTGTTAGTGAATCCGGCCAATGGGATGAGAGTCCAGGGCTGGACAGCACAGACAGTGGGTGGTGTTACCTCGATCAATGTGGCCGGCCAGATAGAGGACATAGTAATTCCTGTGGGCGGAAAGGACCCGGCTGCGGCAACAACAGAGATACAGCTAGCGTGTAATCTGGATAAGCGCACAATAGAAATCCCGCCGGGGGCCACCCCCCAGACAATACAGGAGGGAACCTGGACTACCAGTTTTGATATATACGATTCTTTCGGTCGTGTCCATCAGCTGCAGATAAACTTTACCAAAGTACCCGGGATTGCCAACCGCTGGCAGGCCGAAGTTTTGGTAGATCCGGAAGCGGAAGTACCGGCCAACACAATAGCAGAAGTGGGAATTGTCAATAATCCGGATAATATCTTTTTTCTTGACTTCGACAACCTGGGAGCTCTGCAGTCGGTTTTGGATGCCCAGGGAGATACTATTGCAGAAGGCGCCTTACAGGTTCAGGTATCCTTTGATGTGAGTGAAGCGGACATCCCTGTGGGTGTAGTGGCTTATCGCCAAACCTTCAATTTAAATCTGGGCGAAGTAGGATCCTATCGAAATGCGGCAACTCAATTTGCCGAAAAAAGCTCAACAAAGGTTATTACGCAGAATGGCTATACCATGGGTTATTTAGAGAGCTTCAAAATAGACCAGTCCGGTGTGATTACAGGGGTCTACTCTAACGGAACCAATCGCCTGCTGGGCCAGATTGCCCTGGCTTCATTTACCAATCCGGGGGGGTTAGAGAAGGCAGGAGAAAATACATATGTAGTTTCCAACAATTCCGGAGACCCCAGAATTGACCCTTCGGGTATTGCCGGCAAAGGAAAGATTATTGCCGGGGCTTTAGAAATGAGTAATGTGGATCTGGCCGAACAATTTACAGATATGATTATTACCCAGAGAGGATTCCAGGCCAATTCCCGGACTATTACAACCTCTGATCAGATGCTTCAAGAGCTGCTGACATTGAAGAGGTAGATGTTATAATATAAAAGGATTATTATGGAGTAGATGATTGAGGTAACCAGGCTGAACGGAAAAACATTTTACATTAATCCTCATCAGATTGAGTATATTGAGTTGAATCCGGATACAACCTTGATTATGCTCTCCGGGAAAAGACTGGTAGTTACTGAAGACTACCAGTTGCTTTTTGATCGAATTGTGAAGTATAGAAGGCTGATTGGCGCCTTCAAAAACGAGGAGTAGGTGGGATGGATCTTGGCACCATTATAGGATTAGGCGCAGGCTTTTTCCTCTTAATATTTGGAGTCATCAGCAGTGGAGGTGATATCGTCCGTTTTATCAGTATCCCTTCGGTGCTAATAACCATCGGAGGATCCTTCTCAGCCCTTTTAGTAGGTAACCCGTTAAGCCGTATACTGGGCATTATGCGTTATTTTAATCTTGCCCTAAGGCTCCCAAACTATGAGGAAGAGCGAATTATCAGCCAGCTTGTGAACTTTTCGGAAAAAGCCCGAAGGGAGGGGCTGCTGGCCCTGGAGGATGACTTAGAAGAGGTGGAGGATGATTTTTTAAGAAAAGGGATACAACTCGTGGTTGATGGAACCGATCCGGACATAATCAAAAACATTCTCTACAATGAATTGAATCAGATTCAGAACCGCCACTCAATCGGAATAACCCTCTTCGATGACTGGGGTAAATTCGCCCCGGCCTTCGGAATGATCGGAACCCTTATCGGTCTTATCATTATGCTGGCCAATATTGAGGATAAGTCGGCTATAGGAACTGGTATGTCTACGGCTTTGATTACCACAATGTATGGTGTTATTCTGGCCAATTTGGTTTTTATTCCGATTAAGAGGAATCTGGAAGATAAGGACAACGCCGAAACCCTTGTTAAGGAGATCATGATTGAGGGAATACTTTCGATTCAATCCGGGGATAACCCCAGGATTCTCGAAGAGAAGCTCTTGTCGTTCCTGCCCCCAGCCAGGAGAGAGGCTGTACGCCAGGAGGCGGCTGCAGAGTAAGAGGAAGAGATAATGCCGAGACAAAAGAAATGTCCAAAGTGTGAAGAAGGCGCCCCTGCCTGGTTGTTGACATATGGAGACATGACAACCCTCCTCTTGACCTTTTTTGTATTGATGTTTACCACAGCGGAAGTAGACGGCAGTGAGCTGCGTATGATACTGGCTGCGTTCCAGGGATTGGGGAGCTTTCGAGGCGGGAATACCCTTCAGGTCGGAAAACTGGCAGAGATGGGGCATACTGTAATGGCCCTTCCCTCCAGGGAGAGAGGAAGCGCTTTAGATAAGGCACGCAGGACGGCAATTTCCACTTTCCAGCCGGAACTGAAGACTAAGAAGGTGCGCATTAAAGAGGATGAGCGGGGATTGGTGATTTCCTTAGCGGCGGATTCATTTTTCAGACCCGCCAGTGCTGAAATTAATATAGAGGAATCAAGAGGTGTACTTCAAAAAGCCTCAGCCCTTCTTTCCGCAGCGGAGCTTTCGAATCGGAAATTTCGTATTGAGGGGCATACGGATTCAGTTCCAACTGATTCTAAAGGTGAGTGGCCAACCAATTGGGAACTCTCTGCAGACAGGGCTGTAAATGTTCTGCACTACCTGGTTGATTTCGGCGTAAATGAACGGCAGTTCCAGGTGGCCGGATTTGCAGATACGGTACCTCTGGCCAGTAACGATACTCCCGAGGGAAGAGCGTATAACCGGAGAATTGATATTATAATTCTAACGGAGGGTCATCTGTAAAGGGTTTGCTAAACTGCGTGTTTTTTGTTAGATTCTATAAGGGAGATAAGGATGTCAGACGAAGAAAGATTGAATCTGGAAGACGTAGGTGCAGGTGCTGAAGAGGCAGAGGTTGAGGGAAGGAAGGCTGGATTTCTACCCGTTATCATTATAAAACTCTTAAAGTGGGCCGCCATCGGTTTAGGATTCATTATTTTGGGAGCTACAACCACAGTTGTAACTTTTAAACTCCTGAACAAGGGCAGAACGAGCACGGATTTAGCTTTAGTTTCTCCCCAGTACCAGGCAAAAGAAGAACCCCTTCAGTACGATGACAGTATTCCATCTATTCGCGGTGTAACGGCAGATGAAGTTCCGGCTATTTTTAGTATGTCGGTCAGTCTTGGCTATGATGAGGGGAACAATAAGCTAGCCTTTGAATTGAACGCCAGGAGGCGGGAAATACAGAATATTATTTTGCTTTTTATAAGCACTAAAACCAAAGATGATCTACGGCCGGAAAAATATGCCTCTCTGCAGGAGGAACTCAAGCAGCAGATTAACCGTGTAATGAAGGAAGGAAAAATGAAAAAGGTAGTCTTCAGGGAGTTTGTGGTCACACAATAGGAGAGGGTAATGGCAGAAGTACTGTCCCAGGATGAAATTGACCAGCTTTTAACGGCAATTTCCGCCGGGGAAATTAATACCGAAGAAGTTCAACAGCCGACTGACCAGCGGAAAATAAAGATATACGATTTTAAGCGGCCGGATAAGTTTTCCAAGGATCAGATCCGAACCGTTTCTATCATGCACGAGACTTTTGCCCGCTTAACCACTACCTCACTTTCCGCTCAACTGCGCAGTCTGGTTCATGTTCATGTTGCATCTGTTGATCAGTTGACCTATGAGGAATTTATCAGGTCCATTCCCAATCCGACGACTTTAGCTGTGATCGATATGGACCCCTTAAAGGGTTCTGCTGTCTTAGAAATCGATCCTGCCATTACTTTCTCTATAATCGACCGCTTATTCGGAGGCCAGGGTGAAGGGACAAAGTTTTCCAGGGACCTTACGGATATTGAGCAGTCAGTCATGGAGGGCATAATCGTTCGTGTGCTTGGAAACTTGAGGGAGTCATGGAGTACGGTAATTGATTTAAGGCCCAGGTTGGGAGGAATCGAAACAAATCCACAATTCGCCCAGATTGTGCCGCCCTCTGAGATGGTGGTCCTGGTGACCCTTGAGACCAAGGTCGGTGATGTTGAAGGTATGATGAATTTATGTATCCCTTATCTGACTATCGAGCCGATTATTTCTAAGCTTTCAGCCCAGTACTGGTACTCTTCTGTTCGAAGAGGAACGACCACAGAAAACCTGAATATCTTAAGAGAAAGATTGGCCACTGTTGCTGTAACCATGATCGCTGAAGTTGGAAACATGGAGCTTTCAGTACGGGATGTTCTGGCATTAAGGATAGGAGACATCATACGTTTAGATAATACAGGGGTAGATTCTCTGATGGTATTGAAAATCGGAGATAGAAAGAAATTCCTCTGCCGGCCCGGTGTGGTAGGTAGTAAACTGGCCGCTCAAGTCATTAAGAAACTTGAGGATATCAGCCAGGAAGATTTTGAGGAGTTAGCAATAGGAGGGGAGGAAGACTTATGAGTGACGGTTCACTTTCACAAGATGAAATTGATGCTCTGCTTCAGGAGACGGACAATTTAGAAATAGATACCGGATCTCCTTCCGCAGGGGAGCCTTTGGCGGAGGAGGAGAAGAATCAGTTATTGAAATTGCTTGGAGGAATAGCCTCAACACAGTCCTCCAATTTATCGATTCTTACCCGAAAAACAGTAAATCTGGAAAAACCTTCTTTAGAATTAAAAACCAGGGATGAAATACAACAGGAGCTCCAGGACGAAGTTGTTGATGTAAAGATTGACTTTACAGATGGGCTTCAGGGGGAGCATTCCTATTTTCTGGATGTCGGTACAGCGGGGGTAATTGCCGGATTAATGATGGGCCAGACCGAGGTTGAACTCGATGATGCAGCATTATCTGCTGTTGCTGAAGCACTCTCGCAAATAAGCGGATCCGCAACTACAGAGATTGGAAACCAGGTAGGCAGGCTGGTAAAGAATACACCAGCGGATTTTCAGAAGGTCAGTAAAGATCAGGCACGCTTCCCACAGGGGGAAGTGGTTGTAAAGCTGGAATATCCACTCATTATAGAGGGTGAGAACCCCTCCAAACTGGTGGAACTCTATTCCCTTTCCCTGGTTAAGGAGATAACAGGCTTAGCCTCAGCCGGCGCTGCGGCAGCTCCCCAGGCTCCTAAGGTTGATGTATCGGCGGATGCAGGCTTAGGAGAGTCTGTCTTTGGCGGGGCTTCCCCGGCCATTCAGCAGACCTTTGGCCAACCAATCGGCAGTGGGGCTATTGGCCCTACTCAGGCCACACCCAATGTTCAGCCTGTACAGTTCGCCAATCTTCAGACCGCAGGTGCTGCCGGAGAACAGGGGAATATCGGTCTTCTCATGGATGTCAATATGGAGATGACCGTTGAACTGGGAAGGACCAGGAAGTTGATTCGAGAGATCCTGGGAATTGGTGAGGGAACTATTATTGAGCTGGATAAGCTGGCCGGTGAACCGGTGGATATTTTAGTAAATCATAAGCTGATCGCTAAAGGAGAGGTTGTAGTTATTGATGAAAATTTCGGTGTTCGTGTCACAGAGATCGTTTCTCCGATAGAAAGAATGAGTGATTTGACATAAACTATATTTAATATATAATAAGTGAAGCAAAGCACTAAGAAGTGCTTTACTATGAAGCAATTTACTGGGAGGGGAAATTGCGAATCAAAAACCATTCTCAAAAATTATTAGTTATAATTATCCTATCTTCACTGACGGTGCCTTTAATGGCGCAGGAAAGCGAAATAACAGAGGAATCTTTACTGATAGCCGAAGAGGAAGCGCCGGAAGAATCTGAAGTCTTAGAGGTGCCTCTCATTTCTACATGGGACTTTATTCGTATGCTTCTCATTTTAGGTTCTGTTGTAGCGGTCATCTATCTGCTCTTCTTTCTGCTGAAACGTGGAATCAGAAAACGAATTCCGGAAAATAATCTAATCCGCCTGCTGGGATCTCGAATACTTTCCGGAAATAGAGCTATCCATCTTATTGAGGTAGGTAAAAGCATCTATCTGATCGGCGAGGCTGATGGCGGCGTATCCATGATATCAGAACTAAAAGATTCAGAAAGTGTTGATATGTTAAGGTTTGAGAGTTCTCAATTAACGGGCAGAGAAGGATTGAGCTTTACAAATCTACTTCAAACAGTGTTGAAAACGGGAAAGAAAGAGAGACTGAATGTGAATGAAACAGTTGATTATATGAAACGGCAGAGAGAACGCCTTAAGAAATTATGAACACAGATAAACTTGTATCGCTATTAATTCTTCTGCTCTTTGCTTCCGTTTTATTACCCTCCATGCTGTCAGCCCAGGAATCTGATCTGGCCGGCGATTCCAATCAGGAAACATTACTGGTCAACCCGGATGCGCCGGCAGTAGTTGGAGTGAACTTTCCTTACTTTGATCTTAATGTTCGTGAAGCTCGGAATAATAAGGAGGTCGTGCTATCGATACAACTCCTTCTGCTTCTGACTGTTCTTACCCTGGCTCCCTCTATTATTATTCTTATGACTTCTTTCCTTCGCATTGCCATTATTTTTAATTTTATAAGACGGTCTCTCTCTCTACAGCAGGTGCCCCCGAATCAGATTCTAATGGGATTAGCCTTTTTTCTTACTGTTTTCATTATGTGGCCGACTTTGGAAAATATCTATACGGAATCCCTCAAGCCCTTTGCAGAGAATGAAATCGGCATTGAAGAGATGTTTAAAAAGGCGGAGTCTCCCTTGAGGTTATTCATGTTCAAACAGATGAGAGGGGAATCTGATAATATAAGGCTTTTCATGCGTATGCGGAATCTTCCCAAACCTAACAGCCTGGCAGAAGTGCCTACGGAGATTCTTATTCCTTCTTTTGTATTACATGAATTAACCGTGGCTTTTAAGATCGGAATACTGCTTTTTATACCATTTATCATCATCGATATAGTTGTAGCTTCCACACTTATGTCTATGGGAATGATCATGCTGCCGCCGATTATGATTTCTCTACCATTCAAGTTGATCCTGTTTGTGCTTGTGGATGGCTGGAGCCTGATCACCATGGAGATCGTTAAAAGCTTCCGATAATATATACAAGGAGTTGTTATGAGTGTTGGATTTGCCGTTAATCTTTTACGCAGCGGAGTGCTTCAGGCATTAATGATTGCCGCACCGATGCTTTTGATCGGCATGATAGTTGGTCTTATAGTCTCTATCTTCCAGGCTACTACATCCATTCAGGAACAGACTCTGACCTTTGTTCCTAAAATTGCTGCTATCCTGGGAGCTTTGATTTTATTTGGCCCCTGGATTATTGTCTCCATGGTGCAATTTACCTTAAGGCTCTTTGCCAGGATTTCGAATATGACCGGATGAGGAATTTCAGGGTGATAAATTCTTTGATCAATTTTCAGCTTCTCCTGATCATATTATGCAGGGTTCTGGCTATGGTGGAGACAGCCCCTCTTTTCTCTTCAAACGCAATACCCCAGATAGCCAAGATAGGTTTTTCCCTCTTCGTTTCGATCGTTATTTTCCCCTGGGTGAACAGCCAGGGTTACACGATGCCGGGGAATGTAGTTGATTTTTTCCTTCTTGTTATCGGTGAAGTCTTCCTGGGCATACTTCTGGGCTTTTTCCTTCAGATTATTTTTGCCGCATTTCAGGTAGCAGGACAGTTTTTCTCCCTTCAGATGGGATTTGGAGCTTCACAGGTGTTTGA
Organism: Spirochaetales bacterium; assembly: GCA_030615505.1. GTDB lineage: Bacteria > Spirochaetota > Spirochaetia > SZUA-6 > DRHE01 > JAUWZD01. The sequence continues at coordinate 8,294 of JAUWZD010000033.1, read as the reverse complement.
TCCGCTTGCACAGATACAAATTCCACTTATGGGACAATTTTTAAATATCATGGCCATGTTTGTCTTTTTAAATATAGCAGGATTTCAGAAATTTATGCTGATAGGGATCTACAGGTCCTTTCAGGCTGTTAAGGCTATTGATCTGGTAACCAATACGAATTATCTTTTATCACTGTTTATAAGAAGTCTCGGTGGGTTATTTGAAAATGCAATGACAATCGCCTTTCCGATTCTGGGAACCCTGCTTTTAGTATCTGTAACCATGGGGCTGCTGGCCAAGGCGGCTCCCCAGATGAACCTTCTAATGATGGGTTTCCCTATTGCTATAGGCACTGCTTTCGCCGTCTTAATCATGGCCATGCCTTTTATTGTTTCGGCGTTCATCCGGATAATGGAAACAGGTTTTGAGAATATCGCTGATATTTTAAATAACATGCAAGGAGGGGGGGGTTGATAGATTTCGGTGCCCTGGAGAAAGCATATGTACTGAGTAAGCCGCGGGTTGATTTATTTAGTGTTCATCTGCAGTGGTTTGCCGCTGAAGACGAAGGACGAACAGAGGAACCTACCGAACACAAATTAAGAAAGGCCAGAGAGGAGGGGAAGGTTGCCAAATCCGGTGAGTTCACCTCCTCCCTTATTCTCCTTTTTGGTATTGCGACTATAGGCTTAATGGCCTCTTATATTTTAAAGAATGCCATGGAAATGCTCCGCTTTTTTCTTCTTTGCTCCACGGAAGTTGATATTACTGTTGACAGTGGACTTGTACCGATCTTTTTTTCCTATTTTCTTAAGCTGGTAGTACCTACTGCATCGGTTGTTTTTATCGCTGCTCTGCTCGGCAATATATTCCAGGTGGGTTTTCTCTTCTCATCCAAGCCGATTACCCCTGATTTTAACCGGATCGTTCCACGGTTTGGACGGTTTTTTAAGCGAGCCTTCTTCTCCGGCGAGGCGGCATTTAATCTGGGAAAATCGCTGTTTAAAATTGGCGTAATCGGAAGCATTGCCTTTTTTAATATTCGGGCTACTCTGCCAAAGATTATTAATCTGGTGGGAGCAACTCCTCTGATTAGTGTGAGTCTTATAGCAGGTGTTGCCTTCAGGATAATTGTAGAAGCGGCTTTTGCAATGCTCTTGCTCTCCATCCCTGATTATTTTTTCCAGAAAAGACGGCATATTGAATCATTAAAGATGTCCAAGCATGAGATCAAAGAAGAGAGGAAGATGTATGAGGGTGATCCTCTGATCAAAGGCCGCATGCGGGAGAGACTTCGGGAATTATTAACCCGGACTATGATGAGGGCAGTTCCTCAGGCAGATGTTGTCATTACAAACCCGACACATTACGCGGTAGCTATCGAATGGAAGCGCCAGTTAATGGAAGCGCCTCAAGTTGTGGCCAAGGGCGCTGATGCAATTGCCCAGAAGATCAGGGATATAGCACAGGAGAATGAAGTACCTATAGTGGAGAATAAGCCCCTGGCAAGGACCCTATATCAGGAAGTGGAAATCGGAGATTCTATACCTGAGAAGTTTTACGAGGTAATGGCTATAATACTGGCTGAAGTGTACAAGCTCACCGGAAAATCTGCGGAGGCGGTATAGCATGGCGGATGCAAGAAGAATTACATCCACACAGGGCGCGAAGCGAAGCGATATTTTCGTTGCTATTGGTGTGATAGCAGTCATTGGGATGATGATAATTCCTCTGCCGGAGATCATCCTCGATACCCTGATGGCCGTTAATATAGTGCTCAGCCTATTGATCATTCTAATAATCCTCTATACCCGGCATGCCCTGGAGTTCTCAGTATTTCCAACCCTCCTTTTGATTGCCACGGTGTTCGGCCTGGCCCTTAATGTTTCTTCTACCCGATTGATCCTCTCCAAGGGGAGTCTGTTCCAGGGAAAGATTATTCGCGCCTTTGGTACCTTTGTGGTGGGCGCCGCCGGGCTTGAGGGATATGTAATCGGCCTGATTATCTTTGCCATCATCATAGCTGTGCAGTTTATTGTCATTACAAAGGGCGCTACCCGAGTCGCCGAGGTGGCTGCCCGCTTTACCCTGGATGCGCTTCCCGGTAAGCAGATGGCAATTGAAGCTGAATATAATTCAGGGCTGATTACAGAAGAGGAGGCGACTAAGAGAAAGAACGATCTGCAGAAGGAAGCGGATTTTTATGGGGCTATGGACGGTGCTTCGAAGTTTGTATCCGGTAATGTAAAAGTGGCCATATTAATCACCGTGATCAACATTATCGGCGGCATGATAATCGGTATGACCATCCACCATGAACCCTTCAACGTGGCACTGGATACCTATGTTTCCCTGACCATTGGGGATGGCCTGGTTACCCAGCTTCCGGCCCTCCTTATCTCAACTTCCACGGGCATTATTGTTACCAGGGCGATCTCCGATACCTCCTTCGGCCTGGACATAACCAGGCAGTTTAGCCGTCAGTCACGACCATACTGGATAGCAGCAGGTTTCCTAGCCGTTCTTGGGATTCTCCCCGGCTTTCCCTGGTACGTTCTCTTTCCCTTAGCCGGAATGCTGGCCGGATTAGGTATAAGTTTGAACCGGAGGCTGATGGTCGAACGGGAAAGTGAAAAGCTCAAAGAGGCGGAGGCCCGGGAAAAAGCGGCACCAGTGGAGATTTCACCGATAGTGCCTTTAGACCCCCTCACTTTAGAAATCGGTTATGGACTGATTCCCTTAGTAGACAAGGAACACGGTGCGGAGCTGCTCGATCGAATTACCCGGATTCGAAGAGAAGCAGCTTTAGATTTGGGCCTGGTGGTGCCTAGAATCCGGATTATTGATAATATGCGCTTAGAACCATCGGAATACTGCTTTAAGATCAAGGGTATTGAAGTGGGCAGAGGCACTATTAAGATGGGCCACTACCTGGCAATTAATCCCGGCGGCATTAAGGAAGAAATACCAGGTGAGAAAACCAAGGATCCTGCCTTTGGTCTGCCGGCGATCTGGATTACTGAAGAGAATAGAGAGAAGGCAGAACAGATAGGTTACACCGTGGTTGATCCTCCTTCAATCATAGCTACACATCTGACTGAAATCATTAAAAGCCATGCTGCTGAGATATTAGGGAGGCAGGAGGTACAGTCCATTTTAGATGCTCTGAAATCGGATTATCCAACGGTAGTGGAAGAGATTACAAAGACCCTTACTACAGGCGAAATCCAGAAAGTCCTTCAGGGCTTATTGAAAGAGCAGGTTTCTATCCGAAATATAGTTATTATTCTGGAGACCCTGGGAGATTACGGATCGGTAAGTAAGGATACAGGATTTCTTATAGAAAAGGCCAGGCAGGCACTGGCAAGGCAGATCTGTCTGCAGCACGCCGATGAAAATAAGATTCTCCGGGTATTAACCCTGTCACCGGATTTAGAGCAGAAGATTATTGAATCCAGGGTGGAAATGGAAGGGAAAATAACTGCGGCACTGGAGCCTAAATTTCAACGGCAGTGGATAAATGCCCTGACTAATTCGGTTAAATCCGTGCAGGAGCAGGGATTTTCACCTATTATTCTATGCTCAGAGGCAGCCCGGTCACTGGTTAAATCAAGTTCCAGCCGGGAAATTCCACATCTTGTTGTAATATCTGTACCCGAAGTGGTTCCGGATATTACTGTAGAAGCCCTGGGTGAAATTCGGATTGAAGAGTGATGGAGAGAGAGATGCAATACTTCACCGTCGAGGCTGTTACTCCAAGAGAAGCACTGGAAAAAATGAGGAGACAGTATGGTGAAGAGGCCAGGATTTTAACACATAAGAATGTTCACCGGGGCGGCCTGTTGGGCTTTTTCGCTAAAGATAGAGTTGAGATTACAGGTTATGTGCCGAATAGGGCATATGCCGCAGACAGCAGCCGGACTCAAGGGATGAAGACATCGGCATTTAGCAAGCCCTCCCTTACTCAGTCCCAGGCCGTAGAGGAAGCAAAAAAGAAAATACTGGCGGAAGCCAGGAGGGAACAGACCTTCCAACAGATTTTAAAGGAAATTAAGGGCTTAAGAGAGAATTTAGATATCACTTCGGTCGAAGAGAAAATGTCACCGGGTATTGCAAAGATCGAAGAGATTATGCGGCAGAATGATTTCTCTAAGGAATTTTATGATGAAATCATTAAGCGTATTCGGCATGAGTTTTCTTTGGAAGATTTGGAAAATTATCCAAAAGTACAGAACTCAGTTGTAGAGTGGATTGGAGAAAAAATAAATATCTACCCGCCTCTTCAGCCTTCGGATAAAGAAACAAAGGTGTTTATCATTGTTGGTCCTACAGGCGTAGGTAAAACAACTACCATAGCCAAACTTGCTGCAATAAACAGGATTGGAAACAATCACCTTCATTTTCACAGGGTAAAAATTGTTACTATTGATAATTACCGTATTGCAGCACGCCAGCAGATTGAAACTTACGCTGAAATAATGAAGATCCCCATTTCCTTTGTTGAAAGCAGGGACGATTTCAAAAAAGTCCTTGCCCTGTCTGAGGATAAGGACTTAATCTTAGTGGACACGATTGGGAAGAGTCCCAGGGACCTATCAAAATTGGCTGAAATGAAGGAAATCCTTGATACAGCCGGCAGTATGAGTGAGATTCACCTGGCTATAAGCGCTACCACAAAATCATCGGATGTGGACGATATTTTAAAAAATTTTGAACCTTTCAGGTATAGAGCCATCATTCTAACTAAACTCGATGAGACCCTTAGAATCGGTAATGTGGTCAGTGTGTTGGCCAAATCGGGAAAACCAATCTCCTATATAGCTGACGGTCAAGGAGTTCCCCAGGATATTGAAGAAGCTTCAGTAGTAAGGCTGCTGATGAATCTGGATGGTTTTCGAATTGACCGTGAGAGGATTGAGAAAATATTCGGTAAAAAAGAAAAGGTATCCAAAAAATATTGGAGTTAAGCGTGGCAGACCAGGCAGAGAAACTTCGAGAAATTATGCGCAATCAAGAGCCGGAAACACAGAAGAGATCTCGTATCATTGCAGTTTCCAGTGGAAAGGGCGGTGTAGGCAAAACAAATATCGCGATTAATCTGGCCATTGCTTATGCACGTCTAAATAAAAAAGTTATTGTTATGGATGCTGATTTAGGTTTGGCCAATGTGAATGTGGTTTTAGGTGTCATTCCGCGCTTTAATCTGTATCATCTTATCAGGCAGCAGAAGAGAATGAAGGATATTCTTTTAGACACAAAATACGGTATTCAAATTGTTGCAGGTGCATCAGGATTTTCCAAGATTGCCAATTTATCTGAAACGGAGCGAAAAGCTTTTATTGATGAGCTCTGTGAACTTTCCTCAGCAGATATCATTATTATTGATACCAGTGCCGGAGTATCGGATAATGTCCTCTCATTTGTTGCAGCAGCGGATGATGCCATTATCGTTACCACACCCGAACCTACAGCTATTACCGATGCCTATGGAATAGTAAAAATTATTGCTACAGAAATTGATAATCTAAACTTAAGTCTGAAACTGGTAGTCAACAGGGTAAAATCCGTGACCGAAGGCAGAAAAGTAGCTGAAAGGGTCATAGACATTGCCGGTCAGTTCCTCAATATCAAACTGAATTATTTAGGCTTTATTTATGAGGATATTATGGTTCATAATGCTGTGGTCAAACAAAGGCCTTTTATAGCCATGGATCCTAAGGGGAAGGCTTCCATCTGTATAGACCATATAGTCAAGAGACTGGAAAACATTGAGTTTAAAGAAGGTGGAGGCTTCAATAAATTCTTAAGGAGGTTCTTAGGTTCATAGTAAAAACTATATCTTGACTAGCTCTTTTTTTTCCCCTAATCTTTGATTAATGAAGGGGTAGTGATGTTTAATTGGAAAATAATAGGCGGGTTTGCCCTGTTCGCCGCATTAATCTCATTAATTTCGGGAGTCTTAAGCGGTAATCCCTTTGGTATAATACTGATAAGGGTGTTTATCTCCTCAGTGCTTCTCGGGGCTGTGGGAATCGGAGTTGAAGTTGTGACTAAAAAGTACCTGCCGGAGCTTGCGGGAAAGAGAGAAACTCTATCCCAAAATGGTCAGGCGGTTGATGTTGTTATTGATGAAGACATAGAAGTACTTAAGGAGAATCCCCATATGGAAGCTCAAGCTCAAAGTGAACAGGAGCCTTTAAAGCCTTTAGAAGAAGCGATGGAGCCTGCGGCTTCAGCTTCACCGGAATACGAAGCCGATTTAGAGGAAGTATCTGAATCAGATTTCGAAGAGAGTGAATCCGGCAAAGAAGATATACTCACCACTGAATCCGATCAAGACAGTAGAAGCAGTCCGGATGTGGATTCGCTACCCGATATGGACGAATTTGACAGCAGCAGCTTTTCAAGCACCTCTTTGCCAAGTAGTCCTGCCCAGGCACAGGTTGAGGGTGTCATAGATGAGCAGGATCCTGCTACGCTTGCCAAGGCTGTTCGCACATTTCTGAACAAGGATCAGGAAGGATAAATAGAATATGGGGAAAAGCAAAAATGAAGAGGAACTCTGGCGCCTTTACAAGAAAAATAAGGATCCTGAGATTAGAGATTTCTTTGTTAAGCAATATGCCCCCCTGGTTAAATATGTGGCCGGAAAAGTAGCGATCGGCATGCCGAATAATGTCGAGTTTGATGATTTAGTGGGTTTTGGTGTATTTGGCCTTTTTGATGCTATTGAAAAATTCAATCCGGATAAACATGTAAAGTTTAAGACCTATGCAGTGACCAGAATTAGAGGCTCAATTTTTGATGAATTGAGATCAATCGATTGGGTGCCGCGTTCAGTACGTCAAAAGACCCGGGAAGTAGAAGAGACAATCCGGAAGCTGGAAGCCTCTTTAGGCAGGGCGGCGACCGATGAAGAAATTGCTAAGGAAATGAGAATCGACATTAGAGACTTCCAGAATATCATGCTGAAAATTTCAGGGACCTCAGTCCTCTCATTAAACGAGGTATGGTATACCGGGGAGGATAATGATAGGATATCAATTGTAGAAAGCATAGAGTCACCTTCTGCTCTCAATCCGGATACAATTGTAGAAAAAGAGGAAATTAAGCGGGTTATAATAGAAGCAATTAATGAGCTGCCTGATAAGGAAAAAAAGGTTTTAGTTCTATATTATTATGAGGATCTTACCTTAAAAGAGATTGGTGAAGTGCTAAAGGTAACCGAATCACGTATATCCCAGCTCCATACAAAAGCGATTATGAGACTCAGGGCTAAGCTCTCCAATGTGAAACGAGGTATTTTATGATAACACTGCCTAACCTGCGAGAATATATGAAGAACCAGCTGGAGGAAGAACGGAATCAAAAATCTGTACGTGTTGCGGGTAACAGCATCCAGGATGCATTAAAGCAGGCTTCCATAGAACTCGGCAGTCCGGCTAAAAAGCTGCAGTATGAGGTGATCCAGAGGGGCAGCAGAGGGATCATGGGCGTAGCCAGGAAGGAGTGGATCATTTTAGCCTATGAAACACTTCAAGAATCCGAGGCTCCGGGTCTTGATGAAGTTGATCTGGGAGGCCTGGGATTAACAGGTGAACATATAGAGGAAGTAAAAGATCAAGATGGGGAAGTGTTTGTGCGTCTTACCAATGATGGAGCATTCTTAAAGGTAACAAGGCCCATCGGTAAAGGAAAAAGAGCTACCGAGAGAATGGCTTTAGAGAAAATCTCTTTGAGGGGAGTCAGTAATTATAATTCTTCTCAGGTAGCTAAGGTAGTAAAACACGCAGATGGTGAATATATCCGGGTTGGTGAGTTTGATTATAATCCAATGAATCAGTCGATTCTGTCTGTTGAAATCGCGGATCAAGAAATGAAGGCTTATATGACTATCAGCCAACCAGGACCCGGGGGACAGGACCTTTCCCCTGATGATATTCGGTCCCTTCTGAAGAGCAATGGTGTGATTCACGGTATAAAAGATGAAGTTATAACTGAGTTTATCGATTACCCGTATTACAATAATAAGATATTAGCAGCCGAGGGAAGCGAGCCGGTCAATGGTCAGGATGCCAGGATAGTATATAATTTTACTACGGATCACTCAGTAGTAAAGCTGAAGGAAAAAAATGGGAGGGTTGACTTTAAAGAACTGGACCTTATAGAGAATGTCGAAGCCGGACAATTATTGGCAAAGAAAGTCCCAAAAGAAGAAGGGAAGCAAGGCTGCACTGTATTGGGTAAGATGTTACCTGCCAGGGACGGTAAGGATGTTGAAATCGATATAGGCAAAAATGTAAAGCTTTCTGAA